>NZ_JAIFKB010000009.1:0-235343 GCF_019641445.1 Rhodococcus sp. DMU2021
GTGTGGGGGATCGACTCGTTCGACCAGTGGGGCGTCGAACTCGGCAAGACCCAGGCCACCGCCCTGCAGACGGTGCTCGCCGGCGACGAGATCCCCGAGACCGGCGACGCGTCCACCGATCACCTGATCGAGGTCTACCGCACCCTGCGCAACGGAGGGAGGTAGGACATGCCCGCGCTGAAGTTGCTCTATCTGCCGCCTCCCGTTACCGAGGAATGGGATTGGCAGATGGACGCGGCTTGTCGCGACGCAGACGGATCGTTGTTCTTCCACCCGGACAACGAGCGGGGCGACGCGAGGGAGAACCGGATGGCTTCGGCCAAGAAGGTCTGCGCTCGTTGTCCGGTGCGGGAGAAGTGCCTGCAGTACGCCCTCGATTCCGGTGAACGCTACGGGATCTGGGGTGGGCTCACAGAGGACGAACGCACCCGGGTGAGGAAGGCCCGCCGGCGCCGCACGAGCCGGTGACGTCCGCTCGCCCTCACCCGCCGGAGACGACTTTCCCGATGACCCGCGCGGCCTCCCGGAAGGCCGCCGGATTCGGTCCTGCGTAGTTGAGCCGGAGGTACTGACCGGTGGGCTCCGCCGGGAACCACTCGTCACCTGCCGCGACGAGCACCCCGGCGGCCTCGCACTCGTGCGCGACGGCCTCGGCGTCGACGTCGTCCGGGAGCCTGCCCCACAGGTTGAGCCCACCGGACGGTAGCCCGTCGACAGCCACATCCGGTGCGAGCTCACGAAGTTCGCTCACGAGAAGGTTGCGGCGCGATTCGAGCTCGCGCCGCACCGCCCGCAGATGGGTCTGCCATGCCGGCTGGGTGACGACGTCGAGCGCGACCGTCTGGAGAACGCCGCTCACATAGACGGATTCGGCCTGCACGTCGGCGAGGATGCGTTCGCGAGCCGGTCCACGCGCGACGATCGCCGCGACCCGCACCGACGGCGCGACACTCTTGGTCAGGGAGCGGACATAGACGACGTGGCCCGAATCGTCGCGGGCGAACAGCGGAACGGACGAGGCCGAGATCCCGAAGTCGTGGGCCCAGTCGTCCTCGATGACGAACGCTCCCGCATCGCGCACGACGTCGAGGACCCGCTCGCCGGTCGACGACGGCCATTGCGCCCCGGTGGGATTCGCGAAGTTCGGTTGTGCGTAGAAGGCGCGGGCCCGGGTCCGATCGAAGGCGCGGGCCAATTCGTCGGGATCGGGCCCGTTGGGTCCGCTGGAAACCGGTACGAGCTGCACGCCGGCCTTCGTGGCCGCGAGGATTGCACCCCAATAGGTCGGTGACTCCACGATGAGGGGATTACCGGCGCCGACGAGTGCGCGGAAGATCGACCCGAGCCCGCTCTGACTGCCGGGGGTGATGATCACGTCGCCCGCGGACGGCGGGGCCGTGCGCGCGTTCGTCGCTTCCGACAGCTCCGCGGCGAACCACTCCTGCAGTTCGGGAAGTCCTGCAGCAGGTGTCCGTCCTACGGCGGCATCGCTGCGGGCTGCGCGTGAATATGCTCCGCGGACAAGGCGTTCGGGAAGCAGCGTGCGGTCGGGATAGCCGGAGTGGAGCGAGACCACATCGTTGGACACGGTGCGCAGGGCGGCGGAGGCGCGAGGCAACGAGGGAGCCGTTCCGAGCGCTTCCGTCTGCCAGCTGTGATCGATCGTGTTCGACGTGCGGATCCGGCGGACGAAGGTTCCCACACCGGTGCGACTCTCCACGAGACCCCGGGTCTGGAGTGTCTTCAATGCTTTCTGCACCGTGACGGGGCTGACGCCGTACTGCGCGACGAGCGATCTCGTCGACGGCAACCGGGCGCCGGGTGCTGCGGTGGCGATCCACCGGGTCAGTTCCGCGACGAGCTGGGAACTGCTACTGTTCGACATGAGATTGAAGAGTAGCGCTATCGTGTCCGGCAGGCCAGTGCTATCGTCCGATCCTCGCGGGCTCGCCTGGGGTCTGCTCGGCGTCGCAGGCTTCTCCCTGACCGTGCCGCTCACCCGCATCGCCGTCGAGAACGGGGCGATGTCACCGCTGTTCGTCGCCGCCGGCCGCGCGGTCGTCGCGGCGGTTCTCGCCGCTCTGGCGCTCGCGCTCACGGGGCAACGACTCCCGAACACGCATCAGTGGCGCAGGATCGCCGTCGTCACAGGTGGGGTGGTGATCGGATTCCCCATGCTCACCTCGTACGCCCTGACCATGGCACCGGCGAACCACAGCGCGATCGTCATCGCGATCCTTCCGGCTGCGACCGCGGTGGTCGCGGTGTTGCGGGCCCACGAACGGCCGCCCACCCCGTTCTGGGTCGCGGCGGGTGCGGGGACGGTCGCCGTCATGGCCTTCGCGGGCCTGCGTGGCGGAGGTGCCGCGGGATTCGGTCGAGCCGATCTGCTGTTGCTCGGCGCGGTGGTCGCCGCCGCCGTCGGTTACGCAGAAGGCGGGCTGCTGGCGCGGGAGATCGGTGCGTGGCAGACGATCTCGTGGGCACTGGTGCTGGGGTCACCGTTGATGGTGACACTCACCCTGGTCTCGCTCGCCGACGGACCGCCGCAGGGTGGGGTGACGCACTGGGCGTCGTTCGCGTACCTCGGCATCGTCAGCATGTTCCTCGGGTTCTTCGCGTGGTACCGAGGTCTGGCCATCGGGCCGATGGCTCGGGTCGGGCAGGTGCAACTGACCCAGCCGATCATGACGGTCGGCTGGGCCGCCTGGCTGCTGGGAGAACCATTGACATGGGCAGTGTTTGCGGGCGGTGCCGTCGTCGTGCTGTGCGCCGGCACCGCCGTCCGCGTCCGTCGGAATTGAACGTCGGTCCTTGTCGAGGAAGAAGTCCCCAGCGCGGGTTGTCGCCGACGACGGGTTCCGTGTTTTCGCTCGGAGCCACGATCTCCTCCGTAGCCTGGACGTACCACGGGCGCGGTGGGGTGACGATGAAACAGGCAGTCCTTGTGATGGTGTTGCTGCTGGTCGCGGCCTGTTCGAACGCGGGAGAGCAGGAACAGCGGACGAACGTCCCGGCGGTCGAAGCGGACTGCGATGCCGCCGACCACCGCTTCGTCTCGTCCGTCGGCGCCGATGGCCGCCATTTCGAGGATCAATACGGTGATCCCGTCCTCGTCCGCGGCGACTCGCCGTGGTCGGGGATGGCCGACTGGTCGCCCGAGCAGGCCGAGTTGTATTTCACCGACCGCGAGATCAACGGGTTCAATGCCTCGATCATGTCGGCGATCGTCGTGCCGGTGAACGGCGGCCCGAGCTACGAAGGCGCCACCTTCGACGGCATCGAACCGTTCGTCGACGGCGACATCACGCAGTGGAACGAGGTGTACTGGTCGCGTGTCGACGACTACCTCCGGATCGCGTGCCGCCACGGGAACACGGTATTCCTGTATCCGATGGACGGGTGGAACCTCACCCACGTCTTTGCGTCGACCACGCCGGAACAGGCCTTCGAGTACGGACGGCGGTTCGCGCAGCGGTACGCGGAATTCCCGAACATCGTCTGGATGACCGGCGGGGACTACTCACCGGAGGCGGAGGATCTCGCGGCCGGTGCCGAGTCGGATCTCGTGCTGCACGCGATGCTCGACGGGATCCGTGATGCCGGCTCCGACGCACCGTTCACGATCCAACTGGGGTGGGACAAGCTGCTGTCCACGGATCACCCGTTCTGGGAACCGGTCGTGGACTGGAACTTCGTCTACACCTACGCGCCCACCTATCAGGCCGTCCTGCAGGCCTACGAGCGTGCCGACGGAACCCGCGACCCGCGACCCGCACTGTTCTCGGAGGGCAACTACGAAGGTGAGAACAACCAGGAGGACACGGCACCGACCATCGACGAGACACTCCGACGTCAGGCGTTGTGGGCACTGACCTCCGGTTCGCCCGGCGAGTTCCGGGGTTCCGACGACTGGGAGTTCCCGGACGGGTGGGAAACCCGTCTGGATACTCCCGCTGTCGCACAGCTGCGAGCGATACGTGAACTGTGGCAGTCGTGGCCGTGGTGGGAGCTCGTGCCGGATATCGACGAACCGCTCGTCGTCGCCGGTCGCGGCACCCCGTGGACGAGTGACGAGATGATCGACGTTCTCGACGACGAGTACGTCACCGCTGCCCGGACACCCGACGGTTCACTCGCCGTCGTCTACCTTCCGACGCAGCGCACGATCCGGCTCGATCCTGCGTTGGTACCGGAGGAGGCGACCCTCGAGTGGGTCGACCCCGCCGACGCGACCGGGCCTCGGCAGCCGGCGACTTCCGACGAGAACGGCGACATCCCTATACCGGGGCCGAACACGGATGGAGACGGGGATTGGCTTCTCGTGATCACCGAGCGAGAGGGATGAACTTTGCTGTTCGAGAATGCTGCTCTCGTCAGCGGGCGGCGAATCCCTGCGAGCAGAAACTCCATACCTCGTCGGCCGAGATGAGAAGGGTCGTGGTGTCGTCGCCACCGCTCGACTGGGCAATGGACATCACGGTCTGCATTGTCATGGCGGCCATTCGCTTCGCGTTCGTTCCCTCGCGAAGGCTGCCCTCGGCATCGACCTTCTCCATCAGCTCCGTGAACAGCGTGAGCATCGGTGCGTGTGCGACCTTCACCTCGGCAGGATGGGTGAGCACCAGCTGCGGCGCGAGGTCGGTGAACAGGGGGCGCGGGGCCGCCGGATCGGGTCGGGACGACTCGAACAGCAGTTCCACTGCGACGCGCAGCTGATCGAGAGGATCCTTCTCGTCGGCGGCAGCGGCACGGATCTGATCGGCAGAGCGGCTCAGAGCATCCTCGAAGAGTGCCAGCAACAGCTCGTGCTTACCGTCGAATTGTAGGTAGAAGCTGCGAAGCGACTGCTTCGACCGGTCGACAACTTCCTGAACCGTGAAGTCGGTGCTGCCCTTTTCCGCGATGATCGCCTGTGCGGCGTCGAGAAAGCGCTGAACGCGCTGCTCGGCGCGCAGCTTCGCGGTCCGGATGGAACGCTCCACCGCGCGCTGCTTCCAGGCCGGCTCTTCGCTGGCGCCCGTCACTGCCCGGATCGCCCTGTGTCGCGTGGAGTGGACATGGGGACACTGTACCGGAGGGTAGGGAGGCAACGCGGGGCCGTCCTTCCGCTTTCCGCCCCGACTCGAGACTGTTGCTATCAGAAAAAGAAACCTTGTTCTCATCCCGATACGGCTGATTCGGGGCCGGAAAGAGGCAAGTCGGAATGCGCACCCGGGACGGAATCCGCTGCCGTTCTCGCCATCCGCTGCGGCAATTCGCTGGTTGTCAGGATGGCCGTGAGACATCCTGACAACCAACGCGGGGATCGGAGCGCACCCGGCCCCCGTAGACGGGTCATTCCCCGCAAGAGGCTCGGGAGGTGGATTCTCTGCTGGAGAATGGAAGGCCGGACGCCGGACCCGTCGAAGAACGGCGCGCTCTGATCTCAGTCGAGCCGGATCGCCCTTTCGGGGCAACCCCCTGCGGCCTCCCGCACGGAGTCCTGGTGTTCGGCCGGGACCTCGGACATCAGGGTGACGGCGTATCCGCCGTCGCTCAGGTCGAAGACCTCCGGGCAGGCCGCGAGGCAGACGCCGTGTCCGCGGCAGGCGTCGTCGTCGACGACGACCTTCACTTCGACTCACCTTCCGCCGGCGTGTACTCGAGGTGCAGGGCGAGCAGGCCGCGCAGGATGAAGGTCGGCAGGTAACCGAACTTCCGGTCGTCCTCGGGGCCGTGCACTTTCTCGGAGATCCGGATCTCGCTGGTGCGCTCGAGCAGGCGCGCGATGCCCACGCGTCCTTCGGTTCGGGCGAGCGGGGCGCCAGGACACGAGTGCACGCCGCGACCGAACGCGATGTGGGTGCGTGCGTTGCGGCGATCGATGTCGAACTCGTTCGGGTCGGAGAACTGGCGCGGGTCGCGGTTGGCGGCGCCGTTGACCAGCATCATGATCGTGCCGGCCGAGACGTCGACCCCGCCGACGGTGGTGGGGGTCTTCGCGAGCCGGAAGTCGCCCTTGATCGGGCTCTCGAAACGCAGCGTCTCCTCGATGAAGTTCGGGATGCGATCGGGCTCGCTGCGCAGGGTCTTCTGGAGTTCGGGCTGCTCGGCGATGATCCGCAACGCGGAACTCAGCAGACGCACGGTGGTCTCCTGGCCGGCGGAGAACACGTTCGCGGCGATACGCAGGACGTCGTCGACGGGCGGCAGGGTGCCGTCGGGGAAGGTTGCGGTGGCGAGGCCCGTCAGCACGTCGTCGGTGGGGTTCGCGCGGCGGTCCTCGATGTACTGGCCGAACTTCTTGTACAGGAACTCGAGTGGGTTGAGCTTCAGCGTCTCACCCTCGGTGCTGCCGAGCGAGAAGCCTTTCTCCACTTGGATCTTCAGGCCCTCGATGAATTCTTGATGGTCACTCTCCGGCACGCCCAGCAGGTCGGCGATGACGAGCATCGCGAACGGAGCGGCGAAGCCGGTGATGTAGTCGCCCTCGCCTCGGGCGAGCAGATCGTCGAGGAGGCGGTCGGCGATGCGCTCGATGAAGGCCTCGTTCTCCTTGAGTCGCTTGGGCGTGATGAGCCGCATCAGCAGGCCGCGATGGTCGGTGTGCTGCGGGGGATCCATGGTGGGGAGCTGGTCGTTCATCGGCAGCGAGGGGCGGTGCTCCTCGATGAAGTCGGTGATGTCGTCGCTCTCGGGGCAGGCCGGAAGGCCGGAGAACGGACCGGTCACCGAGATACACGACGAAAAGGTCTGCTCGTCGCTCAGGACCTGGATCGCCTCTTCGTAGCCGGTGACCATCATGACGTTGTGGTGGGGTTCGCGCGTGACCGGGCATCCCTCGCGCAGGGCGTCGTAGTAGGGGTACGGGTCCTCGACGAGTTCCGGATCGGTGAAGAAGTTCTTCGTCTCGATGTCGGTCATGGTTCCTCCCGGGGCAGGCGGTGGCTGTGATGGAGTTCGGCTTCGCCACGCGGCGTCGCGCGCTCGAGTCCGTATCTCGACCGCACATCCAACCACGGGTTCGAAAGTTGGGCGCGAGAGGATCTTTCGTGCATTTCGGACTTGTGATGGATAACGTGACGACGATCGATGTGCTGTGTTCGATCTTGAAATATGTGTAACCGCAGAAGCGACAACATGCCCGTACTCGAGCCTCGGAAAGTTCGGGTACGGGCACGGGATGTGTTCGTCGTCGGAATGTCCGATGGGTGACTTCACGCCGACGATGGGTCGGTGGAGTCGACGGGAGGAAGAGCGACGCGACGACCTTTGCATCACGTTGTATCCGCGGATTAGCACCTCGCTGTCGCCGGCGATGATCACTTCCACACCGTCGCAGGGTTTTCCGACGGTCGTGGCGATCTGTTCGATGCGCACTGGGAAGCGGCCGACAAGGTGCTCTCGCGGCAAGCAGGCGCGCGGAAAATAGGGCGCAGGGGAAATCGGGACGGGTAGTTGTCACTGCAGCGCCGACCGTTTGCGCGCCTTGAAGACAGTTGCATGCCGTCCGAAGGCGTGCTTCTGTCCGCGGACCGTGCAAGCCTGCTCGTTCCGGGGTTGCGGTGATCTCCCTCTGCGGGTCCGGACGGACGTTTGGATGTGCTCCCGACGGGAAGCCTTCACAAGTCCTGCCCCTCCGACGCCGGGAGCACCTGTGCCTGCAACGACCGCGACCGTTTCGCCCACCGACGCCGCTCGGCTCCTCGGGCAGGTGGCCGTGCCGTTCGTGGCGGTGGGACCGATCGCTCGTCGGCGTTGGGCGATGAAGCTGCTCGAGAAGAACCAATCCGATGCCGGCGTGGTCCGCCTGGTCGCCGATCTACGGAAGCGGCACGGTGACGGACCGGTGGTCGTGCCGATCCCCGGCCGCACCCTCGCGATCGTCCTGACGCCCGAGGATGTGGACCGGATCCTGCGCACCGACACGGCATCGTTCACTGCGGCCAACAAGGAGAAGGTGGCCGCACTCAGCCCGTTCCAGCCCAACGGTGTGCTCATCTCCCGAGGGAACATCCGCGCCCAGCGACGCGCGTTCAACGAGTCGGTCCTCGAACCGGAACACGCCCTGCACCGTCTCGCGGCCGAATGGGTTCCCGTGATCGAGCAGGAGGCGCAGGATCTGCTCGAGCATGCGAGGTCGCGCGGTGAACTCGACGCTCCTGATTTCGTGAAGACCTGGTGGCGCCTCGTTCGGCGACTCGCGTTCGGCGACGCCGCCCGCGACGACGAGAGCATCACCGACCAGTTGTGGACGCTGCGCTCGAACGGGAACTGGTCGTTCGCGCATCCGCTCCGGCACCGCCTGCGCGATCGGTTCACCCAGAACCTGCACCGTCATGTCACGGCGGCTCCGTCCCAGAGTCTGGCCGGGGTGGTCCGGGACCTCGCAGCGCCGGCGTCCGTCGACCCGATCGGGCAGATGCCGCACTGGTTGTTCGCGTTCGACGCCGCAGGCATGGTCAGCGCCCGAACCCTGGCGGTGTTGTCGACCCATTCCGAGCAGCGTCTGCGCGTCGAGTCGGAATTGTCAGGAACCGAAGCCGGGACACCGCAGGTCTACGAGTACCTGCGGGCCTGCGTGCTGGACACGACCCGGCTGTGGCCGACCACTCCGGTGATCCTCCGGGACTCCGTGGAAGAGACCACGTGGAGCGACGGTGCGGGTGGTACCTCCACGATTCCCGCCGGTACGGGCTTCGTGATCCTGTCCTCGGCCTTCCACCGCTCCGACGACCTGCCGTTCGCCGACACCTTCGAACCCGAGATCTGGCTCGACGGCCGCGCCGAGCGCTATCCCGCGCTCGTGCCGTTCAGCGCCGGACCGACGGTGTGCCCCGGGCGCAGCATCGTGCTGTTCGCGGCGAGCA
Organism: Rhodococcus sp. DMU2021; assembly: GCF_019641445.1. Taxonomy (NCBI): domain Bacteria; kingdom Bacillati; phylum Actinomycetota; class Actinomycetes; order Mycobacteriales; family Nocardiaceae; genus Rhodococcus; species Rhodococcus sp. DMU2021. The sequence continues at coordinate 8,853 of NZ_JAIFKB010000009.1, forward strand.
CCTTCCTTGCGACTCTGCTCCGGTTCGCCGAGTTCACCGTGGTGTCGGATATGAAGCCGGATCCGGCGCGTCCGCTGCCCGCGACGTTCGACAATTTCGGTCTGCGTTTCGCGGTGCGGTAGGGCTCTCTCGGCTGGGGCCGCAATACCGCCTCGATACCCCCTCGGAGATCGTTTCCCCGTTATCCGATGGCGTGACGTCACTCACGGTTCACCCCGGTTTTGCGACCAACGCGTGAGGTCGATGGTGTCGATGTGAATCGAGTAGGGCAAATCGGGCGCTTTTTGTCCGATACCGGTCGGTTTGGAGTCAAGGCGACACGCTGAGTTCGTCAAAGGTCGAAGTACTCTGTGATGGAATCGTGACCCTTTCGTTACCGAGGGCCTGTCCCAGAGGAAACTGCTGTGATCCGAAATCCTGAATCCACCCACACCCGAGAAGCTACCGATCTGCGACGGCGCGCAACCCGCGCCGGCAGGTGGATGGCAGTCGCGGTCCTCGCGAGCGCCGTCACCGTCGGCGGAACGACGGTCGCGAACGCCGCAGGCGACCGGGTCCGCGTCGAGTCCGCCACCGCATGGACGGGCGCCGGGGAGAACCTCTCGACCGCACCGCAGGTGCTGAAGGTCGCCGGTGTCGACGCATCGCACTACACCGAGAAGCTGAACCGCGCCGCCGAGAGGGAAGCACAGCGTGTCGCCGAGGCGATCGCTGCCCAGGAGGCAGCACAGCGTGCCGAGGCCGAGCGGATCGCCCGCGAGGCCGCCGAGCAGGCCGCTCGTGAGGAGGCCGCGCGTCGCCCCGCGCTCGCCTTCCCCGCTGCAGGAACGCTGACCTCGGGCTACGGTCCGCGCTGGGGGACCAACCACAACGGTATCGACGTCGCCAACTCGATCGGCACGCCCATCCTCTCCGTCACCGACGGCGTCGTGATCGAATCCGGTCCGGCCTCGGGCTTCGGCCTGTGGGTGCGCATCGCGCAGGACGACGGCACGACCGGTGTCTACGGCCACATCGATCAGTCCTTCGTCTCGGTCGGCCAGCACGTCCGCGCCGGTGAGCAGATCGCCACGATGGGCAACCGCGGCCAGTCCACCGGCCCGCACCTGCACTACGAGGTGTGGCAGCCGGGCGGCGCCAAGGTCGACCCCATCCCGTGGTTCCACGCGCGCGGCGTTCCGGTGCCGAGCTCGCACCTCGGCTGATCCGGTAGGCGACAGCCCGAGCACGGCCCCCGAAACGAACGCCCCCGAAACGACCACTGCCCCGACGCTGTCCGCGTCGGGGCAGTGTCGTGCGTGGAGTTACCAGATGCGCACGCGCTCCGAAGGATCGAGATACAGCCTGTCGCCCTCGTCGACGCCGAACGCGTCGTAGAAAGCGTCGATGTTGCGGATCACGCCGTTGCAGCGGAACTCCGGCGGCGAGTGCGGGTCGACGGCGAGGCGTCGTGACGCCTCTTCGTCGCGAACCTTCGTACGCCACACCTGCGCCCATCCGAAGAACACGCGCTGCAGGCCGGTCAGGCCGTCGATGACCGGCGCGGGCTTGCCGTCGAGCGCGATCTCGTAGGCCTTCAACGCGATCGACAGGCCACCGAGATCACCGATGTTCTCGCCGATCGTGAAGCTGCCGTTGACACGCTGTCCGGGAAGGGCCTTCGGCTCGAACTCGTCGTACTGCGCGATGAGGGCCGCGGTGCGCTTACCGAACTCCTCGCGGTCCGAATCGGTCCACCAGTTCTCCAGATTGCCGTCGCCGTCGTACTTCGCGCCCTGATCGTCGAATCCGTGGCCGATCTCGTGCCCGATGACCGCGCCGATACCGCCGTAGTTCGCGGCGTCGTCGGCATGCAGGTCGAAGAACGGGGGCTGGAGAATCGCGGCGGGGAAGACGATCTCGTTCATCCCCGGGTTGTAGTAGGCGTTGACCGTCTGCGGGGTCATGAACCACTCGCCGCGATCGACCGGACCACCGAGCTTGCCGAGATCGCGGTCGTATTCCGCGGCGTACCCGCTGCGGTAGTTGCCCACCACGTCGTCCGGGGTGATCGTCACAGCGGAGTAGTCGCGCCAGGTGTCGGGATAGCCGACCTTGGGGGTGAACTTCTCGAGCTTGCGCAGCGCGGCCTCGCGCGTGGCCGGGCTCATCCATTCGAGGTCGGTGATGGACTGCCGGTACGCCTCGGTGAGATTGTCGACGAGCACCTGCATGCGCGTCTTCGCCTCGGCGGGGAAGTGCCGTTCGACGTAGAGCTTGCCGACGGCCTCGCCGAGCAGGTCCTGCACGAGCGACACGCCGCGCTTCCAGCGGTCGCGGATCTCCTGCGTACCGGTGAGCGTGCGGCCGTAGAACGCGAAGTTCTCGTCGACGAACGCCTCGGACAGGTACGGAGCCCGCGCGCGCAGCACCCGCCACACCGCCCAGGCCTTCCAGTCGTCGAGGTCCTCGTCGGCCCACAACGTCGCGAACGTCTCGAGGAAGCTCGGCTGACGAACGACGATCTCGGCCCACTGTTCGGTGGTCGCGCCGGTCGCGGTGATCCATCCCGTCCAGTCGAACTGCGGAAGATCGGTGCGCAGCGAGTCGAGGGTGAGCAGGTTGTAACTCAGGTCGGCGTCGCGACGCTTGACGACGTCCCAGTGCCCAGCGGCCAGCCTCGTCTCGAGCGCGACCACCTTCGCCGCGTCGTAGGGCAGGTCGGCGAGGGCGAACATCCGGCCGATGTGGGCGGTGTACTGGTCACGGATCTCGGCGTAGCGGTCCTCGCGGTAGTACGACTCGTCGGGCAGCCCGAGCCCGCCCTGCGAAACGTGCATCAGGTACCGCTCGGAGTTCTTCGAATCGGTGTCGACGTAGTGTGCGAGCGCACCCGTCACGCCGGCGCGCTGCAACCCGCCCAGTACTGCCGCGAGCGCGGCGCGGTCGGCAGCGCCGGAGACCGCCCGGAGTTCCCCGCGGATCGGATCGAGACCGGCTGCCTCGATCGTCGCGGTGTCCATGAACGAGGTGTACAGGTCGCCGATCTTCTGGGCGTCGGTGCCCGGCTCGGCGCCGGACGCCGCGGCCTCTTCGATGATGGTCCGCACGTCGACCTCGGCCTTGTCGGCGAGCGTGCGGAAGGCTCCGTCGAGCGCGCGGTCGGCGGGGATCTCGTGTTCGGCGAGCCATCGGCCGTTCACGTGTTCGAAGAGGTCGTCCTGGGGGCGGACCCGTTCGTCGACGTGTCCGAGATCGATGCCGGAGCGAATCTCCGAGTTCTGCGCGAGGGTCATGCTCCCATCCTTACACCGGAAGGACAGGTCGTGCAGTCACCCTGCGGACCGGACCGCCGCGGAAGTGGGAGAACACCCTCGGGAGCGTTTACATACTCCTACCATCGCCCTCATGACCGAAGGTTCCACGACGGAGCCGCCCGTGGCGACCCCGTCCACACAGATGCTGGTCGATCCGCGCTTCATGCCTGTCGCGGATCTCTTCTTCCGGATGTTCTACAAGCCGAGCCAGGGCGGCGGCGCTCTCGCCTGCTACCTGCACGGCGAACCCGTCCTCGACATCTGGGCGGGCTGGGCCGCGCGCGACAAGCGGTGGACCCGCGACACTGTGGTGCTGTCGTTCTCCACCGGCAAGGGGGTGGCCAGCACGGTGGTGCACCGCCTCGCCGAGCGTGGCCTGCTCGACTACGACGCAGCCGTGGCCGAGTACTGGCCGGAGTTCGCCGCGGCCGGCAAGGAGACGATCACCCTGCGACAGCTCATGTCGCATCGCGCCGGACTGCACAGGTCCCGCGGTCTCGTGCCCGGCAGGGAAGGACTGCTCGATTCAGAGGCGGTGGCCGCCGCGCTCGCCGCCTCCCCACCCGATCCACGACGTTTCCACGGGCCGGGTTATCACGCCGTCACCTACGGCAACCTCGTCGCCGAGATCGCATCGCGCGTGACCGGGGTGTCCTTCCAGGAACTCGTGCGCACCGAGATCGCCGAGCCGCTCGGCACGGACGAGTTCTGGTACCACGTGCCCGAGGACCAACGGCACCGCATCGCCCGGGTGTTCCCCAAGGTCAACTTCCTGCCGGCACCGTGGACGACGGCGTCGGTGGTGCTGTCGCACGCGCCGGGCGTGCGGGGTCTAGCCGAGGCAGGCATGGCGGAGGGCTTCGACGAGTTGATGCGCAGTCCGTCCGCGCACGACGCCGTCATGCCGGGATGGAACGGTGTGTTCACCGCTCGGGCCCTGGCCCGCATGTACGCGGCGATCGCGAACGGCGGAGCGATCGACGGTGCCCGCCTGTTGAAGGAGGACACCGTCGGCCAGTTGCTCGAAGTGCAGACCCGGCAACGCGACTACGTCCTCGGCATCCGGCCCAACTGGCGGCTGGGTTACCACCCCGGATGGGTCGCCCTGAGGCAGCAGCCGCTGCGGTCGGTTGGCCACTACGGCTTCGGCGGCTCGGGAGCGTTCGCCGACCCGGAGACCGGACTGTCGGTCGCGTTCGTCACCAACCGCATGGGCAACACCTTCACCACGATCTCCGACGGCCGGTTCCCGAGGCTCGGCGCCGCGGCGGTGACGGCCGCGCGCAGAGCAGCGTGATCAGACGTCGACACCCACGTTGACCGCGGCGAGGACCCGGTCACCCTCACGTGCGGTGACCGTCGTCCCCGTCGGGTCGGGGATCGAGTCGGTGTCGTTGCGAGTGTCGCGGCCGCTGTGCTCGGTGTACGGCTCGACCGTCCTCGTTCATGATCTCTCCTCCGTGCGTCCTCGTTCCGACCATCGTGCGTCCGGACGCTCGAGGCACGGTGCGAGAGAGCTGGGAGATTCCTGCGAATCCGTTACGCGCGGGGGAACAGCTGGACGTTGGCGTGTGCGCGCACGTAGACGGTGCCGTCGGCGGCGCACAGCGTCGTCTCGAAGGACGCGAGTCGCCGTCCGGCCCGCACCGCTTCGGATCGCAGTTCGATGACCGGCCCGGGGACGGCGGGCGAGCGGAGGTAGTCGAGGCCGATCTCCAGCACGCGATAGTCCTGATCGATGCCGGTCAGCGTCTGTGCGGCCAGGCCGGTGACGGCCTCCGCCATCGACACGAGCACACCGCCCTGCACCGAACCGATCACGTTGGCCATCCACTCGCGCGGCGACAGCCGGGCCTGCACGACGCCGCGCTCGGCGGCTGTCACCTCGAGTCCGAGCAGCCCGGCGAGCGGTCCGCGCGGAAGAGTCCCGGTGGAGATGCCCGTGACGATGTCGAGGCCGGGCAGTTCGGCCAGGATCGCCACATCGGACCACGGTTCCGGCTCGTCCCGCTCCGGCACGGCCTCCGACGCCTCGGCGCCGAGTTCCATCGGCGTGCGCCCGACGACGATGGAGCGGCCGACCAGGTGCGCGACGAGAGCACCCTGCTCGTCGCGCACGTCGGTGCCCGACACGGCGGTGGACTCGTCGAAGAACAGGCTGCTGCCGTGACCGACGAGGGCCCCCGAGGCGGGGAAGGGGTGGGCGAGCGTCGCCGTCACGTGCGACAGCACGCTCTGCGGTCGCTCACCGGTCTCCGCGAATCGCGCGATACCGGCGGGTGCGCCCGCGGCGACGTCGGTGAAGACGCCGATGGAGGCGAGCGTGGTCTGCCCGCGGTGGTCGAACAGGTGCGATCCGACGGACTGGGTGACCGAGACCGACGCGTCGTCGGCGACCTCGATGCCGACGCCCATGAAACGACCCGGACGATCGACGGTGAACTGTGCGGTCTCGATTGCCATTCCTTGCTTCTACCAGGAACAGCGCAATAAAGAGCAATCGGGGAGTGGTTCGTCCCGGTCCGCGATCACCGGTCGACCCCGCTCTGCGGTCACCCCTCGGCTCAGCTCCGTGACTGTCGGTCGCTTCAGCTCCGTGACTGTCGGTCGCTTCAGCCCCGTGGCGTCTCCGGACCGCGACGACCCTCGAGTTCCCGGATCCGCTTCGACGCCTCCTCGAGCCGCTTCTTCCGTTCGGCGGCCTCCGACTTCTTGAGCTCTTCGTAGACCTTCTCGTCGTCGTCGCTGTACTTCAGGATCAACCGCGGAACGCTGAGCGTGACGATCAGCGACGGCCACACGATCCACGCGTAGCTCCAGTCGAGAGCGATCTGCAGGACGAGGAAGGTCACGAGCGTGACGCCGATGATGATCCAGTCCAGCGTCTCGACCATGCTGCCCCGTTCGCGGAGCGAGGCCAGTTCGTCCTCCGGGGACTGGGGTGCCGTCGCAGAGGAGCTGTCGTGGCTGACCGCCGGTGCGGAGGAGTCGTGGGTCATCCGGATGTGACCGTCGACCTGTTCGAGGGGAACACCGCCGGGTAGCCCCCGGAAGGAGGGGAGCAACGCCGAAAACGTTCGCGCCGAAGATATCTCTCCGGATCGTTCGTAGAACTCGGCGCTGTCGAGCCGGCCCGCGGCGTAGTGTTCGCCGAGTGCGTTCAACGCGTGCATGCGTTCGGCGTCGCTGAGCAGCAGGTCGTCGTGATCGGAAGTGCCGGTCATTGTTTTTCCCGCGCTTTCGGAGTCGGTTGTCGAATCCTGGTGCATCCCCGATCCTAGAGCTGATGGTCGGGCATGTCCCGGGCGAGGATGGCCGCCTGGATCCGCGATTGCAGCCCGAGTTTGTGGAGCACCCGGGCGACGTGTGTCTTCGCCGTGTTCTCACCGATGCCGAGGCGGGTGGCGATCTGGCGGTTGGACAATCCCTCGCCCAGGCACGCGAAGACCTCCTGTTCGCGTGCGGTGAGGGCGTCGATATCCGGACCGTCCGGAACATCCTCCCGCCGAGTCGATTTCGAGACGAACGCGTCGATGACGGTTCGCGTGATCTGCGGTGAGAGCACGGACTCCCCGGAGTGCACCGCCCGGATCGCGTCGAGCATGGCATCCGCGGAGGCGGTCTTGAGGAGGTATCCGGCCGCTCCGGCCCGAAGACTCTCGAAGACGTACTCGTCGATCTCGAAACTCGTCAGCACCAGCACCTGGGCACTCGTCTCCTCGGTGATGGTGCGGGTCGCGGCGATCCCGTCGACGTGCGGCATGCGGATGTCCATGAGGACGACATCCGGGGCGAGGGCGCGCGTCTGCGACACCGCGACGGCACCGTCGGCGGCTTCGCCCACCACCTCGATGTCCTCGCTCGTGTGGAGCAGGAGCCGCAGGCCCGCGCGGATGGCGCTGTGGTCGTCGGCGAGCAACACCCTGATCGTCACGTCGTACTCCTGTTCGCGATCGGCAGTTGCACGTATGTCCTCCATTCGTTCCCGTCGCGACCGGAGCGGGCGTGCCCGCCCACCGCGGCGGCGCGTTCGGCGATGTTGCGCAGGCCGTGCCCGGCGCCGCGGGCCGGTGACGGGTCCGGGGTGTCCGGGTCGCCGATCGGGTTCACCACCTCGATCCCGAGGCGGCCGTCGGCGTCGTCGAAACGAAGGGTCACCGGCCGTCCGGGTGCATGCTTGACCGCGTTCGTCAGGGTCTCCTGGACGATGCGGTAGGCCGTGAGATCGACCTCCGCGTCGAGGTCTGCGGGTGGACGACCGTCGATCCGGACGGAGGTGCCGGCGGCGCGTGCGGAGGCGGTGAGCGGTTCGAGGTCGGCGAGGCGACCCGCGGTGGTGATCTCGTCGGTGTCGTCGCTGCGCAGCAGACGCACCATCGACTGCATCTCCTGCAGGGCGGCCACGCTGCCGGAGCGCACGGACTCGAGCACGGTCAGCGCTCGGTCGGGATCGGAATCGCGGAGGCGGAGCGCGGCCTCGCTCTGGATCGCGATCGACGACAGGTGCCCAGCCACGACATCGTGCAGGTCGCGGGCCAGACGCTGCCGCTCGGTGGTGATGGCGGCGCGACGGTCCAGTTCCGCGACCCGCGAGAGAGCCTCGGCGCGTGCCCGTTCGATCTCGGCGGCGTCCCGATGTGTGCGGACGGATCGGGCCCACCAGATCGGGACGACGATCACGAGCGCGGCGATCGACACGGCCCATACGGCGATGCGCAGTTCTCCGAAGTACACACCGAGCGCGACGGCGCCGACGACGATCGGGACCAACGGGGCGCGTTCGAGGAAGCGGCTGGTGCGCGCCGAGCCGAAGAGCGTTGCGGCGTACAGCAGGTCGCCGTATGCGATCCAGACCGGCAGCGAAGGGCCGACGACGAGGTCGACCAGTACCGGAACCGTGCCCAGCAGGAGTGCGAGAAGCGGTCGCGTGCGGCGCATCGTCATCGGTGCACACACGCACGCGAGCAGAACCAGCCACACCCACAGCGGCTGCGGCGGCCGGTCCTCGACGAGCACACCGAGATCCAGGGCGTACAACAGCGAGCCACCCGCGAAGTACGCGAGGGCGACGAGCAGGGAGTTGTAGCGCGGGTTCACGAATCCCACTCGAATCTCGGATTCACGGTTGTCCACGGCAACGATTCGACCACAACCGGGGGAGGATCAGGGTCGGCGTCACCCGAAGTGATGAGGCATTTGCCGCCCATCGGGCGACGCGCGCGGGGGGATGTGCGCGCGATTCTGAGGTCATGTTCAGCCACATCGCCGCTTTCATCGTCGGGTGCGAGATCGCGTTCTGGGTCGTGCTCGCGGCCGGCCTCGTGTGCCGGTATCTGCTCCGGCTCCGGAGGACGGGCACGGTGCTGCTCGCCCTGATCCCGCTGATCGACGTCGTTCTGCTCGCGGCCGTCGCGGTGGATCTGCACAACGGGGCGGAGGTCGGCTGGGTCCACCGCGCCGCGGGTATCTATCTCGGTGCGAGTGTCGCCTTCGGGCCGAGCGTCGTCCGGTGGGCCGACCGGCGGTTCGCCTATCACCTCGCGGGTGGTCCGAAACCGGAACGCGCTCCGAAGGAGGGCCCGGAGGCCTTCCGCAAGGAATGTGTGGACTTCGGGCGATGGCTGCTCGCGGCCGGGATCAGTGCGGCAGCCGTGCTCGGGCTCGGGTCGACCGTCGCGAACGGCGAACAGGCCTCGGCGCTGTACGGAATCTTCCCCACCCTCGCCACGATCACGGTGATCTGGCTGATCACGGGCCCGGTCTGGGTGCTCGGCAAGCAGTGACGACCACACCGCGCCGAGAAATCTCGGGGTGCGCGATGAGTTCTCACGGGGCGGCCGGTCTGTATCGGTGACACCCGCACCGCGTCCCGCACAGGACGGGCCGACCACAGGAGAAACCATGTCGCGCATGCTGTTCGTCAATCTCGCCGTCGAGAACATCACCGCCACCCGCGCATTCTTCGACACGCTCGGATTCACGTTCGACGAGTCGTTCTGCGACGAGAACGCCGCCTGCCTGAAGATCAACGACCAGACCTACGTGATGCTGCTCGAGAAGCAGATGTTCCGGATGTTCACCAACGACGACATCTGCGACACCACGAAGGCCCGTGAGGTGCTGATGTGCGTGTCGGCCGACAGTCGCGACGGTGTCGACGCGCTCGTCGACGGCGCGATCGCGGCCGGTGGCAGCGAATGGGTGACGACCGGCGCGCAGAAGGCGCAGGAGGAGATGGGGGACTACGCGTACCAGCGGGCGTTCCGCGACCTCGACAACCACGTCTGGGAGGTCATGTGGATGGACATGGCCGCCGCTCAGCAGGCCGATGCTACGGAAGCTGCGCCTGCCGAGGCGTGACCTTCGACGTCAGCGGGCTGCCGGGTCCTCCGGCAGCCCGAACCTGGCGAACAACCCGGCGGTGTCGTCGGAGAAGAAGACGGTGGCGTGCGCGACCCTACCGTCGACGATGTCGAGCACCTGCAGTTGGAAAGGGTGGTGGCGGTCGTCCTCCCCTCGCATGTACAGCCCGAATGCCGGCTGGCCGTTGGCCACGGTGGGAAGCAGCACCTGGTCGCCGGGGCCCTTCGCGGGGCACTGGTGCTTGATGAGGGTGACGATCGCGTCGGGGCCCTGGTACCAGCCCTCGAAGGGCGGCATCTCCCAGACGGCGTCCTGGGTGAGCATCTCGACGAGCGAATCGATGTCGTACTTCTCGAAGCCGTCGACCCAGCGCTGCAGCAACGCCTTGGTCTCGGCGCTGTCGGGTTCGGCGAGGTCGTCGTCGCGGACCTGGGCGTCCTTCAGCTGCGCACGTGCCCGTTGCAGAAGGCTGTTGACCGCCGCCGTCGACGTGTCGAGCGCGGCTGCGACCTCGGTGGCGCGCCACTGCAGGACCTCGCGGAGCAGCAGGACCGCGCGCTGACGAGCGGAGAGATGCTGCAGGGCCGCGACGAAGGCGAGGCGGACGGAATCGCGGGAGGCAGCGATGGTGGCGGGATCCGACGGATCGTCGGTGGCGTACCCCACGGGGAACGGCTCGAGCCACGGCACCTCGGGGCGGGTGACCAGATCGTCGGTGGGATCGGAGCTGGGCGCGCCGAGCCCGGTGGGCAACGGCCGGCGACTGCGGCCTTCGAGCGCCGTCAGGCACACGTTGGTGGCGATCCGGTGCAGCCACGTGCGCAGTGAGGAGCGGCCGCCGAAGTTCTCGTAACCGCGCCAGGCGCGCAGGTAGGTCTCCTGGACCAGGTCTTCCGCATCGTGCAGCGACCCGCTCATGCGATAACAGTGGGCGAGCAATTCGCGACGGAACGGCTCGGCGAGTTCCATGAAATCGGTCGACGTCGATGTCGAACCGGCAGATTCTTCGAGCAGTTGTTCGGTCATGAGCGCGATACCCCCGGCTGGTCGGACCCGAATCCGCTACCCGTCAGAGAGTAGTCGGGGGCACCGACAGAAGACAGATGATCGCCGGGTCTCGATCGGGGGGCCGGATACAGGTACCGTGCACGAAGTCGCGCCGAGGTGAGCGCGTGGTGGACGGAGTGGGGACAGGTCGTGCACGAGTACACGCTGCGCGAAGGCGTATCCGGAGCGCGGGGTCACAGCAGGCCCGAGCGCAACGGGCCCGTCGGCCCCTTCGCCGACGTCCTTCCACCCGGGGCACTGGACGTCGAGCGGCCTCCGCTCGACCGGTTCGGGCCGGCCGAGCTCGGACGGGCCGTGGTCGTCGCCGCCGTCCTGATCGCCTTCGTGGTGTGGGCGGTGTTGCGGTGGACCGTCCGGCCCCGGCAGCACAGCGTCGTCGAAGCGGCCGCGCACGGCACCGTCGACGCCTTCGAACATCTCGGGCCGACCTTCGTGAAGCTGGGCCAGCTCATCGCGTCGTCACCCGGACTGTTCCCCGCGGCCCTCGCCGACGCGTGCCTGCGCATGCTCGACGACGTGCCGACCTTCCCTTCCGAGCAGGCCCGCGCGGTGATCGAGGAGGATCTCGGACACCGCATCGACGAGATGTTCGAGTCGTTCGACGATGTGCCGCTCGCCGCGGCGTCCGTGGCCCAGGTGCACGGGTGCGTGCTGCGCGACGGCCGACGGGCCGTGGTGAAGGTGCAGCGACCGGGGATCGCGCACCGCATGCTCGTCGATCTGCGCGCCGCCTACATGGGCGCGAAGCTGCTGCAGCTCTTCGAGTTCTTCCGTATCGCGAACACTCCGGGGATCATCCGCGATCTCTACAACGCGACGATGACCGAGCTCAACGCGGCGGTCGAAGCGGATCGTCAGGATCGTTTCCGCCGCAACATCTCCGCGTTCGGCGACAACGTCTACGTCACGGTGCCCGAGGTGTACTGGCAGTGGTGCGGTCCGCGGGTGATCTGCATGGAGCGCCTGCAGGGCAAGCCCGTCGACCGGGTGGTGCCGGGCCAGGACGATCTCGACACCTCCCTGCTCGTGCGCCGCGGAGTGAAGGTGTGGATGGAGGCGGTGCTCTGTCACGGCCCGTTCCACGGCGACGTGCACGCGGGCAATCTCTGGCTGCTCGACGACGGACGTGTCGCGCTGCTCGACTTCGGCATCGTCGGCGAACTGCCCGAGAAGTGGCGCGCGCTGCTGCGGGCGTTGTTCCGCGCGGCCCTGCTCGACGGGGACTTCACGGCGGTCGCGCAGAGTGTGCGGGCGCTCGGTGTCGCCGCCGACCTCGACGTCGACGACGCGGCGGTCGGCCGGCAGGTTGCCGAGATCTTCGGTCCGCTGCTCGGTCAGGACGTGGGGGAGTTGCGGCTCAGCGAACTGATCGGTGCGCTCGTCTCGCTCGGCCGCAAGTGGAACACGTCGACGCCCGAGGAGCTCGTGTTGTTCGGGAAGCAGCTCGGATATTTCGAGCGCTACGCGACCGCGCTGGCGCCGGGCTGGGTGCTCGGCCGCGATCCCTTCGTCTTCCGGAACATCTTCCCGGACGAGGTAGCCATAAGAATCGCCGAGTCGAACGTGAGCCTGCCCGACTGAGCCACGAGCCCGTTCGGTCTTTACAGGATCCGACCGGCCCCGTAATTTGAACGATCGTTCGACCAAATTATGGTGCGAGCCACACACTGGCTACCGGAAGGACCGCGACCGCAATGGCAACTTCGCAGGACGTCGTACTGAGCACGCGCGACGGAAACGTCGTGACCTGGACGATCAACCTTCCGGAGGCGCGCAACCCGATCTCGGGTGACGACGTCATCGATCGCCTCGTCGAGCTCGCCGAGGAGGCAAACCGCGACATCGACACCCGCGTCGTCATTCTCACCGGCGCCGGATCGGCCTTCTCCGCCGGCGGCAACGTCAAGGACATGGACGAACGTCGCGGCATGTTCGGCGGCAGCCCCCACGCCCTGCGCGAGGGCTACCGTTACGGCATCCAGCGCCTGCCCCGCGCCATCTACCACTGCGAGGTCCCGATCATCGCCGCGGTCAACGGACCGGCCGTAGGCGCCGGCTGCGACCTCGCGATGATGTGCGACATGCGGATCGCCTCGTCGAAGGCGTTCTTCGCGGAGAGCTTCGTCAAGCTCGGCATCATCCCCGGCGACGGCGGCGCCTGGCTGCTTCCGCGCGCGGTCGGTGCGGCGCGCGCCGCCGAGATGGCCTTCACCGGCGACCGCGTCGACGCCGCGACGGCATTCGACTGGGGCATGGTCTCGCAGGTCGTCGAACCCGAGCAGCTCCTCGACGCCGCGAATGCGCTCGCCGCCCGCGTCGCCGTCAACCCCCCGAGCGCACTGCGCATGACGAAGAAGTTGCTGCGCGAGGGTCAGCGCGTCGATCTCGACACGCTCCTCGAACTGTCGGCCTCCTTCCAGGCGCTCTCGCACCACACCGAGGACCACCGTGAAGCCCTCTCGGCGTTCCTCGAACGACGCACCGGCGACTTCACCGGCAACTGACCTTCTCCTCTCCTTGCCCCCACACCCCGGAGGACAAGCCATGCAGCGGACGATCTTCACCGAAGAACACGAGCAGTTCCGGAAGATGGTGCGCGACTTCATCGAACGTGAGGTCGCGCCGCATCGCGAGGAATGGGACGAGATGGGTCGCCCGCCCCGCGAATTCTTCCGCCGGCTGGGCGAACTCGGCATCCTGGGGATCCAGGTCCCCGAGGAGTTCGGCGGAGGGGGCGAGTCCGGCTTCAAGTTCAACACGATCGTCTTCGAAGAGGTTGCGCGCGCCGGAGTCTCGTTCGGCTCCTACACCGTGCACGCCTGCCTGATCCTGCCCTACCTGCTCGAGTACGCGACCGAGGAGCAGAAGCAGCGCTGGCTGCCCGGCTTCGCCGACGGCTCGATCATGACCGCGATCGCGATGACCGAGCCCGGCACCGGCTCCGACCTCGCCAACATCGCGACCTCGGCGAAGCTGTCCGAGGACGGCAAGCACTACATCATCAACGGCGCGAAGACCTTCATCACCGGCGGCGTCACCGCCGACCTCATCCTCACGGTCTGCCGTACGAGTCCGTTCGATCCTGAGAACCGCCGCGGCGGCCTGTCGATCATCGCGGTGCCCACCGACACCGAGGGCTTCGCGGTAGGCCGCAAGCTCGACAAGATCGGCCTGCACCAGCAGGACACCGCCGAGCTCTCGTACACCGACGTGAAGGTGCCGGTCGAGAACCTCCTCGGTGAGGAAGGCGCGGGCTTCGGCTACCTCACTCACAACCTGCCGCAGGAGCGTCTGAGCATCGCTCTGAACCAGGTCGGCTTCGCCGAGGCCGCCATCGCCCACGCGATCGCATACACCAAGGAACGCAAGGTCTTCGGCAAGCCCGTCGCCTCGTTCCAGAACACCAAGTTCGTGCTCGCCGAGTGCTCGGCCGAGACCCAGGCCGCGCGTGTCTACGTCGACCACTGCCTCGAACTGCTCGACCGCAAGGAACTGACGGTCGCCGATGCGGCCCGCGCGAAGCTGTTCTGCACCGAGGTCTCCGGTCGCGTCATCGACAAGTGCCTGCAACTGCACGGCGGCTACGGCTACATCACCGAGTATCCGATCGCCCGGCTGTACGCCGACACCCGCGTGACCCGGATCTACGGTGGCACCAGCGAGGTCATGAAGACGATCATCTCCAAGGATCTGGGGCTGTAGGCATGTACCCGGGCCGTTACGCCGCCGTCGCCCCGGATCGGCCCGCCGTGCACGAGGCCGCGACCGGCCGGACGCTCACCTATCGGGAGCTCGAGGGCGCGTCCGTCCGGTTCGCGCACTGGCTGCGCGCACACGACGTCGGGAAGGGCGACCACATCGCGGTCGTCACCGTCAACGACGCCACTGCGTTCGAACTATACTGGGGGGCAGTTCGTTCGGGCGTCTACGTCACCTTCGTCAACACGCATCTCGCTCCCGTCGAGGCGGCCTACCTCGTCGACGACTGCGACGCGAAGGTGCTCGTCGTCTCGGCGCCGCTCGCCGATCTCGCCGAGGCGATCGTGCCGCTCACCCCGAAGGTGACGCACCGTGTCGCCTTCGGAGGGCAGGTGCCCGGACATCTCGTGTACGAGGAGGAGGTGGCGGGTCTTCCCGTCACCCCGATGCCGGACCAACCCCGCGGCAGCGACATGCTGTACTCCTCCGGCACCACCGGGCGCCCCAAAGGCATCAAGCCCGCTCTCTCCGGTGCTCAGGTCGGTGACGAGCCCGGTCCTCTGCTGCTGAAGCAGGTGCGCCGCTTCGGTTTCGACGAGAACACCGTCTACCTGTCGCCGGCACCGATCTACCACGCCGCGCCCTTGCGGTACGGCGTGTCGACGCAGGCGCTCGGTGGCACGGTCGTGCTCATGGAGCGGTTCGTCGACGAACTGCCGCGCACGCCGACGGGCAAGATGGTCAAGGGCAGGCTCGGCGAGCTGATCGCGCAGTACGCCGATACCGGAGCGTTGTCGTGAGAGTGCTGTCGCCGAAGCAGCGCGTCTTCATCGAGGCGGGCCGGAAAGAGTTCGTGCGCAACGGATACGGCTCGTCGTCGATCCGGACCATCGCGCAGGAGGCAGGCGTGAGCCTGTCCGCCCTGTACTACCACTACAAGAACAAACAGGATCTGCTGCTGGCGATCCTGCTCGACGGCGTCGACACCTACGACGCGGTCTGTGACGCCGAACTCGCCCGCGTCGGCGACGATCCGGTCGAGCAGATCCGCGCGTTCGTCAAGGGGAACGTCATCTTCCGCACGCAGTTCCCCGAGCAGGGACGCATGATCGCGACGGAGGTGCGCAATCTCGAACCCGAGGGTGCGCTGCTGTACGAGGAAGGCCGGCGCGCCGGCCGAAGGCGGATCCGCGACATCATCGATCGCGGTGTCGCACAAGGTGTCTTCACCACGAAGTATCCCGACGACTGCCGCCGATCGATTCTGGCGATGGTCTCGGCTATCGCCAACTGGTACGACCCCGCGGGTCCGGACGGCCCGGACGAGATCGCAGAACGCTACGCGGACCTGTCGCTGGCGCTGCTGTGTCCCACCATCACCGGTGGAGAAGGAGATCAACGATGAGTGCACGACTCGTACCGAGGGCGGGTACCCCCGACCCGGCACTGACGGAACTCCGTGCCGAGGTACGGGCGTTCCTGAAACAACAGATCGACGCGGGCGTGTTCACCCCAGGCATCGACACCTGGCTGACGCGATGGAACCCCGAGTTCACGCGCGCACTCGCCGCTCGCGGTTGGGTCGGCATGACGATCCCCGTCGAGTACGGCGGACACGGACGAACCTTCATGGAGCGCTTCGTCGTCACCGAGGAGCTGCTCGCGGTGGGCGCGCCGGTCGCCGCCCAGTGGGTCGCCGACCGCCAGGCCGCACCGTCGCTACTGAAGTACGGCACCGAAGAGCAGAAGCAGCGGTTCCTGCCGGGCATCGCGGCCGGTGAGATCTGCTGGGCCATCGGAATGTCCGAGCCCGACTCCGGATCCGACCTCGCGAGCGTCAAGACGAAGGCCACGCAGGTGGACGGTGGGTGGCGGATCTCCGGCACCAAGTTGTGGACGTCCGGGGCCCACCACGCCGACGCCTTCTTCGGCCTCGCGCGGTCCGCCCCGCTCGATCCCGCGCACCGCCACGACGGGCTGAGCCAGTTCATCGTGCTGCTCGACTCCCCGGGCGTGACCATCCGCCCGATCCTGTCGATGTCCGGCGACCACCACTTCAACGAGGTGCTGCTCGACGACGTCTTCGTCCCGGACGACCTGGTGCTCGGACAGATCGGCGCCGGCTGGGAACAGGTGACGAGCGAGCTCGGTTACGAGCGCAGCGGTCCCGAACGTTTCCTGTCGACCTTCGGGGTGCTCGAATCCCTCGTACACGGTGTGGCCGACGGCAGCGTCGAAGCGGACACCCGCATCGGAGCGACCATCGGGCGCATCGCGGGTCTGCACCGCATGTCCACCGCGGTCTCCGAGTCCCTCGAACGTGGCGAGAACGCCGAACTCGCGGCGTCGGTAGTGAAGGTGCTCGGCACGAAGACCGAAGGGGACCTGGCGGATCTCGCCGACGAGGTCGCGGGATACACCGCGGCCGACGCACATCTGGCCGAGCTCGTCCGGGCAGGAGTCATGCAACGACCGGGCTTCACACTGCGCGGCGGCACGAGCGAGATCCTCCGCGGGGTCATCGCACGAGGATTGGGGATGAGATGAGCGGGCAGGACGCACTGCAGTCGACGGAACTGCGCGACTTCGCACAGATGCTGTCCGAGGTGTTCACCTCGGGCGACGACCACCGCATCGGTGACGTCGTCGAACTCGATCGTGCCCTGTGGAGCACCCTCACCGAGCTCGGCCTCGATCGGCTCACCGGTTCGGAGGACAGTGGTGGAAGCGGCGCGGGATGGCTCGAAGCCGCCCTGCTGCTCGAAGCTGCCGGCAGTGCTGCTGCTGCCGTGCCGGTGGCCGAGAACGATCTGCTCGCGGGTTGGCTCCTCGAGCAGGCAGGCCTCGAGGCGGTGCCGGCCGTGCGTACCGCCGCGGTGCTCGACGCCGACGGCCGCGCACGCCACGTGCCGTGGGCCCGGTTCGCGGACTCGATCGTCGTGTTGTGGGAGTCACCGCAGGGATGGCAGGTCGCCGAGGTCGCTCGCGGCGATGTCGAGATCGTCGAGGCCGTGAACTTGGCGGCGGAGCCCCGCGACCACGTGTGCGTCGACCTGTCGGCACTGTCGGGACGTGACGTTCCGGCGGGCACCGCCGACGAGTTCCGCTACCGGGGCGCGCTCGTCCGTGCGCTGGCCACCGCGGGTGCGATGGATCGGGTTCTCGAGCTCGTCGTCGATCACACCACTGCCCGCGTGCAGTTCGGTCGTCCGCTGGCCAAGTTCCAGGCGGTGCAGGCGCTCGTCGCCGACATCGCCACCGAGGCCTCGCTCGTGCACGCCGCCGCGGATGGTGCGGTCGATGCCGTTCTCGCCGGTGGTTTCGATGACGCGTCGACCCGCTTCGCGATCGCGGCGGCCGCGTCGTGTGCCGGACATGCGGCGTCGGTCGTCGCCCGCAACGCGCATCAGGCGCTCGGTGCGATCGGCTTCACGATGGAACACGAGCTGCATCGGCACGCCAACCGGATCCTGTCGTGGCGCAGCGAATTCGGCACGGTCGCGTCGTGGGATTCCGAACTGCTCGCCGCGGCCGGTGAAGCCGGGGACGTGTGGGCGTTGATCACGGGTGGCCCGGCACGCTGACGAGCACGAGACATGTCGGTGCATGCTTCAACGCGGTCTTATCGATGTCGTTCGCAAGGGCGAGGACTGCACACCACGCGTCCCGGGATCTTCGAACCAGTAGCAGTGACAGTTCACGCCACCGGGGATCTCCCCGGCATCTCCGCAGCGTGGGACGGGGGCGAACCACTGCTGGTACCGGCCGGATTCGGATCGGATTTCGCCCGCGCAGCACCGACCGGTCGACGCAGAGCAAGGGTGACCGTCACGGCTTGCCAGAAGAGAATGCCGACCAGAATCGACAGGGCGAACGCCAACCAGGGATGGTCCTCTCGCAGCGGCAGATACACCTGGAAGTGCGTCAGGTAGATGTAGAGCGACGCGCTCGCCAGCACCCCTGCGATCCGGCTCAGCACAGGTGGGCAGGGAACGGACTCGAGCCACACCAGCAGGCCCAGCCCACCGATGACGAGAAGTTCTCGCTGGAGATCACCCGAGAAGTATCCAGGCACCGTGGCTGCGATCACTGCCGTGACGATCATTCGGTGCCACACGGTCGTCGACGTAGCGGCAGCCCAGCCCAGGGCGAACAACCAGAAGACCATCGACGCGCTCAGAATCAGATTGTTGCCGTCCCCGAGCTCGATCACGCGGTAGCGGGGGAGCAGACCCACACCCACCAAGGCCATCGCGAACCAGAACGAGTGCCTGCGCTCAACACGGTCGATGAGCGGGATGGACAACACCGCGATGACTACGAGCAGGATGTACACGATCGCTTCGATGAACCAGTACCGCCATTCGGGCGTCCACCCGTCGGGGCCGAGAATGCCGTTGAGCAACAACGCACTGGTCACGAGATAGTCCCCGGTCAGTGCGATCACGATGCCGAGCCACACCATGCTGGGTACGGCAATTCGGGCGACGCTGCCCAGGACATGTCGCACCCGTTCGGTACGGGGAGTGGCGAGATGAAAGCGTGCGAAGTTGTATCCGGCGACCCCCAGCAGCACATGCGCGCCGCCGAGAACCCCGAACAACCGGATGTGCGAACCGACGATCAGCACGATCGCAACAGCGCGGAGCAGCACGTTGGTCTCGACCGCCCGCCACCATCGTCGCCGGGGCGTAGGCACGAAATCCTTGATCGCGGTGGTGTGCCAGTTCTGGGGTAGATAGCCGAGCATGCGCTCGAGCCGCAGAGACATCTGCACATAGGACAGCGAGTCGCCGCCCAGGCTCACGAACGAGCTGTCGTCGGTGACCTGCCCACTGTGCAGCACCTCGGCATACAGGGTCCGCAGGGCGGCCGTGTCCACGACGGTGCTCTCTGCCTCGGGTGAATCGGGCGTCGCGTGGTGCACGAGCTCGGCCACTGCCCGAAGGTCGGGTTTGCCCGTGCCGGTCCGCGGAAGCTCGTCGACGAGACACACCCGCACGGCCGCGACGGGAAGACCACAGGCCCGTGCGCTCGCGGACCGGATCGCCTCGAGATCGCTCGCACCCTCGACCGCCACGATCATGTCGTCCGTCCCGCCGACACAGCATGCTGTCAGTCCCTGTTCGGCGAGGGTCGACTCGACCTGCTGCAGGTCGATCCGTAGCCCGAAGATCTTGACGAAACGGCTGCGTCGGCCCACCACCTCGTACACGCCGCCGTCGATCTGCCGCGCGAGGTCGCCGGTCCGCAGTTCACCCTCGAGGACGTCCCCGAGACCCAGATCTTCGGGCGTGTGCGCGTAGCCGAGCATCACGTTCGGCCCCGTGTAGATCAGTTCACCGGTGCCGTCCGGAGCGTCCGGTATCGGCTCGAGCCGGAAGGATCCACCGGGAACAGCTCGTCCGATCGACTGCGGATAGTCGGAGGCGAGTTCCGGAGGCAGGTACGCCATCCGTGCGGTCGCCTCCGTCTGCCCGTACATGACGAAGAAATCCCAGCCCCGCTCACGGCCCGACTGCGTATAGGCGCGGACCCGATCCGGTGAGAGTCGACCGCCGGCCTGGGTGATGTAGCGCAGGTCGGGTAGGTCCAGTTCGTCGAATCCGAACCGATCGAGCAGATCGAACGTGTAGGGCACGCCGGCGAAGCTGGTGCCGCGGTGGTCTCGGAACAGCTCCCAGAACGCCGGGTCGGTCACCGAGCGGCTCGTGAGGATCACTGCGGCTCCGCGCAGTAGGTGGCTGTGGATGACAGAGAGCCCGTAGCAGTAATGCATCGGCAGCGTCGTCACTGCCCGGTCGGTACTACGGATGTCGAGGTACTCCGCGATCGACTCTGCATTGGACTGCACGTTGCGATGGGACAGGCGGACGAGTTTCGGGGAGCCCGTCGAGCCGGAGGTGCTCAGCAGCAGCGCCAGGTCGGGGTGCAGTACATGCGCAGAACCGTCACCCCGTTCCTCGATCGTCACGGTCCCGTCGATACTGCGCACCACCACGTCGGGTCGGTATGCGGCGATCAGGCCTTCGAAGGCTGCGGGGTGGTCGCCCGGCGCCAGCAGAACCGGATGTCCGGCGAGTAGGGCTGCAAGGTAGACGACAAGAACATCGATCTCGTTGGCACCTGCGATCAACACCAGTCGGCGGGTGTTGCCCAGCCGGGCAGTTGCCCGATGGACTCGGTCGGCCAGGTCGCTGTAGGTGACGGTTTCCTGCTGGGTGATCAAGGCTGGGGCGTCACCGAAGTCTTCCAGATGGAGGACGAAACGCACGCGAGGATGTTCCTTGCGGAAGAACGGGCTGAGCACCGATAGAGTGTAAGGGCTGCCAAACCTGACAACCGAGGGCTTGAATTGGCCTTTACCACCACCTTATGGGGTTCGCCCCCCACACACACACATGTCGCCGCGGTCGTGGGTGGATCCGATGCTGCAGTCGTGTCCGAGGTGTTGCGACGCGCGCACGTGGCGGGCGCACTGCCACAGCAGTCGGTTGTACGCCGGCCGGACGCCGTCACGCGCCCCTTGCTGTGATCAGGCAGCGGGTGCTGTGCCCGCGTCGCAGGGTGCGGCATCGGCTGTGACGTCGAGGTCGGGAGCGAGGATGTCGAGCAGCATGCGCACCTGGCGTGTGGGTGCGACGACGTGGAAACGGCCGGGCCGGATGTGAACGGCATCGGCGAGCATCGAGGCGACCTCGGAGTACATGAAGGTCACCTCGGACAGATCGACGACGACGTGGTCGCCCGAGTGTGCGAGGTCGCCGAGAGTGGAGGCGAACTCCGCTCGGGCGGTCATGTCGAGATCTCCCTTCGCCCGCAGGACGCTGCAGCGACGGGAGGGCGAGTGGACGTCGAGACGGTAGCGCGGTGCTCGGGCGACCGTCTCTGCACCGACTCGTGAGAGTGCGCCGGTGTGGGTGACGATCCTGCGGGTGGTGCTCGTACGTGTGCTCATTGCGGTCTCCTGTCGGCGTGGATTTCGTGCCGTCCGGTGCGGGCTGGATCACGAGCAGACGGTCGGCCTGCTGGGGTCGTGGTGAGAACGTCGGGGTCCGGTGAGAACTCGCCTCGGGCTTGCACAGAGCCTGTCCGACGGATGTCGCTTCGCCACCACCCGTTCCATAACGGAGCGATAACGAAACATCACGGTTCTGTAACGTAGGCGTTCGGAGCTGCGAAAATATCCTATGTTCCTGGCTCCGTCGGCCCGAGCGGACGATCGGTGGCTGGAGATGGGATGCTGGATCCATGAGCGCTGTTCCTGCCGACGCTGCCGCCGACGCGGAGGCCGCGTTCGGCGGCCTCGTCGTGGAGACGGAGCTCGCCCCCATCCACCGGCTCGGCAGCGGTGCGCTGTCCGCCGTCGAACTGCAACTGCGTGGTCCGGAAGGATCATCGTTGCACGATGCGACCGCTCTGAGCGAGGCCGCCCGGGCGATGCATCAGAAGTCGGAACTGGACCGGATCAAGTGGCGCAGGGCCGGACGGCAAGCCGAGTCGGCGGTTCCGCATCTGGTGACCGTCGATCTCGATTCACTCGACGAACTCGGCGCGCTCGGGGATCGAGGGGGGTCGACCACGGTCGCTCTCATCACCGAGCAGACGCTGATCGCCGCCCCTGCCAGGACGCTGCGCACCATTGCGGCGGCGCGCACCGCCGGCATGCTCGTCGCGGTGGACGGTGTGGGAGCGCGTGCTCAGGCCCTCGCGCTGCTGCCGCTCGTCGAACCGGATGTGATCATCACGTCGCCGGCCCTGATCGCGCGTGCGGCCGACGCCTCGACGGCGAGGATCGCCCACGCCGTCGCCGCGTACATCGAATCCAGCAGCGCGGTCGTCATCGCGCAGGGCGTCGATTCGGAACTGCATCGCCGCCGCGCTCTGGGATTGGCCGCCGAATACGGAATGGGCGCGCTGTATCCGACAGTCGGATCGACCGGTGATGCCGCGCAAGCGGATTCGGATGTCGAACCGATATCGCTGCGTCCGCGACGGGCCGTTCCCGGCGGCCTCGAACTCACTCCCTTCGCTCTGGCGTCCGAAGGACGCAGACGCACAAGTAGTTTCAAGCGACTTCTGGTGTCGATGAGCAAGCTGCTCGAGACCAACGCGGTGGGAGCCGGACCGGAGACGATCGTGCTCGGCACCTTCCAGCGCGCCGAGCACTTCACTCCGACCTCCCGGGTTCGATGGGCGCAGCTCGCCGGGCAGGTCGCCTACACCGGGGTCTACGGCGTCGGAATCGATCCCTACGTCGACTCCGCGGTACACCACGCGCCGTTGGACCCGAACGATCCGATCGTCGACGAATGGAACGTCGTCGTCCTCGGTCCGCACTTCGCGTGCGTACTCGCCGCGCTCGACATGCACACCGACGCAGCGGATCTCGACCGCGAGTTCCGCTACGTGCTGTCCTACGACCGCGGCACCGTGATCCGGTGCGCCCACAGCATCCTGGCGCGTTTCGAGGGGTGACCCGAGGGAGAGCGGCTCAGGACGAGGGTGGGACCTCCAAGGGGACCGGTCGGGGACGGGACAGGGTCGCGCGCGCCGCGCGGGCGACGGCCTCCCGGTCGTAGGAGACGACGTACTCGAACTCCCGCTCGCCGCCGGCCGTTCGACGGTGCAGGTCGAGGGCAGAGAGCGCGCACGCGAACGACTCTCCCAGGAGGATGACGTTCCACTCGTCGACGAGGGGATCGTGCGGCTCGATCGGGACGAGGTCCGGGCCCGAGGTGCTCGTGCCGAACCCGACCGCGAAGACCGCGACGTGCGCGAGGGTGTCGGCCATCGACAGCCATCGTCTGCGTGCGGCCCCGGTGAAGTGGTCGTGGTGCTGGAAGGTGCCGAGGGCGATCGTGTCGGGTCCGGCCTCCCCGGCTCGCGCCTCGAGGTCGGCGCTCATGGACACGAGCAGACCCTTGCCGCTCCGCACGCGTTCCCGACCGGCAGACAGGATGCGGAAGGGCGCGGCGGTCGCGTCGTCGAGCGGCGCACTCCAGGTGGGTTCACGGAACAACCCGCCGCGCGGCGACGAAGGGCCGGCTTCACCCTCCGCAACGTGTAGTGCTGTACCGCAACCGAAATCGATACCGTGGGCGAGGGCCGCCTCGCGATGAAGGTCGGAGTCGACGCCCTCGGCGAGAACGACGGAGTTCGTGCGCTCGCAGTGGGCCCGCAACGACAGCAGGGTAGTGGCGGCCCGCAGGTCGGATGCGACGAGCGCCTCGGCCGGTACGACGACCACCTCCGGCTCGACCAGAGCCAGGACGACCGTGGCGCGGGACGCCGATTCCGCGATGCGTACCGCCACGGCGAATCCGCGCTCGCGCACAGCGGCGATCCGGTGCAGGACCGTCGGGGGATCGGCGAACACCTCGTGCTCGTCGACCAGTGCGACGGCATCGCGTCCGGCCACCGGCCTGTGCGCGAGGTCGGTCAACGGCATCACAGCCGCGACGACCGTGCCGTCCACGAGGTCGTGGATCGTGCTCGCGTGCATGACGTGCCGCCTTCCCGCATCACGCGGCGGTCCGTCCGCCGAGCATCACGCCGGACGCGCGCAGGCTCGCAGGATCCGGGGCGTCGTCCGTTGCGGACATCCTGCCAGCCGCCACGTCGGTCACGTCGACGGGATCACCGCAGATACAGGCGGACCTTGTCGATCTCGTTGCGCAGCAGGTCGATCTCCTCGGCGGTGGGATCCTCGGTCAGCGTCAGCTCGTCGGAGACCTTCAGATCCCAGCCGGTGGCGGCGCGGACCTGGTCGACGGTGACACCGCGGTGGATGCTGGTCAGTTCGAGTTCGTCGAAGGAATCTTGCCGCGACAGCACGCCCAGACTGGTGAACACCTTCGTCACCCCGCGGCCGCGGGGCATGATGCCGACGCCCGCCTCACGGGCGCGCACCGGGCTCGGGGTCGTGCAGAAGTCCAGTTCGGCGGGGAAGGCACTCGGATCGTGGCGTCGCATGATCACGAACACCTCGCCGGCGTTGGGCATGATCTCGACGGCTCCGCCGCCGCCGGGCAGGCGCACGGTGGGCTTGTCCCAGTCGCCGATGATGCTGGTGTTGAGGCTGCCGTCGCGGTCGATCTGCGCCGCCCCGAGGAACCCGACATCGACGTTGCCGCCTTGGAGCACGTACCCGAACAGCGACGCCATGGACACCACGGATTCGGCGCCGGAGACCACGACGGAGTCGGCGATGCCCTCGGCCATCGCCTCGGGGTGCGCACCGCAGACCCCGGATTCGTAGATCAGCTCGACGTCGGGGTTCGACGTGCGGGCGGCGAGGTCGACGGCGAGGGTGGGCAGACCCACCCCGGCGAAGACCCGGGCCTTGCCGGCCAGGGCCCGCGCGGCGACGGAGACGATCAGTTCGGTGGTGGAGAAGGTTTCGGTGGTGGTCACTTTCGGCTCCCGTAGTCGACGGTCCCGGAGGGGCGCGGCGCGACCTCGAGGTCGGCCCAGTACTCTTCGCCCAGTTTCTCGAGGTATTCGGCGTGATCGGCGGTGGTGAGGACCCATTCCTTCAACCAGGTGCGCAGTTGCTGGGGGTCCTTGCTGATCGCGGTCCATCGGCGGTAGAACGCGCAGTCGCGGTCGTAGTAACCCTGCGCGTAGGAGGGGTGCGCTCCGCGCGGGCTCAGCACCACCGCGTCCACCGCGTGCGAGGGGACGAGGGTGCGGCTGGGATCGGAGCGGATCACGTCGTCGTCGACGATCTCTTCGACCACCACGATGGCCTTCTTCGCAGCGTAGACCGCTTCCTGCTGCACACCGGCGATGCCCCAGATCTGGACGTTGCCGGAGCGGTCGGCGCGCTGCGCGTGGATGATCGTCACGTCCGGGTTCAGCGGAGGCACAACGTAGACGCTGCCGCCGCTGAAGGGATCCTCGACGAGCCGGATGTTCGGGTTGATCTTCGGCAGGTCGCTGCCGGCGTACGAGCGCAGCGGGAAGAAGGGCAGCCCGGCCGCGCCGGCCTGGTAGCGGCAGACCATGCCGTAGTGGCTGTACTCCTCGACCTCGAGTGCGACGGGGTCGTGGCTCTCGATGCGCCGGCGGATCTCGTACAGCGACCCGGCCGAGCCGCTGGCGAAGAAGGACGCGACGAGCTTCGAGACGCAGTCGGCGGCGATGAGCTGATCGGAGATGATGTCGGGGGTCATGCGGCACAACGTCAGGTCGCGCCTGCCCTGCCGGATGATCTCGTGCGCCGCCGCGAACGGGATGAGGTGCGAGAAACCCTCGAGGGCAACGGTCATGCCGTCCTCGACATAGGTGGCGATCGCCTCGCGCAGGGGCATGAGTTTGTCCGGCATACCGGTCGTCCTCCGTGTGGTCGGTAATTCGGTGTCGGATATCAGGAGCCCGCAGGCGCAATAATCGACGGGTGGAGATCCAGCAGGTGAAGGCGTTCCTGGCGGTGGCGGAGGAACTGCATTTCGGTCGCGCGGCGCAGCGGCTGCACATGGCCCAGCCGCCGCTCAGCCGCACGATCCGCAGGCTCGAGAAAGAACTCGGAGCCGAACTCTTCGAACGCAACACCCGCAGCGTGCGGTTGACGGAGAGCGGTCGCGCGCTCGTGGAGCCGGCCCGGAACATCCTCGACGCCTGCCGGCTCGCCGAGATGGCGGTGACCGCCGCGGGGTCGGGTCAGACCGGCAGGGTCCGTATCGGTTTCGCCGGTTCGTCCTCGCACTATCTCGTGGGCCGGTGGGCGAAGCTCGTGCGGCGCACTCATCCCGGTATCGAATTCGTGCTCGACAGTTCGGCGTACGCGAGCGAGGCGCTCAACAAGCTGGCCGCGGGCAAGCTCGACATCGGCATCGTGCGCCTGTTGTTCTTCCCACCGGGGATCGCGTCGCGCGTCGTGGCCCGAGAGAACCTCGTCGTGGCGCTGCCCAAGGAGCACCCGCTCGCCGACCGTGAGCAGGTCCGGCTCGAGGACCTCGCGCACGAGGCGTGGGTGATGCTGCCCGCCGAACCCGGATCGATGCTGCGCGAGCTGTTGCTCCGTATCGCCCACGACGTCGGATTCACGCCCAGAATCGTTCAGAGCGCCCCGGATTCGCTGTCGCTGATCGCCCTGGTCTCGGCCGGGGTGGGATGTTCGATGACGGTCTCGTCGGTCGCAGCGAACGTCATCAACCCCGAGGTCGTGTTCGTTCCTCTCGCAGATCATCCCGAGCCGCTCGACGTGCGGCTCGTGTGGCGGGAGGACGACGACAGTGCCGCGCTGCGGGAGGTTCTCCGCCTCTCCGAGGAAGCGCTGCCGACTCCGGATTGACCGGGGCCGGCCGGCGACTGCGCCGGCCGGCCCCGAGTGCGAGCGATCCGTCCTAGGCATGGACGCGATCTCGTGGGGTGTCGTCGGTTCCCGGAGTACGGCGGTCGTGCTCGGCCGCCTCCGACTGCTCGAGGGCGAGTTCGTCGGCGTCGGACTTCTCGGCGACCGAGGGTGCCTTCGGGTCGTATCCGGTGCGCTCGAGCAGTGCCAGGGTGCACACGAGGGAAACCGCTGCGTAGCAGGCCGCCGCGATGGCCACGCCGGTGACGTCACCGGACGAGTTGAGCAGGTACTGGGCGAGAACCGGGGTGCCACCACCGACGATCAGCGAGCACAGCTGGTAGGCGAGCGACAGGCCCGAGTACCGGATGTTTGCCGGGAAGGCGCGGGCCAGGATGCCGGCGATCGCGCCGTAGAACATCGAGTGCGGAATCGTCGCGAGGCACATACCGATCACGGCGACCGCGAAGGTCTCGGTGCGGATCGCGAAGAACATCGCCGGCATGAGGAACAGCTCCGGGACGATCATCAGGAGCATGGCCCTGCGCATGTCGATTTTCGACACCAGCACGGCACCGAACGGCTGCACGATGAACTGCACGACGAGGGCGATGGCGATGATCGCGAGGAAGGTGCCGCGCTCGTAACCGAGTTCGCTCGTCGCCCACGACAGCGCGAAGGTGTTCTTGAAATAGGTCACCTGGGCGAGGGGCAGTGCACCGGCGCCGAGCAGGACCAGGACCCAGTGCTTGCGCAGCACTTCCTTGATCGGGAGCTTGACGGTCTTCTTGCGTGCCAGAACGGCTTTCATCGCGTCCGATTCCTCGAGCTCGAGGCGGATCACCATGCCTATGACGACCAGCACGCCCGACAGCAGGAACGGGATGCGCCAGCCCCACATCATGAACTGCGGGGTGGGCAGCGCTGCGAGGAAGAAGAAGGCCATCGTCGACAGCAGGTTGCCGGCGGGCGAACCCTGCTGCGCGAACGCCGAATACAGGATTCCCTTGCCCTTCGGGGCGTTCTCGCTGGCGATGAGGACGGCGCCGCCCCATTCGCCGCCGACCGCGACGCCCTGCACGATGCGCAGGAAGACCAGCAGGACCGGCGCCCACATTCCGATCTGCGCGTAGGTGGGGAGCAAACCGATGCCCACCGTCGCGATGCCCATCATGACGAGCGTGATGACGAGGGTGTTCTTGCGTCCGAGGCGGTCTCCGAGATGGCCGAAGATGACGCCACCGAGTGGGCGGGCGAGGAAGCCGGCCCAGAGGGTGACGAACGCGAGGAGGGTCGCGACACCGCTCGAGAGTTCGTCCGAGAAGAAGACCTGGCCGAACACCAGCGCGGCGGCCGTGCCGTAGATGTAGAAGTCGTACCACTCGATGGTGGTGCCGATGAAGGAGGCGATACCGGCCTTGCGGGCCTTCCTCGCGATCTCCTGATCGGTGGGTGTGGACGAACTCATGCGCCCTCCGTCTGCTACGCCCCCGGACGAGGCGGGTGGAATGTGGTCTGCGTCTCAACAGAGAGTGGCAGGGCTCGGATTTCCAGTCCAATACCCAATAGGACCCGAATCGATACCGCAGAGGTATTACTGAGGAGTCCGTGTTCGTCCTGGTAGACATGCAGCGACGCCGGATGGGGGAACCGCGAACGCGAAAGGACATCAGGTGACGAGCGACCGAACCGATCGGACCGAGGTGGAGGTTTCCGCCGGCCTGCCGCTGGAGGGCATCACTGTGGTAAGCCTCGAACAGGCGGTCGCCGCGCCCCTCGCGACGCGCCATCTCGCAGACCTCGGAGCCCGTGTCGTCAAGGTCGAACGCGTCGGCGACGGCGACTTCGCGCGCGCCTACGACGGTGCCGTGCACGGCCTGGCCGCACACTTCGTCTGGCTCAACCGCGGCAAGGAATCGTTCGCGGTGGATCTCAAGGCTCCCGAGGGCATCGATGCGGTGAAGGCGCTGATCCGCGGTGCGGACGTCTTCTTGCAGAATCTCGCTCCCGGCGCGGTGGAGCGTCTCGGACTCGGTGCCGACGACCTGCGTGCCGACCACCCGGAACTGGTGGTGGTCAACATGTCCGGTTACGGCACCGACGGACCGATGCGCGACCGCAAGGCCTACGACATGCTCGTGCAGTCCGAGACGGGCCTGTGCTCGATCACCGGCACGCCCGAGACTGCGGTGAAGACGGGCATCCCCACCTCGGACATCGCCGCGGGCATGTATGCGCTCACCTCCATCCAGGCGGCGCTGTTGCGCCGGCACCGCACGGGCGTCGGCGCGACGATCGACGTGTCGATGTTCGACGCGACCGCCGAATGGCTCGGTTATCCGATGTACCTGCAGATGTATCAGGGGCGGCAGGTGCCGCGGATGGGTTTGTCGCACACGTCGATCGCGCCGTACGACAAGTACCCCACCTCGGACGGCGAGATCCTCATCGGCGTGCAGAACGATCGGGGCTGGCGCACGCTCACCGATGTGCTCGGCATGCCCGAACTGGGCGATGATCCGCGCTACGCCACCAATCTCGAGCGGGTGCGTCGCCGCGAGGACGTCGATGCGCTGGTCGGGCAGGCCACCAAGCAATTCACCAGTGCGGAGCTCGACGGCAAGCTCGCCGACGCCGGTGTGCCCGCCGCGCAGCTGCGGGATCTGCGCGGGCTCATCGAGCACCCCCAGCTCTCGACGCGCGATCGCTGGCGTGAGGTGCAGACCGAGGCGGGGACGGTGCGTGGCATCCTGCCGCCGATGAACTTCCGCGACGTCGAACTGCCGATGGGCGCGGTGCCGGGGCTCGGTCAGCACACCGACACGGTGCTCGCCGCTCTCGGGCTCACCGACGAGCAGATCGCGGGCCTGAAGAAGGCCGGCATCGTCGGCTGATCCGCCCCGCTGGTCCGCTCGGCCTCGCCCGCTCGCCAAATGTGCGGCCATAGCTTCCGGTGCTTATAGGTATCCGAAGCGACTGCCATCGTCGATTCTGATGGATCCGCGCTGCTCAAGGATTGACGATCCCCGCCGGGTACCGAAAAATGGCCGTACAAACACTCGTTCGACGAGTGCGGGTCCGCGATGACCCGATGGGCAAGGAGGCGGCGATGTACGGATCCGGCGACCGTGACTGGGTGGTCGCGGCGCGGTGCCGCGGGGTGGACACGTCGATGTTCTTCCCTCAGCCCGAGGACGGCCGTGGTGCGGTGCTCCGGGCCGAGCGGCAGGCGAAGGAGGTCTGTCGCTCCTGTCCGGTGATCGACGCGTGCCGAGTGCACGCCGTGCGCACCGGAGAGACGCACGGCGTGTGGGGCGGCATGAACTACGCCGAACGGCGAGCGTTCGAACGTGCGATGAAACTCGGTCGCCTCCAGTCGGTCTGACGCTGTCAGCCGACATTGGTGACGGGGATCAGACCACCGGTGACGGAGGCGCCCGCATCGGAGATCAGGAACTCGATGACCTTCGCGATGTCGGCCGGCTTCGACCAGCGGCTCGTGTCGGCGTCGGGCATCGCGGCGCGGTTGGCCGGGGTGTCGATGACGACGGGCAGCAGCGCGTTGACGCGGATGTGGTCGTCGCGGTACTCGAGCGCCATCGTCTCGACCAGCGCCGACACCGCAGCCTTGGAAGCGATGTAGGGGGCGCCGCCCGGGAAGGGGTTGAGCGTCGCGGCGGTGGAGATGCAGACGATCGATCCACCGCCGCGGCGGATCAGGTGGGGCAGCGCCGCCTGGCTGACGGAATAGGCAGTGCGCAGGTTGAGATCGAGCTGGGAGTCGAGGACCTCGATCGGAGTCTCGTGCACCCGAGGTCCGGAGGTGAAGCCGCCGACAAGATTGACGACGCCGAAGAGGGGAGCGTCGGGGTCGTCGCACGCCAGGTTCAGGGCGTCCTCGAGCTGTTGCTCGTCGGAGACGTCGGCCTGGACGAGTTGGAGGTTCGGATGCATGCCCACGCGCTCGAGCTCGTCACGGACCAGCCACGGCACCACGACCCGCCATCCGGTGTCGAGGAGATGTTTCGTCACGGCGCTGCCGAGGCCGCCGGTGCCACCACTGACCAATACGGTGCGAGCCATCTGCCGGTATCCCTTTCGAGCGAGCCGTCTGCCGTGCTCCAACCGTACGTCGGTGCGCGAGAGGAACGATACCGCAGATCGGAAATGATGTTCTTTTTTGGTGGGTGGGACGGACGGCCCCTGAGCTGCAGTGACGGGTGGATGTGCTGCCCGCTGAACGACTTCGTACGAAGATCATGACGAACAAACGACGCAAAGTGGAAGGACGGTCGATGACCGACATCGAGGCAGAATTCGTTCACATCGGAGGTCTGCGCGCCTATCTGGCCAGGCCGCTCGGCGGTGCCACCGGAGGAATGCTGCTGCTGCCCATGATCACCGGCATCGACGCCCAGGTCCGCGAGTACGCGCACGACATCGCCGGAACCGGTGTGACCGCGCTCGTCTGGGATCCCTGGCACGGACCGAGCGCCGACGACGCCTCGCGCGAGGAACTCGTGGAGTTGATGCGGGGCCTCGACGACGAGAAGTGCCTCGCGGAGATGGCGACCCTGCTCGACCATGCCTTCGGTGAGCTGCGCCTGGAGAAGGTCGGCGTGATCGGATGGTGCCTCGGCGGACGCCTCGCCCTGGTCCTCGGCGCCCGCGACACGCGGGTCGCGAACGTCGTGGCCTACCACCCGTCGATCGCGGTGCCGCCCGCCCCGAACCACACGATCGACGCCGTCGAACAGGCAGGTCGCGTCGCTGCACCCGTCATGGTGCTGCACGCCGGCGCCGACACGATCATGAGCGCCGAGACCTTCGCGAACCTGCAGGCGACGCTGCAACAGCGCGAGACCGGCGCGACCATCACCCACGTCTACCCGGGCGCCGAACACGGTTTCTCCTCCCGCGACCGGCACGGCAATCCCGTCAACGCCGACGCCTACGCCGTGTCGTGGCCCCAGGCGTTGAGCTTCATCGGCGACACCGTCCGCTCCTGACGCGTTCGCTACAAAGTTGGCTTTCCGCTGCGGTGATTGCCGGCAATTGCTGTAGCAGAAAGCCGATCTTGTAGCGGATGAGCAGAATTTTTCGGGAGAAACGGTTGCACATGCGCGCGTGAGGGCCACGATGGAGCGCATGGCGTCGAGCGCGAAACTCGAACAGGTCGTCATCCGCATCGCCGGCGACTCCGGCGACGGCATGCAACTCGCCGGTGACAGGTTCACCGCCGAGGCGGCGGCCTTCGGCAACGACCTTGCCACACAACCCAACTTCCCCGCCGAGATCCGCGCACCTCAGGGCACTCTTCCCGGGGTCTCGAGCTTCCAGATCCAGATCGCCGACCACGACATCCTCACCGCCGGCGACCGGCCCGACGTGCTGGTCGCGATGAACCCGGCGGCCTTCAAGGCCAACGTCGGCGACCTGCCCCGAGGCGGCACCGTCATCGTGAACAGCGACGAGTTCACCAAACGGAACCTGAGCAAAGCGGGCTACGACGCCGATCCGCTCGGTACCGACGCCGTGCAGCATCTGACCGTCCACGCCCTGCCGATGAGCACCCTCACCGCCGGAGCCGTCGAACCCGCCGGTGTGGGCAAGAAGGACGCGCAGCGCTCGAAGAACATGTTCGCGCTCGGTCTCCTGTCGTGGATGTACGGGAGGCCGATCGCGCCGGTCGAGACGTTCCTCGAGCGCAAGTTCACGTCGAAACCCGACATCGCGCACGCGAACGTCCTCGCCCTGCGCGCCGGCTGGAACTACGGCGAGACCACCGAGGCGTTCGCCGCAACCTACGAGGTGGCCCGCGCGGCACTGCCACCCGGGACGTACCGGCAGATCACCGGCAACACCGCCCTCGCCTACGGTCTCGTCGCGGCGGGTCGCGCGGCGGGGATGGACGTCTTCCTCGGCACCTACCCGATCACGCCGGCCTCCGACATCCTCCACGAACTGAGCAGACTCGGACGCTTCGGAGTGCACACCTTCCAAGCCGAGGACGAGATCGCGGGTATCGGCGCCGCGATCGGCGCGTCCTACGGTGGCGCGCTCGGGGTCACGAGCACGTCGGGTCCGGGAATCGCCCTGCAATCCGAGGCCATCGGTCTGGCGGTGATGACCGAACTGCCGCTGATCGTCGTCGACGTCCAGCGTGGTGGACCGTCCACGGGCCTTCCGACGAAGACCGAACAGGCCGACCTGATGCAGGCGATGTTCGGCCGCAACGGCGAATCGCCCGTCGCGATCGTCGCTCCGCAGTCACCCGCCGACTGCTTCGACGCCGCACTCGAAGCCGCGCGCATCGCCATCACCTACCGCACCCCGGTCATGCTGTTGTCCGACGGTGCGATCGCCAACGGATCCGAACCGTGGCGGATCCCCGACATCGACGACCTGCCCCGCATCGATCCGCGCTTCGCCGCGTCGCCGGGTGACGACGATCCCGGCTACCTGCCCTACGCCCGCCACGCCGACACCCTCGCGCGCGACTGGGCGATACCCGGCACCGCAGGTCGCGAGCATCGGATCGGCGGACTCGAGAAGGCCGACGGCACCGGCGACATCTCGTACCACCACACCAACCACGAGCTGATGACCCGACTGCGGGTCGCGCGGGTGGCCGGCATCGACGTCCCGGATCTCGACGTCGACGACCCCACCGGCGACGCCGAGGTGCTCGTGCTCGGCTGGGGTTCGTCGTACGGGCCGATCGGGGAGGCCGTGCGTCGCGCCCGGCGAGCGGGGCATGTCGTCGCCCGCGCGCACCTCCGGCACCTGGCGCCGATGCCGAAGAATCTCGGCGACGTGCTCGGCCGCTACCGGCGCGTGCTGGTCCCGGAGATGAACCTCGGTCAGCTGTCCTTCCTGCTGCGGTCGCGGTTCGATGCCGACATCCAGCCGGTGACGAAGGTATCCGGCATGGCGTTCCGCGCCGACGAACTCCACGACGCCATCGAAGCCGAGTTCGCCGGAACACTCGCCGACACCGAACGATCCCGGACGCCGGCCGCGGTCGCCTCGTCGACGAAACTCGACCCGACAGCAGAGAGGGCACGAGCATGACCGGACTCCTCGGCCACGATCTCGGACTCCGCCCGCACACCGACGCACTCGACGGTGTGCCCCGGACGGACGACCCGCAGAAGGCGAAGGACTTCACGTCCGACCAGGAAGTGCGGTGGTGTCCGGGTTGCGGCGACTACGTCATCCTCGCGACGGTCCGCAGCCTGCTGCCCGAATTGGGTGTCCGGCGTGAGAATCTCGTGTTCGTCTCCGGTATCGGATGCTCGTCGCGCTTCCCCTACTATCTCGACACCTACGGTGTGCACTCGATCCACGGACGCGCCCCGACACTCGCGACCGGTCTGGCGGTGACGCGTCCGGATCTGTCGGTGTGGGTCGTGACCGGCGACGGCGACGCCCTGTCGATCGGCGGCAACCATCTCGTCCACGCCCTGCGTCGCAGCGTGAACATGCGGATCCTGTTGTTCAACAACCGGATCTACGGCCTGACCAAGGGGCAGTACTCGCCGACCTCGGAGGTCGGCAAGGTCACCAAGTCCTCACCCGGCGGGTCGGTCGACGCGCCGTTCAACACCCTGTCGCTCGCACTCGGCGCCGAGGCGTCCTTCGTCGCACGTGCGCTCGACTCCGATCGCGCCGGGCTGACGGGGGTCCTGCGCGCGGCGGCACACCATCGCGGCGCGGCCTTCGTCGAGATCCTGCAGGACTGCCCGATCTTCAACGACGGCTCGTTCGACGTGTTGCGCAAGGACGAAGCGCCGTCGCACCTGATCCCGCTGCGACACGGCGAACCGATCATCTTCGGAGTCGACGACGAGCGGTGCGTCGTCCGAAAGGGTTTCGGTCTGCGTGTGGCGCAACGCTCCGAGGTGGACGCCGCCGACATCGTCGTGCACGACGCGCACACCGACGACCCCGAATACGCGTACGCGCTGTCGCGGCTGTCGGACCAGGACCTTCGTTACGTCGTCACGGGGATCGTGCGGCAGGTCGGGCGGACGACCTACGACGACGCGGAGCGCGCTCGGGTGCGGACCGCGCGGGAGTCCGGCACCGCCGACCTGCAGCAGTTGCTGCGGGGCGACAACACGTGGACCGTGCCCTGATGCCCGTAGCCGCTACCGTCCTGGCTATTCGCCGCCGCAATTGCTGTGGCGGATGGTCGAAGTCGTTGCGGATCGGGCATGTGTGAACAATTTGTTGACAACAACTTGCTCACGCGCCGTCCTGGGATCATGTCCGAGGAAGGTTTCACCCCACCCGATCCGCGTCGCGAACGCGCCCATCGTGAGTACGCGGGGCTGTTCCGGATCGCCGAACGGCACGGCAGCACTCCCGAACAACGGGCCAGGCAGTCGCACCCCGAGATGCTCGACCCGCTCGGCGCCATCCGTCTCGTCAAACGAGTCGACGCATAACGACGAAACCGACATTGTTCGCGATTTCCCAAACGATTTCGCGCACAACGTCGGTTTCGGCAGGGGCTGTCAGGCCATGAGTGCGGTGAACCGCCAATCCAGCACGGGCGCCGGCTCGGCACCGCCGCGGTTGCCATTCGCGGCACCGCCGCGGTTGCCATTCGCGGCACCGCCGCGGTGCGCGTAGACGACCGACCGCAGGTTCAGCACGCCACCGCCCTCGGCGAGGGGCTCGGCGGATTCGACGTGCAGGTCGCTGGTGAGGGTGTCGCCCTCCTGCACCGGACCGGTGTGGTCGCACGACTTCCAACCCAGCACCGTCACGAGATTCGGCAGCGCGCGCGTCGCCTGCGAGAAGGCCAGGCCGATGGTGTGGCCGCCGTACACGAGACGACCCGACGCGCCGACCCGCTCGTCGTGGTGCGTCGCCGCGATGTTGAGGCTCAGGCGCGCGAGTTCCGGTGCGCTCGAGACGACATCGCCGCTGGACTGCAGCACGGCACCGGCGAGGGACTTGTCGAAGTGCTCGCCCGGCACCTTCGACCGGTAGACATCCAGATCCCAGTCGGCGGGCGCGGACCACTGCGGTTCGTCCTGCGGTCCGATGGCCGAGAGGTCGTCGGAGTGCACGACGCGGTCGGGGTCGGGGTTCTCGCTCAGCGGCAGCATCGCGCAGCGGTAGAAGTCGAGGACGGTGTTGCCGTCCTGGTCGACGGTATTCATGCGCAGCGCCGCGAGTCCGGTGGGCCTGCGTCTGGGTTTGACCGAATTCTCCTTCAGCCCCACGACTTCGGTGGTGGTGTAGAGAGTGTCGCCGATGTGCGGAAAGCGGCGGAAACGCAGGCCGCGGTAGAAGAGGTTGGCCTTGACGTGGTGCGTGACGAGCGTGGACTGCCCGATCGCGATGTCGGTGACGAAACCGGCGTGCGCGACCGGCCCACCCGCGACGGCGGCCGAGAGGTGCTTGTCGAGCGGAAGGCGCAGGCGGTCACCGAGAATGCTCTGGTGCGCGGCGGCGAGGCCGTCGGTGAGCGTCACGGCGGGGGCGGTGTCGAAGACCTGACCGACGGTCAGTTCGTCGAAATAGGGTCCGCCGACGTACGAGGTGGTCATGGCTTTCAGGCTCCGATCTTCGACAGGGTGCGGCGGGCGGCGACGGCGACGGCCTCGTCGAGCATCTGCCCGTCGAGCTGGGCGGCTCCGGCGCCGCGGTTCTCGGCTTCCTCGAGCGCGGCGAGAACCTTGCGGGCGGCGTCGACCTGATCGTCGGTGGGCGTGAAGGCCGCTGCAGCAGAGGTGATCTGCGCAGGGTGGATGACCCACTTGCCGTCGAATCCGAGATCGGACACCCACTGCACCGAGTGACGGAAGGCGTCGTCGTCGGCGATGCCGAGGAACGGGCCGTCGATCGCCTGGACACCCGCGGCGCGGGCGGCGTGCAGCACGCGGTCCTGCACGTAGAGCCAGTGCTCGGGCGCGGCGGTGCGAGCGCGGCCCAGGGAGGCGCCGAGGTCGGCGTAGCCGATGATCACGCCGGCAACCCGGGGCCCGGCGACGATCTCGTCGATGCGCTGCACGCCGGCGGGGGTCTCGATGAGGGCCTGCACCGGGACGGTCGAATCGCCGAGGATGCGGTCGGCCTCGACGAGGTCGTCGGCGCTCTCGACCTTGGGGATCACGATCGAGGCGAGGGCGTCGCCGAGTGCGGCGCACGTGCGCAGGTCGTCCTCGAACCAGGGCGTGCCGCGTCCGTTGATGCGCACGGAGACGGTGCGTGCGGCGCCGTGTTCGCGGACCAGGGGAGCCACGAGTTCGCGGGCGGCGTCCTTCTGGTCGGCGGTGACGGCGTCCTCGAGGTCGAGGACGACCTCGTCGGCGGCGGAGGCGAGGGCCTTACCGGCTTTGCGTTCGTCGGAGCCGGGGGCGACGAGAACGGCGCGCCGGCGGAGGTGTTGCTCGGAAGACACGGGGACCTCGGGGAGTTCGGTCGGCAATGACGGCGCTAAATGTACGGCCATTGTTGGCGGTATGCCACCCCACGGAGAGGTGTGCTCATAGGAAGGTGCAGTCGTTCGTATCGTCGAAAACTCTGCAATCACGACGTCGAATGACGGTCCTTGCGTTGACAACGTCCGAGCTCGGTCCACAAAATGGCCGTACAAAGTTTGCCGGGTCCGTGTGGCCCGTCCCCAACGAAGGATGCCCCGTGACCTACCTGAACGACGAAGAGACTTTTCTGGTCGAGACCGTCCGCGACTTCATCGATCGGGAGGTCAAGCCGTCGGTGCAGGAGGTCGAGCACGCCAACGAGTACCCCGAGAAGTGGATCGAGCAGATGAAGCAGATCGGCATCTACGGGCTCGCCGTGCCCGAGGAGTACGGCGGCTCGCCGGTGTCGATGCCCTGCTACGTCCAGGTCACCGAGGAACTCGCCCGCGGATGGATGTCGCTGTCGGGTGCGATGGGCGGGCACACCGTCGTCGCCAAGCTGCTGACCCTGTTCGGCACCGAGGAGCAGAAGAGCAAGTATCTGCCCAAGCTCGCCACCGGTGAGATCCGGGCGACGATGGCGCTGACCGAGCCCGGCGGCGGCTCCGACCTGCAAGCGATGACGACGACCGCCAAGCGTGACGGCGACGAGCTGGTCATCAACGGTGCCAAGACGTGGATCACCAACGCGCGTCGCTCGGGGCTGATCGCGCTGCTGTGCAAGACCGACCCCACCGCGCAGCCGCGCCACAAGGGCATCTCCGTCGTGCTCGTCGAGCACGGCCCGGGTCTGACCGTCTCACGCGACCTGCCCAAGCTGGGTTACAAGGGCGTCGAGTCGTGCGAGCTGAGCTTCGATGGCTACCGCATCTCCGCCGACGCGATCCTCGGCGGCGAGCCCGGCAAGGGCTTCGCCCACATGATGAAGGGCCTCGAGACCGGCCGTCTGCAGGTCGCCTCCCGCGCCCTCGGTGTCGCGACCGCTGCACTCGAGGATTCCCTCGCCTACGCGCAGCAGCGCGAGAGCTTCGGTCAGCCGATCTGGAAGCACCAGTCCATCGGCAACTACCTGGCGGAGATGGCCACCAAGCTCACCGCGGCCCGGCAGCTGGCGCGCTACGCGGCGGAGAAGTACGACAGCGGCGAGCGCTGCGACATGGAAGCCGGTATGGCCAAGCTGTACTGCTCGGAGATCGCGATGGAGATCGCCCTGAACGCGGTGCGCATCCACGGCGGCTACGGCTACTCCACCGAGTACGACGTCGAGCGCTACTTCCGCGACGCGCCGCTGATGATCGTCGGCGAGGGCACCAACGAGATCCAGCGCAACGTCATCGCGAGCCAGCTCGTAGCACGCGGCGGACTGTGACGACCGGCCGCTAGGATCGGTCCGTCATGGACTACAAGGTGCGGGAAACGGAACCGGCCTACGCGCAACTCGCGCGCCAGCTCCGGGAGGCCGTCGAGGCGGGACGGTACAGCGACGGCACGCGGCTGCCCACCGAGGCCGAACTCGCCGAGGAACACGGCGTGAGCCGGCAGACGGTGCGTCGCGCCTTCCAGGATCTCGTGGCCGACGGCATCGTCTACCGTGTTCCCGGCCGCGGCACCTTCGCGAACGAGTCGGGCCGGCGTTATCGGCGCCAGCTCGGCTCGATCGAGGATCTGCTCGCTCTGTCGGCCGACACGGTCATGCAGATCGTCTCGCCGTTGCGGCGCGGGGTCGACATCGATGCGGCGAGCCGGCTCCGCCTCGACACCGACGTGCTGTACACCGCGGTCTTCAAGCGTCTGCACGACGGAATCCCCTTCGTACTCACCACCGTTCATCTGCCCGAACCCGTCGCCGCGCACGTACTCGACTCGCCGGAGCTCCAAGCGGGTGCGTCCAGCCGGAACACGATGATCGGCCTGCTCGAACCCCATCTCGACAGTCCCATCGTCGAAGCCGCACAGTCCATCACGGTCGCGCTCGCCACCGAACAGGTGGCGACCGAACTGAATTGTGAAGTAGGACATCCCTTGCTGCGCGTCGACCGGTTGTACTCGAACGACGATGGCGTGCCCACCGAGTTGTCGGTGAGTTACTTTCTGCCCGAGCACTACACCTATCGCGTCACCCTCAGGCGAGCCGGTCTCTGACCGTCGCCGCACATCGACAGGAGCAACAATGCGGGTTCTCAACGGAATCGACGAGGTCGAGAAGGCCGTCGGCGAGCACCTCGGCTACAGCGATTGGCTCGAGATCGACCAGAAGCGCATCGACCTGTTCGCCGAGGCCACCGGTGATCACCAGTGGATCCACGTCGACCCCGAGCGTGCGAAGGACGGCCCGTACGGCAAGACCATCGCCCACGGTTACCTGACCCTGTCGCTGCTGCCGGTGCTCGGCACCCAGATCTTCTCCCTCGAGGGCCTGAAGATGAAGGTCAACTACGGCAGCAACAAGGTTCGCTATCCCGCGCCGGTCCCCGTCGGCTCGCGGATCCGTGCCGGCGCCGAGTTCACATCGCTCGAGCGCACCGCCAAGGGTGCGAACCTCGTCGTCGGATACACCATCGAGATCGAGGGTGGAGCGCGTCCGGCACTGGTCGCCGAGACGGTGGTCGTTCTCGTCCCCTGATCGTCAGGAGATCTCGATCCGGAGGATGCGGTCGTCGTCGTCGGTCGGGCTGCCGCGACCGTCCCGATTGGACGTCGTCAGCCACAGTGAGCCGTCCGGCGCGGCGACGACGGTCCGCAATCGTCCGTACTCGCCGACGAAGAAGTCGGTCGCGGTGACTGCGGTGTCCTGCACATCAGTATCCGGGATATCGATGCGCCAGAGGCGTTCTCCGCGCAGGCCTGCCATCCACAGGCTGCCGTCGAACCATGCCAGGCCCGACGGCGACGCCTGCGAGACCGGCCAGGTGAGGACCGGATCGACGAATTCGCCGGAGCCCCCGGCCCCTTCGGTCACGGGCCAGCCGTAGTTCGCACCGGCCGTCACGAGATTCAGCTCGTCGACGTCGTTCTGCCCGAACTCCGACGCCCACAACCGTCCCCGGTCGTCGAATGCGAGTCCCTGCACGTTGCGGTGACCGAGCGAGTACACCGGCGACGCCGGATCTGGGTTGTCGGGCGCGGGTTCGCCGTCGCCGGTGATGCGAAGAATCTTGCCGCCGAGTGATTCCGGATCCTGGGCGAGTTCGCGCTCGCCCGCCTCGCCGGTCGCGACGTACAGCATCCCGTCGGGACCGAAGATCATCCGCCCGCCGTCGTGGATCCGTCCGGCCGGGATACCGTCGAGGATCACCTCCGGTTCGGCGAGCGTGGTGCCGTCGAAAACGGCTCGGAGTACCCGGTTGTCGCTGCCGGTTGTCACGTACAGGTACACGAAGCGGTCGGTGTCGAAGGTCGGCGACACCGCGATTCCCAGCAGTCCCGATTCGCCCTGCGCGAGGGTCTCTCCGACGCGACCGACCTCGCGGACCTCGCCGTCGGTGATCTCGACGATCCGGCCGGTGTTGCGCTCGGTCACCAGTGCAGAACCACCGGGAAGAAAAGCAACTCCCCACGGAGTGTCGAGACCGGACGCGACGGTGCCGGTCACGCGCGGAGTACCTGTCCCGGGCGTCGAGGGCTCGGTGACGGTACGGCTCACCCCGGCGGGACCCTCCTCGACGGACGGACTCGACGGGGACGCACATGCCCCGAGGTACACGGCTGTTGCTGCGGCGGCCAAGCCGGCGAGAAGTGTCCGCGACATGGGTCGATCCTCTCTTACCGAGGTCCGTTCCGTCGGCGAATTCCCGGCGCTCGGAGTCAGGACGAGAACGCGAGCCGGACCTGGGTCTTGCCGAGCACCCGCCGGTCGTCGACGGATACGGTGATATCGATCCGTGCGGTGCGCTCCGCCTCGTCGAGGTGGCCGACCTTCGCAGACACCGACAGGACGGCACCGTGCATCGGGTCGACCACAACGGGTCGCGTGAACCGTGTCTCGTAGGAGACGACCACGGTGGGATCGCCGAGCCGTTCCGTGAGGGTCTGCAGGGCGAGGGCTGCGGTGAGCATTCCCTGGCAGAGCACGCCGGGGAGCCCTTCGCCGGCTGCGACGACGTCGTCGTAGTGGATCGGGTTGAAGTCGCCCGAGGCACCGGCGTAGCGGACCAGATCGCTGCGGGTCACCGTCAGTTCGGTCTTCGCGATGACCGCACCGACCTCGAGTTCGTCGAATCGTATTGCGGTGCCGAGTGTCATGCGTCGTCTCCTCGGTGAAGCAGTGTCGAAGTGACTACCGCGACCAGATCGTCCGTGTCGTCCCGGATCTCGCAGATCGTGGACAGGATGTGGTTGCCGGCGCGTTCGGTGACCTCCGTGATGGTGAGCGTCGCGGTCAAATCGTCGCCGGCCACGATCGGGCGCCGGTGCTCGACCTTCTCCGACCCGTGCACCACCCGGTGCAGCTCGAGACCGGTACCCGGCGTCTCCAGAAGCTGTGTCACCGACGGACTCTGGACGACGGTGGTGAAGGTCGTAGGAGCCACGACATCAGGGAAGCCGGCGGCCCGGGCTGCCTCCGGGTCGAGATGGATCGGATGCGTCGATCGGACGGCGCGGGCGAATTCCCGGATCTTCTCCCGGCCGACGAGATAGGACGTCGGCGGAAAGATGCGTCCGGCAAGGTCGGGGTTCAGCGGCATCAACGCAGCGTAGCGACGTACGGGGAGGATCGGTGTCGTGTTCGTGACCTACACGCCGAATTCGAGGTGATCGTGTGGGGACCGTCTCGGGATCACGTGTTGCACCCTCGTGCCGCGACCTTCCATCGCTCGACTACCGCGTCGCCGGAGACCGTGATCAACTCGTCCGCGAGGTTCACGGCATTGCACACGTGGTTGGGGATCACCCGCACCCTGTCGCCGAGTTGTGGGCGGGTCGATGCCTCCGGCCACTGCACCGTCGCGTGATGCTCCGACAGTGCGGTGATGCGCGCGTCCGGTTCCCCGAGGATGCGTCCGTACCCCGTGGCCCACGCGGCTCGATCGGCGCCGAGCGCCTTGGAACCGGCATCGAGCACGATCACCTCGTCGCGAGCGGAAACGACGGTCGCCAGGGCGGTCAGCGCGATGTCGGATTCGCTCACCGCGCCGAGTTCGAGTTGCTGCGCATCACCGAAGACGTACACGCCGGGACGCAACTCGGTTGCAACCGTGGGCACGTCGAGATGTGCCGTGGGGGAGGAACCCCCACTGATCACGGTCGGCTCGATCCCCGCTGCTCGTAGCGACGCCGCTGCTGCCGCCAGTGCGTCGGCTTCCTCCCGTGCTGCGCTGTCGGGCGCGTCGGGTGCGTACGAGTGGCCGGGGAAGGTGAAGACGCCGCGCACGTCGAGGCCCGCCTCGCGGGCCGCCGACGCCACGGTTCCGGCCTGTTCGGGCAACACGCCGGTGCGGTGGTGCCCGCTGTCGATCTCGACGAGCACCCCGATCGCGGTGCCGGCGTGCTCGACGAATTGCCGGGCTCC
Source organism: Rhodococcus sp. DMU2021 (assembly GCF_019641445.1). Classification (NCBI taxonomy): domain Bacteria; kingdom Bacillati; phylum Actinomycetota; class Actinomycetes; order Mycobacteriales; family Nocardiaceae; genus Rhodococcus; species Rhodococcus sp. DMU2021. The sequence goes on from NZ_JAIFKB010000009.1 coordinate 51,528, forward strand.
GGTCGCGGAATCGATCCCGACCGTCAGGCGCACCCGGTCGGTCAACGCGCGCAGCCGTGCACCGCGGGCAGCGTCGACCCACAGCGGGTACGCGACGAACAGGTCGTCGAAGCCCTCGTCGGCGAAGACTTCGGCTTCGGAGACGGTCGCGACCGTCAGGCCGCGGGCTCCCGCACCGAGCTGGCGTCGTCCGATCTCGGAGCACTTGTGCGTCTTCGCGTGGGGTCGCAGCGACAGGCCTCGTGAGGCGGCGGACTGCGCCATCCGCGCGATGTTGCGGTCGAGGATGTCGCGGTCGACGAGCAGTGCCGGGGTGATGTCGAGGTCCATGGCCGAACCGTAGACCGTCGGAACCGGGAATTTAGAGAGTGCGCGGCCTCTTTTTCATGTACCCTCGCGCCATGAGTGGTGTGGATCACAATTACGGGGATTTCGATGTCATCGTCCGAGGTGGTCTCTGGTTCGACGGGACGGGCGCACCCGGCGTCGTCCGCAACCTCGGTATCCGCGACGGAGTCGTCGTCACCGCGACCTCCGACGACCTTCCTGCCGGCCCGAACACCGAGGTCGTCGACGCGCACGGCCGCTGGGTGATGCCGGGCTTCGTCGACACCCACACCCACTACGACGCCGAAGTGCTCGTGGGTCCGGGTCTGTCCGAGTCGGTGCGGCACGGCGTCACGACCGTGCTCATGGGCAACTGCTCGATCTCGACGGTCTTCGTGCCGCCGGTCGACGCTGCCGACCTGTTCAGTCGCGTCGAAGCACTCCCGCGCGAGCACGTCCTCTCAGCCCTCGAGAAGTCCAAGACGTGGAGCACGCCCCGCGAATACATCGAGGCGCTGAACAAGCTTCCGCTCGGCCCGAACGTGACGGCCTTCGTGGGACATTCGGACGTCCGCGCGTCGGTGATGGGGCTCGGACGCTCTACCGAGTCGGCGAACCGACCGACCCGGGCCGAACTCGCCGAGATCGACGCCCGCATCGAGGACGCCCTCGACGCGGGCTTCCTCGGCGTGTCGACGATGACGAACCCGTGGGACAAGATGGACGGCGACCGCTATCGCTCGCGCACCCTGCCGTCGACCCACGCGTCGTGGTCGGAATTCCGCCGCCTGCACAAGATCCTGCGCCGACGCGGTCGCACCCTGCAGGCCGTGCCGAACCTCAACACCAAGTACGACGTCGTGTTCTTCGCCCTCGCCGGCACGGGCATCGGGCGCAAGCCGATGAAGACGTCGGTGCTCGCAGCGGCCGACACGAAGGCCGAACGGTGGGTCAACCGCATCTTCGGTCCGATTGCATTCGCGGCCAACCGGATCGGCAAGGGTTCCTTCCGCTGGCAACACCTGCCCACGACCTTCGAGGTGTACTCCGACGGCATCGACCTCGTCGTCTTCGAGGAGTTCGGATCAGGCCGTGCCGCACTGCATCTGCAGGACGAACTCGTCCGCAACGACCTGCTGCGCGACGAGGCCTACCGCCGCTGGTTCCGGCAGGACTTCGAGAAGAAGTTCTCACCGCGCGTGTGGCACCGCGATTTCGACGACACCCGGATCGTCGAATGTCCCGACGCCTCGCTCGTCGGCCGGTCGATCGGCGACGTCGCGCGCGAGAGGAAGCTGCATCCTGTCGACACCTTCCTCGACCTCGTCGTCGAGTACGGCAGGAAGTTCCGGTGGCACACCGTGATCGCCAACGACCGAAGCAAGGTCGCCGACCGGCTCATCCGCACGCCCGGCGTCACCGTCGGGTTCTCGGACGCCGGCGCCCACCTGCGGAACATGGCCTTCTACAACTTCGCGATCTGCCTGCTCCGCCGCGTCCACGACGCCGAGAAGGCGGGCAGGCCGTTCCTCCCGCTGCCCGAAGCCGTCCACAAGCTCACCGGCGAACTCGGCGACTTCTACGGAATCGACGCCGGCCACCTGCGGGTGGGCGACCGCGCCGACTTCGTCGTCGTCGATCCTGCCGGACTGAACGCCGACGTCGATGCCTATCACGAGTCGCCGCTCGAGGAGTTCGGCGGAATCCGCCGCATGGTCAACCGCAATGACCGCGCGGTGACGGCGACGGCGGTCGCCGGCCGGGTGGTCTTCCGCGACGGCGAGTTCGTGCCCGGTTACGGACATACCGTCGGCACCGGCCGGTTCCTGCGCGCCGGGGTGGAGGAGCGCGGACCCGCGCCGATGCGCATCTCGGCGGGTGAGCCCGTCGCGTGAGTGCATCCGTAGTACGCCGTACCCAGCAGGAGCGCAGGGAGGAGACGATCGGCCGCATCCTCGACGCGACCATCACTGCCCTCGCCGAGCTCGGTTGTACCGGGACCACGATCGGTGAGGTGTGCCGGCGTTCGGGGGTGTCGTCGGGTGGGGTGTTCCGGCACTTCCCCACGCGACTCGACCTGATGATCGCGGCGGCCGACGCCGTCCGGGAACGCCAGTTCGCGAACTTCGAAGCGGGTCTCGCGGCGCTCGGTGACGAGCACGCGGACATCTCCGAGTCGCTGCGGGTGTGCCTCGAACTGCTGCGCACCGCCTGTCGGGCCCCGATGAACGCAGCCTGGTACGAACTGCTCGGCGCGGCGCGCACCGACCCGGCGTTGCGGGAGCATCTAACGCCGATGGCCGAGCGCTACCACGCCCAGATCGTCGATCTCGGCAGGTCGCTGCCTGTCGCGGCACGGTTCCCGGCCGACGTCTTCGACACCCTCCTGCTGTCGCTCGTGCACATGTTCGACGGCGAAGCGCTGGCGTCGACGGTGCATCCGCAGCCGGAACTCGAGGTGCGACGGATCGAACTGATGGCCCGGATGTTGGCGCTCGTCACATCTGACATAAGTTCGAATAATGAGCAATAGTGGATCTGCTCCTCAGTGGTTCGTCGACGCCCTGGCCACACCCGTCGAGACCGGGAAGGTCGAGGCAGCCGGTGCGACCATCGCCTACCGGGCGTGGGGCGAATCCGGTCTGCCGGGCATCGTGCTGGTCCACGGCGGCATGGCGCATTCGGGGTGGTGGGACCACATCGGCCCGCAGCTTGCCGCCGGACGTCGTGTCGTCGCGCTCGATCTGAGCGGTCACGGCGACAGTGACCACCGCGAGCACTACACCCTGGAAGCGTGGTCCGCGGAGGTCGTCGCTGCGGCCCGCGCCGGCGGTATCAGCGGTCCACCGGTCCTCATCGGTCACAGCATGGGCGGGATCGTCTCGTTCGCCGCCTCACATCTCCACGGCGACGAACTCGCCGGTGTGGTGATCATCGATTCGCCGATCCGCGACATGACGCCCGAGGAACTCGAGATGCGCGCGAAGGCCGTCGCGAACGCCGGACCGCCGAAGGTGTACGCCGCGGCGGAGGACGCCGTCGCCCGATTCCGCCTCGTGCCGCCGCAGGACGACGCCGAACCCTACGTGCTCGAGCACATCGCCCGCGGATCGCTGAAGCAGGTCGACGGCGGCTGGTCGTGGAAATTCGACAATCTCCGCATGGGACGTGAGGGGCGCCGTAGCCTCGAGGCGATGAGTCCGGGATGCGCCGTCGCCTACTTCCGCTGCGAACGCGGCATCATCGACGACGCGCTCTACGGGCGGATGGTCGACAATCTGGGTCCTGATGCGTTGTTGATCGATCTTCCGGCCTCGGGCCACCATCCGATGATCGATCAGCCGCTGGCCGTCGTCGCCGCCGCCCGGACGCTGCTGGCAGCCTGGGGGAGATGACCGCATGAATCCGCTCCGACCGGTCGCCGTCCGTATCGGAGCGTTGCCGTGGTTGCCGCGGTATTCACAGCCGATCATCGCGGTGGACAAGACCATCCAACGGGCCACGCGCGGCAAGGTCACCCTGCTCGCGATCGCGGGACTGCCCTCGCTCGTGCTCACCGTGAAGGGCCGCAAGAGCGGGGTGCCGCGGTCCACACCGCTGCTGTGTGTGCCGCACGACGGGGGATGGCTCGTGGTGGGGTCGAACTGGGGACACCCGAAAGCCCCGTCCTGGGCGATCAACCTGCGCGCGGCCGACCAGGCGCAGGTGCTGTACGACGGGCACGAGCACGCGGTGTCGGTGCGGATCGCGGAGGGCGACGAACGCGCGCGGCTGTGGCAGGTGCTGCTGCAGACGTGGCCGAACTACGCGCTGTACGCGAAGCGCACCGACCGGGTGCTCCCCGTCTTCGTACTGACGCCGCTCGAGTCCTGATCGCAGGTCAGAGCGGGCGGTCGGCTTCCTCGACGCTCACCGGCCTCCGCCGTTCGCGCAGCAGGTGCCGCGCCGCCCAGTCGAGCCAGAACCCGAGGAAACCGATCACGACGATCACGGCCATGACCTGGTCGTAGGCGAGCTGGTCGCGGGCGTTGAGGATCTGGTAGCCGAGACCGGACCGCACGCCGAGCATCTCGGCGGGGACGAGCACGACCCACGCGATACCGAGACCGACCCGCAGACCGGTCTGCACCTGCGCGCGGATGGCCGGCAGGACGACGGTGGTGAGCAGTTCGAGTCGCGTCGCACCGAACGAGCGGGCCACCATCAGATAGCCCTGGTCGATGCCGTGCACACCGGCCGCCGTGTTGATGACGATCGGCCAGATCGCGGCGGCGGCGATGAGGAAGAAGACGGGCTGGTGGCCGATGCCGAACAACGCCACGGCGATCGGCGCCCACGACAGCGGCGAGATCATCCGCAGGAACTGCATGATGGGCATCGTCGCGCGCTCGACCAACGGGTTGAGTCCGATCAGCAACCCGAGCGGGATGCCGAGCGTCGCGGCGATCAGCAGACCCACCAGCAACCGCCACAGGCTCGCGAGCGTGTCGGGCAGCAGGACGCCGCGTGCGAACAGGTCGACGATCGCCGGGAAGACGTACTGCGGGGCGAAGTCCCGCACGAGCGAATCCGGCGCGACGAGCACCGTCGTCACCAGCCACCACAAGGCGATCGCGATGACGATGGCGACGGCCTGGGGGACGAGGGGCAGCTGCCGGACGGTGCGGGCCGTCTCCGGCGCCGTGCCGGTCGGGGCGCTCACGAAGGATCGACCTCCTCTGTGCGGGTGAGATCGGCGGGAAGGCCGAAGGCATCGGTGCCGTCGACGCGGGTGAGGGATGTGCGGACGAAGCGGTCGTCGACGAGGTCGTCGTGCACCGTCGCAGGGTCGAGACGAGAGAGGAACCGTGTGTCGCCGTCGACGACGGTGTCGTGCATCGCCTCGATCAGTGCCGCGGTGAAGGTCGGGAAGGGGAACGGCTGGTACCCGATGCGTTGCGGCTGCCACTGCGGGTGCATCGTGCCGGCCTCGCGGTCGGGATAGGTGAGGGCCTTCGTGATCGCGGGCAACGGCTGCGGAAGGTATCCGGCGGACAACATCGCGGCCGCGGCCTGACGGTCGGCGCCGATCTGCAACTGGGCGGAGACCACCGAGTCGGTGAGGGACTGTACGGCGACGGGGTCGCGTTCGATCAGGTCCTCGTGCACGAGCAGGGCGCAGCACGCGTGGTCGCGCCACACATCACCGAGGAAACGGTGGATCCGCCCCACCCCGCGGACCTCCGCGGCGGCGTTGAACGGATCGGCGACGGTGAACGCGGCGATCGAGCCGTTCGCCAGGGCCGGGATCATGTCGGACGGACCCATCACGACGAGGCCCACGGTACGGGCGGACTTCGACGGCGCCTCCCGCACGACCGGTGTCAGTCCGTGCGCCCGCAACAGCTGTTGCAGAGCAATGTTGTGGATCGACCACCAGAACGGGATCGCCACCGTCTGGCCTGCGAGATCGCTCAGGTCGGTGATGTGCGGGGCGACCGTCAGCGCCGAGCCGTTGGTGTGGTTCCAGCCGAGGATCCGCACGGAACTACCCAGGCTGTACCGCAACTGGACCGCCATGGGCATGAGCAGGTGCACGACGTCGACGCGCCGGCTGATGAAGGCTTCGGCGAGCGACGCCCAACTGCGGAAGAGCACCGGCTTCGCGGAATCGACGACGCCGGAGGGATACAGGCTCGACCCGTGCGCGACGAGCAGCGGCGCGGCGTCGGTGATCGGCAGGTAGCCGATGCGCAGTTGCCCCGTGCGATTGGCGCGGTCGGTGGTCGCGGTGCGCGCGAGGTCGATCGTGCCGGCAATACCCCCGGCTGCCGCGAGGCCGAGCGCACCGCGCATGAGGGTGCGACGGCTGAACAGACCCGGATCGGTCATGTCGCGGACAGCGACGAATCGCGGTAGTGCGCCAGGATGGCCGGACGCAGCGCGTCGCGGTCGAGCGCCGACATGCCGCCGAGCGCCCATTCCTGCTGCACCACACCCGAACTCCCGAACAGTGCGATGCGGTCGGCGAGTTCGAGCGCCTCGTCGATGTCGTGGGTGACGAGGACCGTCGTGAAACCGAGATCGCGCGCGAGTTCGCCGAGCCACGACCGCAAATCGGAGCGGGTGGCCGGGTCGAGGGCGCTGAACGGTTCGTCGAGCAGCAGCAGTCGCGGACGCACCGCGACGGCGCGGATGACGGCGATGCGCTGGGCCTGACCACCGGACAGCTGGTCGGGGTAGTAGCCGGCGAGCGCGGAGAGGCCGAAACGCTCGAGGAGCGAATCGGCGTAGGCGGTGTCGAACCGCTCGCGGTGCGCGGCGAACCGTCCACCGAAGGCGATGTTCTCGCGCACGGTGAGCCACGGCATCAGGAAGGGCTGCTGGAAGACCATCCCGGTGTGCGGACGGTTGTCGCCCTCGGTGTCGGGCCAGTCGACGGAACCGCGATCGAGGTGATCGAGACCCGCGACGATCCGCAGCAGCGTCGACTTGCCGCTACCGCTGCTGCCGAGCACCACGAGGAATTCGCCGGTCGCGATATTCAGATCCACCCCCTGGAGAACCGGGCTACGGCGACCGGCGAAACTCTTGTATCCGTTCGCTATTCGTACTGCGACAGTTCCCACCGCAGCTGTCCTTCCGACGGCGATTGAATGGGCAGGAAGGCCGCCTCACGGAATCGGCGGTTGGTGGCGCTGGCCGTCGCGTATCCGGCACCGCCGCGCAGTGTCGCTTCGAGGCGGGTCGCGGCGACGGCGACGACCGAACCGTCGAGACGCAGGCGGATGAACTCCGCAGGAGCGATCGAGGTGGGATCGGTGGCGAAGCGGTACAGCCGTTCGCGCAGTGACTCGTACTGCGCCGAAAGCTCTTCGTACTCACCGGTGAACTGCTCGCCCAGTCCGTGCAGACGGCCGACGGCCTCAGTGAGCGATGCGCGTGCCATGCCGACGCAGAACGAGGTCTGCAGCATCATGAAGGTGGGCCGGATCGAACCGCAGAAGTTTGCGAGATCCTCGGTGAGGATGTGCGACTGCGGAATCCGCACACCATCGAGCTTCAGCGAGGTCGACGACGTGGCGCCGAGCGCGAGCAGTGCGGGTGAATCCGCGATGGTGATGCCCTCGGCGTCGGCGCGGACGACGGCGACGAGGCGATCACCGTCGGCGGTGCGGGCCGGGAAGACGATCACCGAGTCGGGAAAGACGTTGGACGCCCAGTGGATCGGGCCGGTGACGGTGATGCCGTCGTCGGTTCGTTCGGCGACGAGGGGGAGCTCGCCGAGACCGGCAAGATGCTTGAGCGCCGCGGCCATGGCGGTGACGCCGATCGTGCGGCCGGATGCGAGGTCGTCCCGGTAACGATCGCGCAGGAACTGCGGTGCGCGATCGATGTATTCGAGCGCCATGCGCTGCGCCCACAGCGAGAAGCCGACGGTGAGCGATTCGGCGGCGACCTCGTCGATGACCGCGACCATCTCGGAGAGACACTCCCCGCTCAGCCCCTTGCGGAGCAGGCCGAGCTCGCCTGTACGGGCGATGTCGGTGCGGATGTCGGTTTCTCCGCGATCGAGAGCAGCTGCGCGATCGCGTACGAACTCTGCGATCGCCGCGCGCTGTTCCTCGCTCGTCCGGTCAATGGCCGCGGTCATCGGATGCTTATCCTTCGAGGGAGTGGAGACGGTCGATGGGCGTGCTGACGACCTCGCGGGCGCGCACGACGGCGGCCTCGTCGGGGGCGTTGTAGAAGCACAGGCACTTGTCCATGTCCTCGCGGACGTAGGTGCGCAGGAAGCTCACCTCGGGGACGTCGGCGTACTTCGGTGAATTCGCCTTCTTGCGCGCGAGGTAGGTCTCCATGTCGATGGTGTCGGGGATGTCCCACTCGACGAGGTAACCGGCCTCGGGGCGGGTGGCCTTGATCTGGTCGAGCTCGGCGCCGACCAGACGGACCTCGTTCGGGCCGACGATCTCGGCGACATCGAGGGAGGCCGACTCGAGCTGGGCGGGGCGGCAGGCGTCGAACTCGGCGATCGCGAAGACGCGCGTGCCGCCAGTGGTGACCTGCGATTCGATCAGTTCGCCGCCGGCGGCGACGACAGCATCGTCGAAGGCCTTGATGGCAGCTTCGGCCTGGCCCTCGGTGGGGACGAGTTCGTAGAGATACAGCGACATGGGTCACCTTCCGGGAAAGCGGGTTGGAACTGTGACCGGTCCGGGCACGGCGGGGCGCCGTTTCGTCTTCGGACGGGGCGACTACGGCATGCGGCGCACGCAGACGAGGCCGGTCAGAGAGAGGAGCGACAACACGCAGCAGTCGACACCCGCACGAGATCCACGTGCAGGCGGCGAGTCAGAAGGCTGTGTGTCACGTGCTCCACCGTACTGTGAATAGAACGGTCTGTCTATCGCGCCCTGTCCGTTACTCTGGGTACGTGCGTACGTTCGTCGAGAGTGAATCGATCGGCACTCCGAAGGGCACGGCCGGTCCGAAGGGGAAAGCCGAGCGATCGCCGTCCAAGCCCTCACCCTCCACACGTCTGCTCGACACCGCGAGCACGCTCTTCGCCGAGCATGGCATCCGTGCGGTGGGCATCGACCGCATCCTCGCCGAGGCCGGCGTCGCCCGCGCGAGCCTCTACTCGTCGTACGGGTCGAAGGATGCACTGGTGCTCGCCTATCTGGAGGATCTCGACCAGCGCGACCGGCAGCGGTGGCACGCCGCCGCCGAACCGCTCGACGATCCGATCGCGAAGATCCTCACCTTCTTCGATCTCGCGATGCAGTCGGCGCCGAAGAAGAACTTCCGGGGATGCCAGTACGCCAACGCCGCGACGGAATTCCCCCAGGAGCCTCTCGAACCGGTGCTCGCGCACCGGGAATGGCTGAATTCGACGCTCGTCGACCTGCTGAATCTCGCCGGGGCGACCGAATCCGAGGTGGTGGCCGGGCGCGTGCAACTGATCTACGACGGTGCCTTGTCCGGCAGCAAGTTCGAGCACTCCGTCGAACCGATCCGGCTCGGCCGCGACATGGCTGCAGCGATCATCGAGACGCATCTCCCCCGCTGACCCGGGGTCCGCGTCGACCCGTGGACTCAGCCTGCCGAGTTGCTCCGCTGCTGTGTGCGGCGCTCCGTGGTCGCGGAGATTGCCGGCCGCGGCACGAGAGCGCGGAAACACACGCTGGCCAGGACGAAGGTGCCGAGCGTCCCCAGCACCGCGGCCACACCCGTCGAACCGGGACGGTCGTCGATGGTGTAGTCGGCCAGTGCGCTGTCGGCGAGCCGATGTTCCTCGACGTCCCGTGCCATGCAGTCGCCTGTGAGATCCTCGGCGAGCGAGTCGATCTCGCAGCCGCGTGAGGTGGCGACCTCGAGAGCGCCGGGGGTGTCGACGGCGAGCGGCGCGAGGATCCCAGCGACGACGAGCGAGGTGAACGCCAGGCCGATGAACAGCGTCCCGCGAGCGCGCGGACGCGGAGGCGGGGGCGGCGAGGCGGTCGCGTCGAGAGGATTGACCGGAAGCCGGGTGAGATGGACGGATTCCGGGGAGATCCGCGCAACGGCGAGCACGACGGCGGCCGTCACCAGCCCTTCGACAACCCCGACCGGAACGTGGGTCGCATACAGGAATCCGATGTTCGACACCGGCACCGTGGAGGTGCCACCGAGTGCGTATTCGACGACGAAACCCGTCACCGCCGCGAGGACCGAGACGAACCCTGCGACGAACGAGACCAGACCGAGCATGACGAACCGCCGCACCCCGTGGTGTTCGCACAGTGCGCGCAGCGCCGTCGCGGCGAGGAAACCGGCGGCGATGGCGACGAGCACCATGTTCGTGACGTTGGCGCCCAGTGCCGACAGGCCGCCGTCGGCGAAGACGAAGGCCTGCACCACGAGGACGATCGTCAATGCGACCGCACCCACGAACGGGCCGAGCAGGATCGCCGCGAGCGCGCCGCCCACGACGTGGCCGCTCACGTCCGGCAGCACCGGAACGTCGACCACCTGCAGGGCGAACAACAGGGCGCAGACCACCGCCGCAGTAGGCACCGACCTCTTGCTCAGGTCGCTGCGTGCGTACCAGGCGGCGATGCTGACCCCGATCACGGCGATGACGAAGAACCACGCGGACGCGCGGTCGGCGATCAGGCCGTCGCCCATGTGCAGGGCGAGGACGTCCGTGCCGGCGAACCCACTCGTATCGACCATCTCCGATGTCCCTCCCACCGACGGAGTGCTCTGCGGCGAAGGCTAGTACCGGCATCGGGGGAGGCGGAGCGTTTTCGAGAGCTCGGCGGGACGGGAGCCTGGGCAAAAAGTGAAACCCGTTCTATATTTGCGTCATGTACGAGTGGTCCGACACAGACCTCATGTTCCGCGATGCGCTTCGCGGTTTCATCGAGAAGGAAATCCGCCCGCACGTCGACAGTCTCGAATCGGGAGAACTGCCGCCGTACGACATCATCCGGAAGTTGTACGCGACTTTCGGCATCGACGAGATGGCCCGTGAGTCGCTCGAACGCGCCCTCGCGAAAGAGGAACGCGGAGAGAAGCCTTCGGGGTCGTCCGGTGGTACCGGCGGGTCGCCGGGGATGGCGGCGTTGCTCAATATCGAGATCGCCGGGGTGAGCCTCGGGCTCATCGCCTCGCTGGGCGTCAGCCTGGGCCTGACCGCGGGCACGATCCGCAGCCGCGGCACCCTCGCGCAGAAGAAGCGATGGCTGCCCGAGTTGGTGACCTTCGAGAAGGTCGGAGCGTGGGCGATCACCGAACCCGATTCGGGTTCGGACGCCTTCGGCGGGATGAAGACGACGGTGCGCCGCGACGGGGAGGACTACGTCCTCAACGGCCAGAAGACCTTCATCACCAACGGTCCGTACGCCGACGTGATCATCGTGTACGCGAAGCTCGACGAGGGCGACTCCTCGGTGGATCGCCGCGACCGCAAGGTGCTCGCATTCGTGCTGGACAAGGGCATGGAAGGGCTCACCCAGAGCCCGCCCTTCAAGAAGATGGGCATGAACTCCTCGCCGACGGGCGAGCTGTTCTTCGATAACGTGCGCCTGACCCGCGACCGGCTGCTGGGTGAGACCGAGGACGGCGGTCGCAGCGACGGCAAGGACAGCGCGCGCGAATCCTTCGCCACCGAACGTATCGGCATCGCCTATCTGGCCCTGGGCATCATCGAGCAGTGTCTGAAGCTGTGCACCGAGTACGCGAAGTCGCGGAAGCTGTGGGGCAAGGAGATCGCACAGTTCCAGTTGATCCAGCTCAAGCTCGCCGAGATGGAGATCGCGCGGGTGAACGTCCGCAACATGGTCTTCAGCGCGATCGAACGCACGCAGGCGGGGAAGCCGGTGAGCCTGTCGGAGGCGTCGGCGATGAAGCTGTACTCGTCGCGGGCTGCGACCGAGGTGGCGATGGAGGCCGTGCAGCTGTTCGGAGGAAACGGATACATGGCCGAATATCGCGTCGAACAACTTGCGCGTGATGCGAAATCGTTGATGATCTACGCCGGTAGTAACGAAATTCAAGTAACACATATCGCGAAGGGATTGCTCGCACAGTAAGCCCTGAATACGACCGCTCGAAATTAGCAAAAAGGACAATTTTCGGAGGGGGGATGACAATTCCCCCACTGTGTCGACTATTGTTCGCCATGAGAAAAGTTATGCCGGTCGCCGACGAGGGGAGCGACCGGTCCGGAGGGGAGTCCGAGCGGAAATCGGGGGAGCGATGTACGCGGAACGAAGGGACGGCGAAAAGCCGTCGGTCACGACGGACGGCAGGAGCGCTCGCGCAGAGCGCACCCGGCAGGCCGTCATAGAGGCTCATATCGCGCTCATCAGGGCGGGAGAGCTCAAACCCACAGGGGGGCAGATCGCCTCGCGGGCCGGGGTGTCCCTGCGATCGTTGTGGGGACACTTCGGCGACCTCGAGACATTGTTCGCCGTCACCGGCGCCGAGCTGATGCGGCGCCAGGTCGACGCCTACGAGCCGATCGATCCGTCGCTGCCGCTCGAGGAGCGGATCGACGCCTACTGCAGGCAGCGGGCGGAGATGCTCGAATACATCGCGCCGTTCGCACGGTCGTCCGAGATCCGGGTGCCGTTCTCGCGCGAGTTGCAGCGCAACCGCGTGCGTTATCTCGACCGGGCGCGATACGAGATCGGGGCGTTGTTCTCCGACCAGTTCGAGGGCGTCGACGGCACCGTCCGCACCCACATCGAGAACCTGCTGGGTGTGTCGACGACCTGGCCCACCTGGGTGTCGCTGCGGGACGTACTGCGTTTGCCGGTGCCCGAAGCCGTCGAGGTCATGAAGCGGTCGGTGTCGGCGCTGCTCGCGGAGGCATCCGGAGCCGGCCGGCAGCAGGCGGTGGCCCGTGTTGCGCAGGAGAAGGCCGCGGTCGCACCGCACCGGAGGGCGCAGCAGTCCCGGCCGGTGCCGGCGATGACACCGCGGGAACAGGTCGTCGTCCCGGCCTGAGCGCCCGGCCTGAGCATCAGAGCGTGTCGGTCGGTTTCCGACCGGCGCGTGCCGAGAGAAAGGTCTCGACCGCAGGCAGCGCGGCCGAGACCGTCTCGGCATGGTCCACCCCGCGCAGGATCGCGAGTCGCGCACCGGGGACGGTGCGCGACAACGCGCGGGTGTCCTCCACGCGCAGGCGATCGTCCGACCCGACGACGGCGAGCACGGGCACGTCGATGTCGGCGAGCATCTCGTCGTCGATCCCCGGTTCCCGATCCGACCGGCGGAAATAGGCGGCGAGAGCCTGCGCGTCGTTCTTCAGGAAGGCCGAGCGCGTCGCGGGATCGACCGGCGTGCGACGCCGCTCCTCCCAGGCACGGACGAAACCGTCCATGCCCTCGCGCTCGAGCACGTCGACGGTGCCGGGGAAGAACATCGCGTCCATCGATCCCGCCTGGGGGCGTGCGCTCCCGCCGAGCAGCGTCAGACTCGACAGTCTGTCCGGAGCGTCGACGGCGAGCGCGAGTCCCGCACGGGCGCCGAACGAATAGCCGACGTAGTGCACCCGGTCGACCCCGGCCGCATCCAGGACGGCCAGCAGGTCCCCGACGATCGCGTCCATCGCGTAGGCGTCCTCGTCGTGAGGGGTGTCGCTGCGGCCGTGCCCACGCAGGTCGGGCATGACCAGCCGGAAATCCCCGCTGAGTGCCTTCACGTAGCCGAAGGCCCGCCACACCGCCGACGACAGGGCACTGCCGTGGACCAGCAGCACGACCGGTGCCCCCTCGGGACCTGCCGTGGTGAACCGGATCCGGGTGCCGTCGGCGGGATTCGTCGCGTGGCTCATCCCAGCAGTATCGCCGAACGGCTCACCGCCCGAGCTCGACCGACCGATCCACCTCCACCTCCTCCAGGAATCGTTCGTCGTGCGAGACCACCACGAGCGCACCGCTGTAGGCACGCAGGGCCTGGGTCAAGTGCGCGAGACCGGCCAGGTCGAGGTTGTTGGTGGGCTCGTCCAGCAGCAACAACTGCGGAGCGGGATCGGCCGCGAGCACGATCGCGAGCGCGGCCCGCAGTCGTTCCCCACCCGACAGTGCCCCCACGGCGACCTCGGCGTGCCGGCCGCGGAACAGGAAGCGCGCCAGACGTGCCCGCACCTGCTGCGGAGTCAGGTGCGGCGCACGATCCTCGGCGTTCTCCGCGACCGAACGATCGTCGTCGAAGATGTCGAGCCGCTGCGGGAGCAACGCGAAGGGAACGTGGGGTTCCGCCTCGACGATGCGGTGCAGCAGGGTCGTCTTCCCCGACCCGTTGGGGCCGCGCAGCGCGATCCGTTCCGGCCCGACGATCTCGAGCGGTGCGTCCGCCACACGCCGGCCGGGTGGAACCGCGGTTCCGGGCAGATCGATGCGGATCTCCGGATCGTCGCGCACGGCGTCCTTCGCGCGATCGAGGTTCTCCCGTGCAGTGGTCAGATCCTCCTCGTGCTCACGGCGGAATCGCCCGGCGGATTCCTGCGCCTGCCGTTTGCGCGCGCCCATGACGATCTTGGGTTCGCGCTTCTGCTCGTACATCTTCTGCCCGTAGCGTTGCCGCCGGGCGAGCGTGACGTGCGCCGCCGCCAATTCGCGTGCCTGGCGCCGCACGTCGTTACGGGCGTCCCGCACTGCGGCCCGTGCCGCCTCCTGCTCCTCCGCGACGATCCGTTCGTACTCGCCGAATCCGCCGCCGAACAGGCGCAGAGCCCCGTTGCGCAGTTCGGCGATCGAGTCCATGCGGTCGAGCAGTTCCCGGTCGTGCCCGGCGACGAGCACCGTGCCGGGGAACCGGTCGAGCGCATCCTGCAGGCGCGCACGTCCGTCGGCGTCGAGATTGTTCGTCGGCTCGTCGAGCAACAGCGCGTCCGGCTCGTCGAGCAGGCGTGCGGTGAAGGCGAGCAGCACCGTCTCCCCGCCGGAGAGCTGACCGACGGTGCGGTCGAAATCCCCGACGTCGTGCAGGATCCGGTCGAGGCCGACGCGATGCATGAGCGCAAGAGCGCGGTCCTCGATGTCCCACCGATCGGCTACGACCTCGAAGTCCCGATCGTCGAACGATCCTGATTCGATGCGGCGCAGGGACTTTCGGATATCTCCGATGCCGAGGACGGAATCGACCGGCACCGTCGGATCGAGGGTCACGTCCTGAGGGAGGTAGGCGACCCGTCCCCGCACCGTCGACGAACCGGAGGTCGGGCGGAGTTCACCCGCGATCAACCGGAGCAGGGTGGTCTTCCCGCTTCCGTTGCGTCCCACCAGGCCGATCCGCCCCGCCGGGACGACGGCGTCGAGATCCTGCACGGCGACGGTGCCGTCCGGATGGGCGTAGGAGAGTGCGGACAGCGTGATACCGGATGAAGACATGATGGCTCCCGAAGGGTGAGGGTCGATTGCGCGAGTGCGCGGGGGACGGGACCTCTCACAGGAGCAACGGACTTCTCCGATCGACGGGTACGGGATGCGAACACCATGGTGAGCCCGCACCGTCCGGGATGCAACCGAATATTTCACCCCGACTCCTACCTGCGATAACAGGCACGGGCTCGAAAGTGCAGGCATGATCGGGACCGTGTGGATCCGACTGATCGGTATGGGAGTCGCGACAGTCACGATGCTGTCGCTGTCGGCGTGTGCCCTCGGCCCCGATCAGCCCGAGACGATCGCGGAAGAGTTCGCTGCCGCTCTCGACGCCGGCGACGTCTCCGGAGCGGCAGCGCTGACCACCGATCCGGTGGCCGCGGAGTCCGCGATCGATGTCCTCTTCGCCGGCCTCGGCCACGACGACCCGACCGTGAGTGTCGCGGGGACGGGCGACGGCGACACCTTCGACCTCGACGTGACGTGGAACTTCGGGGAGGGCCGCGACTGGTCGTACCGCACCACCGGCAGCGCGACGGAGGACCCCGAGGCCGACGCGTGGCGGGTCCGCTGGGACCCCACGGTGCTGTCACCGGAACTGGCGGGCGGCGCGTCGCTGGAGTATCTGACCACCGTCGGCGCCCCGCCGACGATCTTCGACCGGGCCGGGCGGCCGCTCATGGGGGAGCAGGTCGTCACCGTCGTGAACCTGGATGCCACCGCCGATCCCGCCGCGGTCGCTCCCGTGCTGGCCACGGTCGTCCCGACGATCACGGCGGAGAGTCTCGCCGAGCAGGTCGCGGTGGCCGCCGGCGGCGCTGCGGGAGTGATCACACTGCGTGAGGAGGACCTCGCACCGATCGAGGATCGCCTCGCCGCGCTGCCCGGCGTGACGCTCGTGCCGCAGACCCGTCTGCTCACCACCGAGCGCGACCTCGCCTCGCCCGTGTGGTCCGGCCTCGCCGAACTGTGGCAGGAGGGGCAGGACGCCTCGGCCGGCTGGGTGATCCGGCGGGTCGCGGCGGACGGCACGACGAGCCAGGTCGCCGGCGAAGCCGGACCGGAGGCACCCGACCTGACCAGCACGATCGACCTCGACCTGCAGCGACGGGCCGAGGAGGTCCTCGCGGGTTTCGACACGCCCGCGGTGATCGTCGGGATCGAACCCTCGACGGGCGCGATCCGCACGATGGCCCAGAACGACGCGGCCGACGCCGAGGGGCCGATCGCCGCGACCGGCCTCTATCCGCCGGGGTCGACGTTCAAGGTGGTGACGACGGCGGCGGCGCTCGATGCCGGGCTCGCCGAACCCGACACCGTGCTGCCGTGCCCGGGCATCGCCTCGGTCGGCTCACGAACGATCCCGAACGACGAGAACTTCGATCTCGGCCCCGTGCCGCTGCACACCGCGTTCGCGTTCTCGTGCAATACGACCATGGGGCAGCTCGCTCTGGACCTGCCGCCCGACGCCCTGCGCGCCACCGCGGAACGCTTCGGTCTCGGCATCGATTACGTCACGCCCGGTCTCGTCACGGTCACGGGTAACGTGCCGGTCGCAGACACCGATGCTGCCCGCGTGGAGGCAGCGATCGGACAGGGTCGGGTGACGGCGTCGCCTTTCGGGATGGCGCTGGTCGCAGCCTCGGCGGCGAACGGCCGCACGCCGGTTCCGACGATCGTGGAGGGGCAGCCGGCGACCGCGGATCGGGAGGCCGAACCGATGCCCGAGAACGTGCTGACGGCACTGCGAGAGATGATGCGCGAGACTGTGATCGAGGGTACAGCCGGCGCGTTGCGCGACATTCCCGATCTGACGGGGAAGACGGGGACGGCGGAGTACGGTGACAACGTCGGGGCGCACGGCTGGTTTATCGGATCACAGGATAATCTTGCCTTTGCGGTGTTCGTGTCGGGGGCGGACGGCTCCGCCCCTGCCGTCGAGGCGGCGGGTCGATGGCTGAGGGGGTAGGACGCGTGGCGCAATTGTGATGTGTTCGTGCACAACGCGTGCTGGTATCTCGTGTGACTGAAGTGAAGGTTGTTACATATGAGATTTCGTGATTGGCGGGGGAAGCGGGGGCGCATCGTCGCGCTGGCCGTGTGCCTCGTCGTGGCTGTCGTCGCTCTGACGACGGTTGTGTTCTCGGATTCTCGAAGCGAGGCGCAACGCCTCGTCGACGACTTCGTTGCCGCCCTCGACGATCGTGATGCGGGCGCAGCGGCGGCCCTGACCTCCTACCCGAACGCGGCGGAGGAAACGATCTCGCAGATGTACGACGGTCTGTCCGACGGCACCGTCGACTACGACGTCACCCAGCTGGTCGAACTCAACGACGACTCGGGATACTTCACGCTCTCCGCCGGCTGGAATTTCGGTGAGGGCAAGGACTGGTCGTATCAGGTCACCGGTTCGGTGCGGAAGCTCGCCGTCGGCTGGCGTGTGTCCTGGGACCCGGAGGTCGTCGTCCCCGACCTGTCCGGCGGACGCACCGTCCACCACGTGCGCACCGACGCCGCGCCGCCGAAGATCTTCGACCGCACGGGCCGCCTCCTCATGGAGGAACAGACCATCAACGCCGTGGTGCTCGACCCGGCGGCGATGCCCGACCCCGTCGACACCACCACTCGTCTCGCGGCGGTTCTCGAGCCGGTCGCACCCGTCATCACCGCCCAGCTGATGCAGGAGCGGATGGCGGAGAACCCCGGAAACCGGATCACCGCGGTCAAGCTCCGCGACCAGGACTACCAGTTCCTCGAGGGCGGCATCGTGTCGATCCCCGGGGTCGAGGTGCTCACGACACCCACCCTGATCAGCGCCGATCGGCGGATCTCCACGCCGCTGCTCGACTCGCTGCGCTCGGCCTGGCAGCTCGAACGCGACCGGACGGCAGGCTGGGCGGTCACCCTCGAGGATCCCGAGGAGGGCCCGATCCAGGTGGCGGGCTTCCAGGGCCCGCCGCCTCCGGACCTGCAGGCGACCGTCGACTCCCAGGTGCAGCTCGCCGCGAAGGAAGCGGTCGTCACCGCAGGTACCCCGGCCGCGGTGGTCGCCATCCAGCCCTCGACCGGTGGCATCCTCGCCGCCGACGTCAACAACTGGGCCATGGAACTCGGTCCCGTCATCACCCACGGTCTCTACCCGGCCGGCGGCGTTCTCGATCCGGTCCGGCTCGCGGCCGGCCTCGAGCGCGGCGTCGATCCGAACGACGTGGGATCCGATGACGTCGCCTCGACCGCCCGTCGCCTCGGCCTCGGCGTCGACTACGACGTGCCGGGCTTCGAGTTCGAGACCTCGCAGATCGGGCACAGCCGCTCCGGAGTTGTCCAGTTCGCCGGATCGGATTCCGACGAGAACCTGATCACGCCGCTCGGCGCCGCGGTGCTGGCCGCCTCGGTCGCACGGGGCAGCGTCGCTGCCCCGACGATCGTGCAGGGCCAGGAGACGGTCGTCCACGACGCCCCCGAGGCGCTGCCCGGTTCTGTGATCGACGCCCTGCGCGGCATGATGATCGACAACGTGCAGAACGGTCCGGCGTCCTTCCTCCGTGGACACGCCGGTCTCGCGGGTATCGCCGCGGCGAGCGGTGAGGACCGCTGGTTCTTCGGCTACACCGGCGGCGACCTGGCCTTCGCGGTCTTCGTCGCCGATGCCGACGGCGGCGACCGCGCGATCAAGATGGCCGACACCTTCCTGCGCAAGCTCGGAGAACCCCTGCTCGGGGAGTGATCGGCCGGAGGCCGGTCCATGGTGCGCTGATCGGCCGGAGGCCGGTCCATGGTGCGCTGATCCGCCGGAGGCCGGTCCATGGTGCGCTGATCCGCCGGAGGCCGGTCCGCGGCGTACAGGTACGTTGAGCGACCGTGACCGTCCTCGACCTGGCACTGCTCGTGGTTGCCGGATTCTTCGCGGGTGTCGTCGGGTTCGTCACCGGCCTGGCGTCGATCGTCTCGTATCCGGCGTTGCTCGCCGTCGGCCTCCCGCCGGTCGCGGCGAACGTCACCAACACCGTCGCGATGGTCGGTGTGGGTGTCGGGGCGCTGACCAATTCGGCGCGGGAGGTCGTCGACACCGGCCCCCGCGTGTGGTGGTGGACGCTCTACGCCGCGCTCGGCGGCGTGGTCGGCGCGGCTGTCCTGCTCGTCGCGCCGCCCGACTCGTTCGAGGCGATCGTTCCGGGTTTCGTCGCGCTCGCCGCTCTCGCGCTGCTGCTCCAACCACGCATCCGCACCCTGGCCGGCGGTCGCGACCTGCCGCGGGTGTTCTCCGTGGCGGTCTTCGTCGTCGCGGTCTACGGCGGATACTTCGGTGCCGGCGCCGGCGTCGTCTTCTACGCGCTGGTGCTTATCTGCACGTCCGAGCAGATTTGGCGCGCGAGCATCCTCAAGAGCTACCTGCTCGGCGTCGCCAACCTGGTCGCGGCGATCGGGTTCGCAGTCTTCGGACCCGTGCACTGGGGTGCGGCGGCCGCCATGGCTGTCGGCGCGTTCGCGGGTGGCTACTGCGGTCCGCCGCTCGTGCGGCGCATGCCCCCGAACCTGCTGCGCGTGGGTGTCGCGCTCGCAGGGTTCGGGTTGGCGGTATGGCTCGCTCTCCGCTGAGCAGCGTCCTGTGCAGTGGTGCTACTGCACGCCGTGCATGAGCTTTTTGATGTGCGGCGCGAAGAGGGCCAGCACGATGCCCACTGCGATCGACGCTCCGCCGATCCACAGGTAGTACGGCACCTCGTTGTTCTCGTCGTAGAACCCCGCGAGGGTGCCGGCCATGGCCGTACCGCATGCGACGGACAGGTAGAACAACGCGACCATCTGTGTGTGGAAGTTCTTCGGCGCGAGCTTCGTCGACAGCGACAGTCCGACGGGGGACAGGAACAGCTCGGCGAAGGTGAACAGCAGCAGGATGAAGACCAGTCCGAGCAGCGGAGCGCTGTTGGGGCCGCCACCGGCCATGGGGATGAAGCACAGGAAGGCGATGCCCATGATGATCGTGCCTGCGGCGAACTTGATGGGCGACGAGGGCTGACGCGGTCCGAGTTTGGTCCACACGGCGGCGAAGACACCCGCGAACAGGATGATGAAGACCGGGTTGATCGACTGCACCCAGGACGGCGGGAACTCCCACCCGAACAGATTACGGTCCAGGCGTGTGTCGGCGTAGACGGCGACCATCGTGAACTGTTGCTGGAAGAGCGACCAGAACACTGCGCTCGCGATGAACATCGGGATGAACGACAGCACCCGGCTGCGCTCGACCGGCGTGATCTGCTTGCTCGACAGCATGAGGACGAAGTAGGTGATCGTCGCGATGATGGTCAGGGCGACGACGATGTCGGACATGTTGCTCGTCGTGACGAGGCCGGTCAGCGCGGCGACCGCGATGAGGACCACGGCGACCAGACCGATCCCGGCGGCTTTCGTGCGCGTCTCGGCGGGAAGCGGATGGGGTGGCACCTTGCCGATGTCGCCGAGATGCTTGCGGTAGATCGTGTACTGCAGCAGGCCGAGGAACATGCCGACCGCGGCGAGACCGAAGCCCCAGTGGAAGCCGTAACGCGTCTGTAGGAAGCCGGTGAGCAGCGGGCCGACGAGCGCGCCGATGTTCACGCCCATGTAGAAGATGGAGAAACCGGCGTCGCGTCGCGGGTCCTGCTCGTCGTAGAGATCGCCGACGATCGACGTCGCCGTGGCCTTCAGACCACCGCTACCGAACGCGACCAGCACCAGGCCGATACCCACCCCGACGAAACCGGGCAGCACCGCGAGCGCGATGTGGCCGAACATGATGAGCACGGCGCTGTAGAACAGGGTCCGTTCGGAACCCAGCAGCCGGTCGGCGATCCACGCCCCGAGAATCGTCGACAGGTAGACCGTGCCGCCGTAGGCGCCGACGATGGAGGTCGCAGCCCCCTGGCTGATCCCCAGCCCGCCCTCGGATGCCGAGTAGTACAGGTAGTAGATCAGGATGCCCTGCATGCCGTAGAAGGAGAATCGCTCCCACATCTCGACACCGAACAGGTTGGCCAGGGGTAGTGGCTGACCGAAGAACCGATGGTCGGATCGCGACCCGGTCAGAGTAGGTGGTTCCAGCGTGGACATGATCTCCACTGTTCCACCGCACGGGGCGCGAGCGCGAAAAATTCGCGTATCCCGCGGTCGCAGATCACACTTCGCGTGCGAGTGCGAGAGCTGCGACCGGAGGGTCGGTACTGGTCGACCTCGGCGAGGTCAGTGAGCGTCGACCTTGCGGTGCTGGAGCAGTCCGACGACCACGCGCCAGCCCACCAGGAACAGGCCCAAGAAGATCGTCGCGACGATGATGAAGGCGGTTGCGGTGCCCTGACCGGTGACGGCCCGCAGCAGCATCCCCACGACGAGGGTGCTCACCCACACGAGCAGTCCGGTGGGAACGGCCGCGAAGGCGTCGAACTTGTCGCGGTAGAGCCACGCGGTGAAGAACCATCCGACGGTGAGGCCGCCGAGGAACGGCCACGCCGTTCCTGCGAGCCCCACGAGATCGAGCACTTCGTCGTGACTGGAACGACCGAGCACGGCGAATACGACGACGAGAACGACGTCGATCGCCAACGCCGGGATGTACTTCTTCACGGGTCCAGAGTAGCGGCGGCGCGGGGCGCGTCGGAATCTCCGGCGCGTGCTCTCGAGCACGATCCGGACCGGTAGAGCGGGTGGAACGTGGCAGCGCCCCTGCCGGAGCAGGGGCGCTGTCTGTGCGAGAGGGGTCAGGCCTGCAGGCCGGCCTCGATCTCGAGGGTGATGGTGATCTTGTCGCCGACGACGGCTCCGCCGCCTTCGAGCGGCATTTCGATGCTGATGCCGAAATCCTTGCGGTTGATGACGGTGGTGGCCTCGAAGCCGGCGACCGGGCCCTGGCCCATGCCGGGGTTGACGCCGTTGAACTCGAGCTTCAGGTCGACCGGGCGGGTGACGCCGTGGAGCGTGAAGTCGCCCGTGACGATGTAGTTATCACCGTCGGCACGCACGTCGGTCGAGGTGAAGGTGGCGACGGGGAACTGCTCGGCGTCGAAGAAGTCGGCGGAGCGGATGTGCGCGTCGCGGTCGGCGTTCTTGGTGTTGATCGACTTGACGTCGATCTCGGCGTTCACCGATGCGGTGCCGTCCTCGGCGACGGTGATGGCGCCGGAGAAGTTCTCGAAGGTGCCGCGAACCTTGCTGACGACGAGGTGCCGGACGGTGAAGCCCACGTTCGAGTGGACGGGATCGATGGCCCAGGTGCCGGTGGTCAGGCCGGGGAAGGTGGTGGTGGCGGTCGTCATGGTGGTCCTCCTCGATGGTCAAACTTTCAACTGCTTGTCGACAACCATGCCACCAAATAGTTGCATGCGCAACTACATCGTGAGGTGGATCACGCCGGCTCGGGATTCTCGACCGGACGACGCCGCCGCTCCAGGGCGCTGCGCTCGTGTTCTGCGCGCTCGGCGATCGGATCGATCTCGTCGGGTCCGTTGCCCCGGTACATCGCGGCGACGGTGGCCCAGCCCGCCAGGGCCACGAACGCGAAGCTCACCATCCGATACACGAAGACCGCTGCCAGCGACTGCGACGCGCTCAGCCCGGCAGCGGTGAGCGTCGCGATGAGGGTGCCGTCCACGAATCCGAGGCCGCCCGGTGCGAGCGGCACGCTGCCCACGGCCTTCGCCGCCGCGAACGCGATGAACAACCCCGCCACCGACGGGGAGCCGCCGACAGCCCAGCACGCCAGTCCGAGGCACGCGACATCGGCTGCACGGTGCACGGCCGACCACGCCACCGCGGCCACACCGTCGCGACGCGCGAGTTCGACGGACTCGAGCTGCGCGAGGGTGCGTTCGAAGACGTCGAAGCCGGTGTCCCTCGGCTTCCTCGTGATGCGGTTGACCCGACGGAGCACCCACGTGCCCGCCGCCTCGATCGACGTGGGGTTCTTCGCGACGTACCGCAGGCCGAAGATCAACGCGATCGCGCCCGCGAGCGACAACACGAGAGTGACGGGGCTGATCCGGCTGCCGACCGCGAACGCACCGATCATGCCCACCGACGCCAGGGTCACGGCCGCGATGACGCCGGAAACCGCGAGTTGCCACGAGGCGACCACGGGGGTCGCACCCCACTTGCGGGTCTGCTTGTAGGTGAAGGCCGTGGAGAAGACCGGACCTGCGGGCAGGGTCACCGCCATCGCCGTGCTGCCGTAGATCACCGACGCCGAACGCCAGTGCCCGACGCGCACCCCGCCGGCGCGGAGCAGTCGCTGCTGCACTCCCGCGAAGCCGCTGAGGGAGATCATCTGCGCCAGCACGGCCGCCGCGAACCAGCCCCAGTGCATCTCCGTGACCGCGCGCCACGAGTCGCTCATCGTCGGCCACAGGTAGATCGCCTCGACCGTCAGCAGAGCCACGAGGGCGATCGCCGACACCCACTTGATCCACCGGAACGAGCCCCGACGCGGCGTGGCGTCGGGGCATGGAGGATCGTCGTGCGGCTGCGCCACGCTGTTCACCGTAACCGACCGTCGGGTCACGAAGAGGGCGCTGTGGCCGTTCCGCGTCGTTCGCGGGTGTCGCGGGACGGACCGTCACTCGTCCGTCGAAGTGTCCGTCCCGTTCGCTTCTCCGGGGGCTCCGGGATAGCGAACCGGCCATGCGAGATGGGTCATCCGCCGCCGGCCGCGAAGCTGCACCTCGTCGCCGAGTTCCCAGTGGCTGCGCTCCTCGTCGTCCGCGAAGTACAACGCGCTCGACGACGCGAGAACCCTACTCGGACGCAGTTTCGCCAGCTCGGTCAGGCGCGAGGCCTCGTTGACCGGGTCGCCGATCACCGTGTACTCGAAGCGCTCCGCCGCGCCGATGTTGCCGGCCACCGCGAGTCCCGCCGACACGCCGATCCCGACATCGAGTCCGGTGATCTCGTCCAGAGCGAAACGCAGTTCGCGGGCCGCCGCGAGCGCCGCCGTGGGGGCGTCCGGCCGGTCGAGGGGAGCGCCGAAGATCACCAATGCCGCGTCGCCCATGAACTTGTTGACGAAGCCGTGATGATGGTCGACCACCTCGACGACGACACGGAAGAACTCGTTGAGCAGTTCGACGACCTCGCTCGGTGGGCGCTCGGCGGCCGTCGCCGTCGAACCCACCATGTCGACGAACAGCACCGCGACGTAGCGCGTCTCACCACCGAGCTCGGTGCCGTACTGCAGGGCCCGGCGCGCGACGTCCTCACCGACGTGCTGACCGAACAACTCCCGTAGACGCCGGCGTTCGTCGGACTCGGCCATCATGCGGTTGAAGCCGACCTGTAGGCGTCCGATCTCACTGCCGTCGAACACCTCGACCTGCACTCCCGAGGCGCCGCGTTGCACGCGTTCGATCGCCCAGCGCAACTGCTTGATCGGGTCGGAGATCTGCGCCGACGTCAGCAGCGACAACACGAGCGCGAGACCGATCGACGTCACCGCGAGAGCGAGCACGGACAGGGCGAGCGCGTCGGCGTCGAAGTCGGTGTTGGCGCTCAACTGCGTCACGCACAGCAGCACGATCCCGGCGACCGGCATGAGCGTGCCCAGGCCCCAGGTCATGGCCAGGCGCGTGCCGACGCCGGGAGCCATCGTCCGGTCGAAGTTTCCCTCGCTCAGCGCCCGCGCGGCGACCGGCCGCAGGATGCGTTCACCGAGCATGTAGGTGAAACCGAAGGTGCTGGTCGCGGCCATTGCGACGGTGACCGAGACCGCCACCGCGAGCGACGGCATCTCCTCGGCGGTGAGGAAGACGAAGAGCACGCCGCCGAGCAGCCACAGACCGAGGTGCACGATCGCCTGTCGCAGCGGGGCGTGCAGGGCCGCCATCTGTTCGGCCCGGGTGGGCGGGCCGCCGCGGAGCTGCCACCGGACGACAGAGCGCAGCGTGATCGCTGCGGCGCCGAGGCTCACGATGCCGGCGAAGACCAGGTACACCGCGAAGACCGCGAAGTTGCGGACCCGATCCGCGATGATGGCGTCGGTCTCGGCGATGGGGATGCCGTACCGGACGAAGGCGAACACGAGCATCGCACCGAACAGGTTCGACGCGCCCATGGAGACCATGTAGAGCGGCCAACGACTCCGCAAGGTGGCGGCGACAGCTCGGTACGACCTCAGCACGACTTCAAATCAAACCACTGTGCGGACGGTCACAGGATGGGGCGGTCACTGTTGGAGGCGCGGAGTGGTTGGATTCACTCGCCCCACCTACTGTGACGAAAGGTGCGAAACGTACACATGAGGCTCGTCTCGGCGGTGTTGCTCTCCCGCGAGGCACGACTGCGCCGCACGGTCACCGTGGTGGACCAGATCCTCGCCGTCGCGTTGATGGCGGCGACCCGGCTGGTCGCCGACCACGACTGGTACAGCAACCACCAGACCATGCCCACCACGCTGTGGGTCGCCAACGCCGTGCTGTCGGCCGCGATCCTCGGCGGTCCGCTCACGGGCATCGGCTCGGCGCTGCTGATGTCCGTCGTCAGCGCGGTGGTGCGCGACCAGATCAACCTCGACCTGTGGCGCGACGCGACGGCGCCGGTGCTCGTCGCGTGCGGTGTGGCAATGGGTTTCGCCACCACCACCGCGCGCAGTGCGCACCGGCAACTCGAGCAGGCCGTGCGCGTGGCAGCGGCCACCGAGGAACGGGACCGGCTCGCCCGGCAGGTGCACGACGGCGTGCTGCAGGTGCTCGCGCTCGTGCAGCGGCGCGGACTCGAGCTGGGCGGTGATGCGACGGAACTCGCCGAGTTGGCCCGCGAACAGGAGACCGCGCTGCGGCAGCTGATCTCCGAACAGGACACCGACGTCGACCGCGGCGGTGAGCATGCCGACCTCACCGCCCTCGTCCGGGCCAGGGCCGGGACCGGTGCGACGGTGTCCGCGCCCGCCGGCCCGATCATGATCCCGCGGGATCGAGCGGAGGAACTCGCGGCGCTCACGACAGCGGCGCTGTCGAACACGCAACTGCACGCCGGCGCCGGTGCCGCCGCCTACATCCTCCTCGAGGATCTCGGCGACGAGATCGTACTCAGCATCCGGGACGACGGCGTCGGGATCGAACCGGGCAGACTCGACGAAGCTCGCGAACAGGGACGCATGGGGGTGTCCAAGTCGATCGTCGGGCGAGCGGAATGGCTCGGCGGCGTCGCACTGCTCGACAGCGATGTAGGCGAAGGAACCGAATGGGAGATCCGGGTACCGAAGGGGAATGAGTGGCCGAGATCAGCGCGGAAACACACGAGAACAGCACAGAGGAACGCAGCACCGTCAGCGTGATGGTGGTCGACGACCACCCGATCTGGCGCAACGCCATCGGACGTGACCTCGAGGAGGCCGGGTTCACCGTCGTCGCCGAGGCCGACGGTGTCGCGAGCGCCGCGCGCCGTGCCGCCGTCGTCCGCCCCGACGTCGTGCTCATGGACATGGCGATGCCCGACGGCACCGGCACCGAGGCGACCCGCGCGGTCCTCGAGGTCTCCCCGGACAGCCGGGTGCTGGTCCTGTCGGCGTCCTCCGAACGCGACGACGTCCTCGGCGCGGTCAAGGCGGGCGCGTCCGGCTATCTCGTGAAGAGCGCCTCGGTGCACGAACTCGTCGACGCCGTCCTCGCGACCGCGCGGGGACAGGCCGTCTTCACCCCCGGACTGGCCGGGCTCGTGCTCGGCGAGTACCGCCGGATGTCGAACGACGTCGCCGACCGGAGACCCCCACCGACCCTGACCGGCCGGGAGACCGAAGTGTTGCGTCTCGTCGCGAAAGGGTTGTCGGCGAAACAGATCGCAGCGCGACTGACGCTCAGCCACCGCACGGTGGAGAACCACGTCCAAGCGGCGCTACGCAAACTGCAGCTCGCCAACCGCGTCGAACTCACCCGCTACGTCATCGAACAGGGCCTCGAATAGCGCCCCGCACAGTGGCTCCGACGACTTCGGAGGCATACCGTTCGTCCCGTTAAGCTCAAGGCATGGAACCGAAGGATCTGCGGGTGTCGGACGCCGAGCGCGAGCACGTCGGCGAACTTCTGCAGCGGGCGGTCGGGCAGGGAATGCTCTCGCTCGGGGAGTTCACCGAACGGATGGACACCGTCCTCGCGGCCAAGACCCGAGGCGACCTGAACCAGGTGCTCGTCGACCTGCCCGGTATCCAGATCCGGCCCGAGTTCCAGGAGCAGAATCTGCCGGGCATGTCGCAGGCGCACTATCCGGCGCCGAGTGCGGCCGGCTACCCCGCGCCGAGTGCAGCTGCTTTCCCCGCGACCGGCCAGGGCGCTCCTCTCGTGATCAAGGGCCGCGTCTCCGGCATCGAACGCAAGGGTCGCTGGCACGTGCCGCCCGCCGTCGTTCTCGACACCGTCGCGTCCTCCGTGACCCTCGATTTCACCGAAGCGGTGATGCAGACGCAGGTCGTGCGGATCGACGTGAGCGACTACCTCAGCTCGATCAACATCGTGCTCCCCGCCGAGGCCACGGCCGACGTCAACGGCGTCGAGAACGTCGCGTCGAGCGTGTCGTCGAAGGTGCGCGGCGGAGCGCCGTACGGACCGCTGCACGTCGTGGTGACAGGCAAGGTCCGCGGCGGGAGCTTCAACGTCACCCATCCGCTGTCCACGCGGCTGCGGAAGTTCTTCAACGGCAGCTGACCCCGGAAACACCCGAGGCGACCCGCTCTGCGGGTCGCCTCGAGTTCGTTCGTCAGATCAGTCGCGACGCTGCCGGGCGATCAGCTCACTGACGCTGATCGAACGGCCGCTGTCGGGACCGTGGCGTCCACGCCTCCGCGACTCCGCGTCGTTCTGCTCCGGCTGCGATTCGTCCGCTCGCGCTTCCGGCCGCTCGCCGGCCGGGCGGGGCGGCTGCTCCGGACCACGGGACCGGGAGGGCAGAGGCGGACGGGGACCGTTCTGTGTCGGCGGCTGCATGCCCTGCGTCGGCGGCTGCTGAGTGCCCGGCACGGGCGGTCGGGCAGGTCCCTGCGCCGGAGGTCGCTGGGCCTCCGATGTCGGGGGACGTTGCGAGTCCGGCGCCGAGGGGCGCGGTGCGTCGGAAGTGGGCCTCGGTCGCTGGGCCGAAGACTCCCCGCCGGGCGACGTACGGCGCAACTGCGACAGCCAGTTCTCGATCGCCTGCGGATCCCGTCCACGACCGGTGCCGGGTTCGCTCGGACGCGGAGCCGGGGCACCGGGCAGAGCTTCCGCATCGCCCGGGACAGCGGGCGGTCGGATGAAGGACTGCGGCAGCGGCGGCGGAACCTCCCCGCGCTGACGGCGGGGGAGCGGAGGCACCGACGACGGCGACGACGGGTCGGACGCACCGCGCTGTGTGGCATCGAGCGCACCGCGCTGTGTCTGATCGAGCGCACCGCGCTGCGTGACATCGCGCTGCGGCATCTCGGAGGCACGACGTTCGGGCTTCTCCGGGACACCCTTCTCCGGGCCTCCGAGCCCCGGAAGAGCCGAGCCGTTGCGCTCGTCCACCGGCGGCCGACCCTCCGGGCGACGACGCGGCTCCGGGATCGGACGCGACGGACGCCCCGGACCCGTACCGGGCTGCACCGGACGGCTCGCCGGCATCGGACGCCCGGCTGCGGGCGGCACCCGTTCGCCGTTCCGCGGAGCAGCAGGGGGACGACCGGACGCGGGCGCGGCCGGACGGACCGGGGGGCGGCCCGGGGCCTGCCGTCGCACCGGCGGCGGCGTGAGATCGCGGAGCTTGCGCTGTTCGGCGGCCGGCCTCGGCGGAGCGATCTTGGGCAGCGGCTGCGTGAGGTCGGAGCCGCCCTCGAAGGCACCTGCCGGGAAGCGGTGCGCGCCCGTGGCCGCGACCGTCGCCGGCCCGAACATGCCGACGGTGATGAGCTCGGGAACGTCCTCGGGCATCAGTTCGTCGGCGAGGATCGGCTCGCCCAAGCCGATCTTCTCCTGGATCCGCTTCATCCACGCCGGAGCCCACCAGCAGTCGTCGCCGAGCAGCTTCATCACGGCGGGCACGAGGAACATGCGGATGACGGTCGCGTCGATGATCAGCGCGGCGATCATGCCGAACGCGATGTACTTCATCATCACCAGCTCCGAGAACCCGAAGGCACCGGTGACGACGATAAGGATCAGGGCGGCCGCGGTGATGATGCGACCGGTGTGGGCGGTACCGATACGGATCGACTCGGTGGTGCTCGCCCCCATCGATCTCGCCTCGACCATTCTGGAGAGCAGGAACACCTCGTAGTCGGTCGACAGGCCGTACACGATCGCGATGATCAGCACGAGCACCGGCGACATGATCGGCCCTGGGGTGAAGTTGAGCAGGTCGGCGCCGTTGCCGTCGATGAAGATCCAGGTGAGGATGCCCAGCGTCGAGCCGAGACCCAGGGCGCTCATCAACACGGCCTTGACCGGCAGCACGAGCGAGCCGAACGCCAGGAACATCAGCAACGTCGTCAACAGCACGACGACCGCGACCATCAGCGGCAGGGTCTCGAGCAGGGCCCCGATGGAGTCCTGCTCGATCGCCGGGGTGCCGCCGACGAGCACTTCGACACCCTCGGGCCATTCGGCTGCGTGCAGGTACTCGACGGTGTCGGCGGACTCGTTGCGGTCGGTCAGACCGGCCTTGAGCACACGGACGCCGTCCTTCGCGGGGCCGGTGATCTGGAACTTCTCGACGAGGCCGGGAGCTTCGCTGGCCGTCGTGATGATCTTGTTGAGGTCGCCGCCCTCGGCGCCGCGGACCACGAGCTTGACCGGCTCGGCGCGCTGGCCGGGGAACAGTTCGTCGAAGGTCTCCTGCGCGACGCGCGTGGGGTGCTCGGGCGGCAGGTAGGTCTCGTTGATGCCGCCGAACTTGATGCCGGTCAGCGGCATGATGAGCAGCAGCAGGCCGATGACCGTCGGGATGGTCACCTTCATCGGGTTGACCATCACCCAGCGGCACAGGCGGCCGAGGAAACTGTTCTCGACCTGCTCGTTCGACTGGATCTGCCCGAAGCGTTTCATGCCGAACTTGTCGATGCGCCTGCCGAGGATGCTCAGGATGGCGGGCAGGATCGTGATCGACAGCAGGGCAGCCAGTGAGACCGCCGAGATCGCGCCGTAGGCGACCGACTTGAGGAAGCCCTGCGGGAACAGCACGAGACCACCGAGGCTGGTGACGACCATCGTCGCCGAGAACACCACCGTGCGACCTGCGGTGACGACGGTGCGTCGCACCGCCGCCGGGGTGTCGTAACCCTCGGCGAGTTCCTCACGGAACCGCGACACCATGAACAGGCCGTAGTCGATCGCCAGGCCCAGGCCGATCAGTGAGACGACCGGTGCGACGAACGAGTTGACCTCGGTGAAGTTGGTGATCAACCGGACGATGCCGTTCGCCGCGACGATCGTGAGACCACCGGTGATCAGCGGGAGAGCGGCCGCGACGACGCCACCGAAGACGAAGAACAACAGGATGCCGACGGCCGGGATCGCGAGGATCTCCATGCGCTTGATGTCGTTGGCCATCGTGTCGTTCAGTGCGCCGGAGATCGGCTGCAGACCGGCGAGCTGCACGTCGACGCCGTCGATGTAGAAGGCGTCCTTGATCTCGCGGAAGTTGCCGGTCAGCTCCGTGTCGTCCTCGCCGGCGATCGCGACCGACGCGATCGCGTGCTGACGCGACGGATCGGCCAGCGACGGCAGCGACGGCGCGTCGTCGGTGGGCCAGTACGCACCGTTGATCTTGAGGATTTCGTCGGGATGCTCGGCGACCAGCGAGTTCAGGCTGTCGGTGACCTTCGCCGCGAACTCGGGATCGTCGACCGTGCTGCCCTCGGGTGCCGTGTACAGCACCAGCACGTCGCCCGCGGTGTCGCGGCCGAAGGTGCCGTCGGCGAGCTTGGCAGCGGCGACGGACTCCGAACCGGGATCGTCCCAGCCGCTCTGGCTGAGGTGATCGTTCAGGCTCAGCCCGTACCCGGCGAGCGCGAGCAACCCCGCGACCATCACCGCAATGACGGTGAAGCGCGCGCGGTAGACGAGCTCTCCCCAACGGTCGAACACGTAAGTCTCCTATTCGGCGACGCTCTTGCGCCCCACCAGGAGAGCAGAAAGCGGTCGGAACGGCTGCAGCCAGGCACCCTCGTCGGGCAGCGATTCCAGGCTGACGCGGGGCAGCGGTTCGCGGAACACACCGGGAATGTCCTCGAGATCGAGGAACTGGATGATCTCGGAGGTCACCGCCCAGCTGGCGTGCTCGCGGAAACCGAGCACCTGGGTCGCGATGCCCTCCTGTGCGAGCCGCTCGAGGGGTTCACGGAACGCCTGCCCGTCGGCGGAGGCCACCATGACACCCGCGAGACCTTCCCGGTGCCTCAGCTCGATGTGGTCCAGCATGTCGGAGTCGACATCGCTGTCCTCGTCGATCTTCGGCTTGGCGAACACCGCGAAGCCCACATTACGCAAGGCCTCGACCCAGGGGCGGACGACGTCCGCGCTGCCGGGGGCGATATTGGTGAACACCGTGGCTTCGGGTTCGAGGGTCGCGGAGTGCAGACGCGACAGTTCGGCGGTGCGTCCGAGCAGCCACCGGCCGAGAGCGTCGAAGCGCGGGCGGTAGGCCGCGGTGGGCCGGCCGCCGAGGATCGCGCCGAGGCCCATGTCGAGGTTGGGTGCGTCCCAGACGAGCAGGACCTTTCGGACCGGCTCGACACCGTCGATCGCGGAGGGGTCGGTCACGCCGGGAAGCTCTTCATGGACACTCATGCTCCGATCTTCCCCCAGACGAACTCGTTGATAGCGCTACCCACCTGGTGTGCCTTGTCCTCGAACTTGGTGACGGGGCGTTCGAGGCTGATCGGGGAGGTGCCGGTGAAGCGGGCGAGGCGCGGTTCGGCATCGCCCACCTCGGCGATGGCCTCGGCGTAATCGGCGTGGTCGGTGGCCACGTGCAGCACTCCACCGGGCTTCAATCGGTCGGCGATCAGGGCGAACGTCGGGGCCTGCAGGAGTCGGCGCTTGTGGTGGCGGGCCTTGGGCCACGGATCCGGGAAGAACACCCGCACGCCGGTGAGTGACGCGGTGGTCAGCATCTTCTCGAGCACCTCGACGGCGTCGCCGCGCAGGATCCGCAGGTTCCGGATCGGCGCGTCGGTGTTGCAGCTGCGTTCGATGTTCTGCAGTGTCTGGGCGATGCCGGGCTTGTAGACCTCCACGGCGATGAGGTTCACCTCGGGCTCGGCTTGGGCCATAGCGACCGCGGCGGTTCCTGTTCCGGATCCGATCTCGAGGACGAGGGGCGCGGAGCGACCGAACCAGGCGTCGACGTCGAGCGGTTCGTCGCCGACTTCCTTGCCGAGTTCGGGCCAACGACGGTCCCAGCACTGCTGCTGGGGGTCGGTCAGCGATCCACGGCGGGACCGGAAACTCGTCACCCTGGGGTATAGGCGGTTCCCGCGGGTCGGGCGCTCCTCGAGCGTCTCGGTGGTGTGCTGATCGGCTTCGTTCACCGGTCCATTGTCGCGTATTCCGAGAGTGTGTGGCGGGAGTGACCTGAGTGGCCACAGTGTTTTCTCAGGGAAGCATTCGTTCGGCTGCCTGTCAGCGATCTCTCTGCGACAATTTCCGCCGACGATCGGGGGATCATGACGGGGGAGTTGTGGCACCACCTCGCTGCGCAGGTCGAACAACTGGATGCGCAGGCAGGGCGGTTGATTCGCAGGGCGCTGACCGAGCATACGGCCGCGCTGCGGGTGCAGGTCGCGGGGCGGGCCGGGACCGGCCGGGAGAGCGTCGAGACGCAGGTGCGCGAACTGCTGCTCCGCAGGGTCGATATCGAGGGTGGGCGAGTAGACGCGGCCGTGGGCGGAGTGGCAGTGGACACGCCGGACGGTCCCGACCCGGTCCTCGACGGTGACGTCGTCGTCTACGTCGTGCCGCGTCGTCTCGACCCGGCCGTCGCCCATCCGGCCGACCGCGCCGCGCTGACGGCCGTGGATCCTTGTCGCCTCGTCCTCGTGGTGACGGGTGGGACGGATGACAGCGAGTGCGCTCTCGTCGCGCGTGCGACGGGGGTGCCGCCGGATCAGGTGGTCGCGGTCCGCGATGAGGAACTGCTCGGGGAACGGCTCGCCGCGCGTGCGGTCGTGGCGCGCCGCCTACGTGACGAGGAGCTCGCCCGGGTCGTGGCGGGTGTCCCGGCGGCACCGCAGGTGCGCGAACTCGTCGAACAGACACTCGACCTGGTCGGGCTGGACCCGATGGAGTCCGTCGCCGCGGGACTACGGTGACACCGCCGAGCGGACTCGTGGATCCGGCCGACGACGTCCTGCGCCGATGGAACCCGCGCGGATGGATGGGACTGCACCGGCCGGCCGCGACCGGCGTGCGGGTCGTCGGAGTGCCCGGTTCCGGCGCCGGCACGCTGGCAGCGGAGCTACGACCTCTGGGCGGGCTGGACATCACGGACGACGGCCGCGCCGTCACCCTCGTGGTGTTCGACCCGTCGGCGACGATCGGCCGCACCGAACTCGACCTCGTCCGCTCGGCGGCAGCCGAGTCGATCGAGGTCGTCTGCGCACTGACGGGCATCGACCGCTTTCCCGACTGGCGTGCGGTCCGCGACGCCGACGTCGAGATCCTGCAGCGGCACGCATCCTGGCTGCCGAGGGTCGTGGTCCTGCCCGTGAGCGCCGCGGCCGCTCGGCGGGCACGCGAACTCGAGGACGACGCGAGCGAGGCGGTCCGGCAGACCCTGCTCACCGCGTCCGGACTCGTCGAACTGCGGGACGTCCTGGCCGCCACGGTCCGGTCGTCACACGACCCGCGACGAGCACGCGCCGCGGTCGTCGCCGCCACCCGGCCGATGATCGAGGAGGAGATCGGACGACTGAGCGCGGAGGACGAGGAAGGGGGCCTGCGTGCGGAGCGCTCCCGCCTCACAGCCGCAGCACCACCCGCGACCTCCGGCCCCGACCTGCGCCGGCTGCAGGTGACGCTGTTGCAGGAGGTCGCGATGCGCGTGCGGGCGGCGTCCACCGCCGCGGGCGAGGTGCTCGAGACCGCGGACGCGGATGCGGTGGTCACGACGATCGACACCCACGTCGACGACCTGTGTGCGCGGCTCACCGACGAGACGGCCCGGATCGCGCCGGGCACTCCGGCGCCGGAACCCACGCGCACGGCCCGCCCACCGCAGACCGCGCGGTCGATGGAGGACACGCTGACGGTGGTCTTCGGTGCGTCGGCAGGCGCGGGTCTCGGCAGACTGCTCCTCACCCCGTTCGGGGACCTGCCGGGCTGGATGTCGCTGGTGGTCGCGATCGCGTGCGCGGTTCCGGCCGCCGGATGGCTGATGCGGATCCGTAGGCGAATCGCCTACCGCGACCGGATGCGGCGGTGGATCGCCGACGAGCTCGCGACCGTACGGGCGGAACTCGACACCTGGATCCGCACCCGCATCCACGAGACGGAACTGCAGTCCACCGCGCTCGCGGTCGCTGCGCGCGACCGGCACGCGACCCGCGTGCGGGAACGCGTCGCCGCGATCGACGCGGAGATCGCCCGTCGCCGGGGCGAGCGGCGTGCCCGCACCGCCGCGTGCGAACGCGACCTGGCGGCACTCGGACACATCCCGGAACCGCAAGGTGCCGGGGTGCGTCCAACCGGATAGGAGCGATCCGGCGCGTGCCGGGTCGGAAAGGGGAGACGATGGCCGAATTCGCCGGCTCGGGTGGCACACCCCAGCCGTTCACCGATCCCTTCGATCCGTCCGGGTTCGATCCGTCCGAGTTGGCCGCCTGGGCCGACGAGCTCGCCCCGACGACCGACCTCGACGGTGACGGCGCCGCCGAGACGGTCGTCGCCGATACCGAGCACTGGGGAGTCGGTGGCGACTGGGGCGACGGTCTGGTGGTGGCTACCGACACCGATCTCGACGGCAGCAGCGATCGCCTCTCGGTGATCGCGGACGACGGCCGTTACGGCGTGTGGGAATACTGTCGCGAGCTCGACGGATCGGGTCGGTGGAGTCGACTGGACACAGGTAGCCTTGAATACGACGTACACCACGGAGAAGAGTCGAAGTGATTCATATCCGGCTGCGCAGCAGGGGGAGGGGACGGTATTGTGCGCAAGTTCTGAATCGTTTCTGTGAGATTTCCGACCGGCCCCGAGTGACGCCGGTCGACATTCCGACGTTAACCTCTATGAAAAGGACATCCGGCGCCTACTTCGCCTGTTCGGCCACGGACGAAGTAGGTGGTACCCCTGCCGAGAGGGGCAAGCCCGGGTCTGCCCTCGTCCGCACAGAAGAACGTGCAGGTCGGAGGTGGGATCCCGGTTCCGGGCACACCCCAGGAGAGTTTTGATGACCTCAGCGACCATTCCCGGTTTGAACGGTACCGACGACAAGCTCCCGACCCAGCATGCCGAGTTGCTTGCCTGGGTCCAGGAGATTGCCGAGCTCACCCAGCCCGATCGTGTCGTATGGGCCGACGGATCCGATGAGGAATGGGACCGTCTGACCTCTCAGCTGGTCGAGGCAGGCACCTTCACGCGTCTGAACGACGAGAAGAAGCCGAACTCGTTCCTGGCCAATTCCGATCCGTCGGACGTCGCACGCGTCGAGTCGCGCACCTTCATCTGCTCGAAGAACGAGATCGACGCGGGCCCGACCAACAACTGGGTCGACCCCGACGAGATGCGTGCCACGATGACCGAGCTGTACCGCGGCAGCATGCGCGGACGCACCCTCTTCGTCGTGCCCTTCTGCATGGGCCCGCTCGGAGCCGAGGACCCGAAGCTCGGCGTCGAGCTGACCGACTCGGAGTACGTCGTCGTCTCGATGCGCATCATGACCCGCATGGGCAGCGCGGCTCTCGAGAAGCTCGGCACCGACCGTCCGTTCGTCAAGGCGCTGCACTCCGTGGGTGCGCCGCTCGAGGCCGGTCAGCAGGATGTCCCGTGGCCGTGCAACGACACGAAGTACATCACCCACTTCCCCGAGACCCGTGAGATCTGGAGCTTCGGCTCCGGCTACGGCGGCAACGCCCTGCTCGGCAAGAAGTGCTACTCGCTGCGCATCGCGTCGGCCATGGCGCACGACGAGGGCTGGCTGGCCGAGCACATGCTGATCCTCAAGCTGATCTCGCCCGAGGAAAAGGCCTACTACATCGCTGCGGCGTTCCCGTCGGCCTGTGGCAAGACCAACCTCGCGATGATCCAGCCGACCATTCCGGGCTGGCGTGCCGAGACCCTCGGCGACGACATCGCGTGGATGCGTTTCGGCAAGGACGGCCGCCTCTACGCCGTGAACCCCGAGTTCGGCTTCTTCGGCGTCGCGCCGGGCACCAGCGCCGACTCGAACCCGAACGCGATGGCGACCATCGAGGCCGGCAACACCATCTACACCAACGTCGCGAAGACCGACGACGGCGACATCTGGTGGGAGGGCATCGGCGGCGAGACCCCGGCGCACCTCACCGACTGGCTGGGCAACGACTGGACCCCCGAGTCCGGCACCAACGCCGCGCACCCGAACTCGCGTTACTGCACCCCGATGTCGCAGTGCCCGATCCTCGCCCCCGAGTGGGACGACCCGCAGGGTGTGCCGATCTCCGCGATCCTGTTCGGTGGCCGCCGCAAGACGACGGTGCCCCTCGTCAGCGAGTCCTTCGACTGGCAGCACGGCACCTTCCTCGGCGCGACCCTGTCGTCCGAGCAGACCGCCGCGGCAGAGGGCAAGGTCGGTAGCGTCCGTCGCGACCCGATGGCGATGCTGCCCTTCCTCGGCTACAACGCCGGCGACTACCTGAACCACTGGATCACGCTCGGCAAGAACGCCGACGAGGACAAGCTGCCGAAGATCTTCTACGTCAACTGGTTCCGTCGCGGCGACGACGGCCGCTTCCTGTGGCCCGGCTTCGGCGAGAACTCGCGCGTGCTCAAGTGGATCGTCGACCGCATCGAGCACAAGGCCGGCGCGCAGTCCACGCCGATCGGCTACGTGCCCAGCGCCGCCGACCTCACGCTCGACGGTCTCGATGTCGATCCCGCCGACGTCGACGAGGCCCTGAAGGTCGACGTCGAGGAGTGGAAGTCCGAGATCGACGGCATCGCCGAGTGGTTCGAGTTCCTCGGTGAGAAGGTGCCCTCGGGCATCCGCGACGAGTTCGAGGCCCTCAAGCAGCGCCTCGGCTGAGTCCGTACACGACGACGAATGCCGTTCCCGGTTTCCCGGGGGCGGCATTCGCCGTCCGTGGGGTGAAATCCGGGAAATCGTTCACAGCGGATATCTCGGTTGTGCCACGCCGACCGGTGACGTAGTTCGACGATGCACGGCAACTACTTCCGTCGGCGAGCGGGTGGTCTCGTGCGTGGTTCGAGTCGTATCGGTCGGAAGTGTGCGGCACTGGTGGGGGCATTGCCGGGCGACGGCGCAGTCCGTGCGCTGTCGCCTTCCCTTGACGAAATAGCCCAGGGCCATCACGCCGTCGTCGAATCGCTTCTGCGCACCGCTCTTGTCGAACACTGATCCCCCCGGCTCTCGTACGGAACATCCGGGAGGAAGATCCTAGTCAGCGTGCACCGAAGGGTGCTCCGTGGGCAACTGCTTTACACCTCACGCGTTCTGCGTTGCCGCCCACTCGTCGAGCCGTCGCTTCGCTTCCTCCGCGGGCACGTTCTCGACCCGCGTCATCACGGCCCACCGATGACCGAACGGATCGAGGATCGACGCGAACCGGTCGCCGGTGACGAAGGTCGACGGTTCCTCGAACACCCGGGCACCGAGGGCGACGGCCCGCGCGAACACGGCGTCGGCGTCCGCGCAGTACAGCACGTACGAATGGTCGACGTCGTTCGTTCCGCTCGGCGCGTGCAGGCCGATGCAGGGATGGGGATCGCTCAATTGCAGTCGGCCGTTGTCGAAGTCGAGCTCTGCGTGCATCACCGTCCCGTCGGGGCCGTCCATCCGCTCGACGACGGTCGCTCCGAACGCGTCGCAGTAGAAGTCGATCGCGTGGGAGGCACCGTCGACGACGAGGAAGGGGGTGAGGGAGGTGTATCCCTCGGGGATGGGGTTCACCGAATTCGTCATGGCGCCAGTGTCGGACGCCGACCGTGCGCTCGTATTGAAGAAATCCGACCGGTGACGACCTAGGGGCGGAAGACCGCGCGCAGGCAGTCGTCCTCCTTGTTCTTGAACATCTCGTAGCCGCGTACCGCGTCGGTGAGCGGAAGGTCGTGCGTCATGAGCCAACTCGGGTCCAACCTGCTCTCGAGGACGTGTTCGAACAGGGTGGGCACGTACCGCTGGCCGTGTTGCTGCGCCGTCCGCAGGGTCAAGCTCTTGTTCGTCAGCACCGCCATCGGGAACTTGTCGGTGACACCGTAGATGCCGAGCACCGACACGACTCCGCCCTTGCCGCAGGACAGGATCGCCTCGCGCAGGGAGGTCGCGCGGTCGCTCTCCATCCGCAGCGCCTGCTTGACCTTGTCGTAGGCCTGCATGACGCCGGTTCCGTGACCCTCCATGCCCACAGCGTCTATGCAGGCGTCCGGTCCGCGTCCGCCGGTGCTCTCGCGGAGCGTCTCGTAGACGCTGTCGACCTCGGCGTAGTCCACGGTTTCGGCGCCGACCTTCTTCGCGGCGCGGTCGAGGCGGTCTCGGAAACGGTCGATCACGATCACCCTGTCGGCGCCCATGATCTTCGCGCTTGCCGCGGCCATGAGACCGACGGCGCCGGCGCCCCAGACCGCCACGGTGTCGCCCGGGGTGATGTCGCAGAAGTCGGCGCCCATGTAGCCCGTCGGTACCGCGTCCGACAGGAACAGGGCCTGTTCGTCGCCGACACCGTCGGGGATCTGGAAGCAGTTGACGTCGCCGAAGGGCACGCGGATGTACTCGGCGTGCGAACCTTGGTACCCGCCGAAGGGATGGGTGTAGCCGTAGATTCCGCCGGTGGGATAGCCCAGCACGGGTTGCTGCATCGCGGCGTTCGGGTTGGTGGTGTCGCACACCGCGTGCAGGCCGTCGGCGCAGTACGGGCACTTCCCGCATCCGATGAACGACGGCACGACCACCCGGTCGCCGACCCGCACGTTCGTCACCTCCGGGCCGGTGTCGACGATCTCGCCCATGAACTCGTGGCCGATCACGTCGCCCTCCCGCATCCCAGGCAGGTACCCGCCGAGGAAGTGCAGATCGGACCCGCAGGTCGTGGTGAGGCGGACCGCCACGATCACGTCGTGCGGGTTGACCAGGCCGGGATCGTCGACCGTCTCCACCGACAACTCGTTCACCCCTATCCAGCACAGGGCTCGCATCACGCGTCTCCTTCCGATGCACGGGCACTCGGACTGCCCTGCAGGGTGGGGATCTCACCGGTCTGCATGAGAGCCCGCGCACGGTAGAGCGCAGTGAAGGTCAGGGCGCCGGTGACGAGATCGGGGACGGGAACCTCGGCGCGCAGGGTCATCTCGGTGCCGCCCCGGGGCGCGTCGGACACCGCGAGCACTACGCGAGGACCCGGGGTGTCCGCGTCGTCCTCGCCGACGAACGCGAGTCCTTCCGAGGTGACGTCGACGCGGGTGTCCCAGGTCGTCGTTCCGCCGGGGCTCTCCCAGGTCCAGCGCAGCCGGTTCGCTTCGACCGTCTCCACCCGGACGTGGTCGCCGAAGACTCTGCTCAGGTTCTCGGGATCGCGCCAGAACTGCATGACCTGTGCGCGCGGAGCCGCGACGGTCACCGTCTGCGGTTTCCGAGCGTCGACGGGCCGGTCGACGGCGCGCCGGACGAATCCGCCCACCGAGCGACCGGCGTCGTCGATCGCCCTGTTCGCGTTCTCCACGACTCGGCTCGCGTTCTGCACGACTCTGTTGAAGTCGACCACGGTCGTCTCCTTGCTCGGATGCTCGGATGCTCGGATGCTCGGATGCTCGGGTCGGTGTTCGGTGTTCGGTGTTCGGTCTAGTCAGGGTCTTCCGCGTTTCGGCGTCTGTTCGGCGACACCGTGCCGTAGCGGGGGTGATCGTCCACTGTCCTTCGTCGAGTGCACGGATCCTCGGCGCGAGCGTGCCCGGCGCCAGTTCGTCGTAATCGGGGACGGGAAGATCGTGACGACTCATATGGTCGGCTACCCGTGCTCGGTGGCCGGGCAAACCCGGTCGAGCCGGTCCGAAATCTCGCGGGGCACGAACCCGTCGAGGCCGGGCCGGGCGACGACACGCCGACTCGCCGGGGAATAACGACGGCGTACGGATACGTTCGTACATCGATGGGCCCGCCGAGTCGTCCGATGACGGCGAAATGGTGCAATAGACCGAGACCGCGACCCGAGCCGCCGTGTGTGGCCATGAGGAGGATCGAGCATGAGCAGGATCTACGACAACGTCACCGAGCTGGTCGGACGGACCCCGATCGTCAAGCTCAACCGTCTGACCGAGGGAGCCGGCGCCACCGTCGCCGCGAAGCTCGAGTTCTACAACCCGGCCAACAGCGTCAAGGACCGCATCGGTGTCGCGATCGTCGACGCCGCCGAGAAGTCCGGTGAGCTGAAGCCCGGCGGCACCATCGTCGAGGGCACCTCCGGCAACACCGGTATCGCGCTCGCCATGGTCGGCGCTGCGCGCGGCTACAAGGTCATCCTCACGATGCCCGAGACGATGTCGACCGAGCGTCGCGTGATGCTCCGCGCCTACGGCGCCGAGATCGTCCTCACCCCCGGCTCCGAGGGCATGAAGGGTGCCGTCGCGAAGGCCGAGGAGATCGTCGCGAACACCGAGAACGCGATCCTCGCCCGCCAGTTCGGCAACCCCGCGAACCCGGAGATCCACTACAACACCACCGGTGAGGAGATCTGGAAGGACACCGCCGGTGAGGTCGACATCTTCGTGGCCGGCATCGGTACGGGCGGCACCATCACGGGCGCGGGCCGCAGGCTCAAGGAGTACAAGCCGGACGTGAAGGTCGTCGGTGTCGAGCCGGTCGACTCGCCGATCCTCAACGGTGGCGAGCCCGGACCGCACAAGATCCAGGGCATCGGCGCCAACTTCGTGCCCGACGTGCTCGACCGCGAGGTCTACGACGAGATCGTCGACGTGTCGTTCGAGGATTCGATTCGTATCGCGCGCGATCTGGGCACCCAGGAAGGCATTCTCGGCGGCATCTCGTCGGGTGCGATCGTCTGGGCGGCCCTCGAGCTGGCGAAGCGTCCCGAGAACGCCGGCAAGCTGATCGTCGCCGTCGTCTGCGACTTCGGTGAGCGGTACATCTCCACCCCGCTCTTCGAGCACATCCGGGACTGATCGCCGTCGTGGGTATCCTGCACACTCTCCGGGAGGATCTGCAGTCTGCGCGCGGCCACGATCCGGCCGCGCGCAGCGACGCGGAGAACGCCATCGTCTATTCGGGGCTGCACGCGATCTGGTCGCACCGCATCGCGCACCGGATGTGGCAGGTGCCCGCCCTGAAGGGACCTGCGCGGATCCTCGCGCAGTTCACCCGGTTCCTCACCGGCATCGAGATCCACCCCGGTGCGACCATCGGCCGGCGCTTCTTCATCGACCACGGCATGGGCGTGGTCATCGGTGAGACGGCCGAGATCGGCGACGACGTGATGCTCTACCACGGCGTGACGCTCGGCGGCCGGTCGCTGGCGAAGGAGAAGCGTCATCCGACGCTGGGCAACCGGGTCACCGTCGGGGCGGGGGCGAAGGTCCTCGGCCCGGTGGTGATCGGGGACGACAGCGCGATCGGCGCCAACGCCGTGGTCACCCACGACGTGCCGGCGGATTCGATCGCAACGGGTATCCCCGCGACCGTCCGGTCCCGCAAGAAGCACGAACCGCTCGTGGATCCGACGACGTACATCGATCCCGCGATGTACATCTGAGGTCGCGTCCTCCCGAAACACGAAAGAGGGGAGGATATGTGCGAGTTCTCCGTCGAGAACGTACATATCCTCCCCTTTTTCCGGGATCAGCCCTCGTAACCGAGCGGGTACAGCACCGACTTGGTTTCGCAGTACGCCTCGACGCCCTCGGGACCGTTCTCGCGGCCGATGCCGGAGTTCTTGTAGCCGCCGAACGGTGAACCCGGATCGAATGCGTACCAGTTGATTCCGTACGTGCCGGTGCGCACGCGCGAGGCGATCTCGAGGCCCTTCTCGACGTCGGTGGTGTACACCGAACCGGCCAGGCCGTAGTCGGAATCGTTGGCGATCTTCACGGCCTCGTCGACGCTGTCGTAGGGAATCACGCAGATGACGGGTCCGAAGATCTCCTCGCGGGCGATGGTCATGGAGTTGTCGACGTCGGCGAAGATCGTCGGTTCGACGAAGTAGCCCGTCTCGATGCCCTCGGGGCGACCACCGCCGAGCACGAGACGCGCGCCTTCCTCCTTGCCCTTGGCGATGTAGGACTCGACGCGATCGCGCTGCTTCGCGGAGATCAGCGGACCGAGTTGTGCGCCTTCGGTATCGGGCAGTCCGACGGGGAAGAAGGCCGCGGTCGCGGTCATCTTCTCGATCACCTCGTCGTAGCGCGACCGCGGCGCGAGGACGCGGGTCTGCCCGACGCAGGCCTGACCGGTGTTCATCAGGCCGGACATCACCAGCATCGGCATCGTCGAGTCGAGGTCGGCGTCCTCGAGGATGATCGCTGCCGATTTGCCGCCGAGTTCGAGTGAGCAGCGCTTGAGTCCGCGCGCGGCGATCTCCCCGATGTGACGACCCACGGCCGTCGAACCGGTGAAGGTGATCTTGTCGACGTCGGGGTGCGAGACCAGGTACTCGCCGGTCTCGGCGCCGCCGGGCACGAGTGAGAGGACGCCCTCGGGAAGTCCTGCCTCCGTGAAGATCTCGGCGAGGACGTTCGTCGTCAGCGGCGATTCGGGAGCGGGCTTGAGGACCACCGTGCATCCGGCGAGCAGGGCGGGTCCGAGTTTGTTGAGCATCAGGAACAGCGGCACGTTCCACGCGATGACGGCGGCGACGACGCCGACGGGTTCGCGGCTGACGCGGCTGCGACCGAACAGGCCGGTGCGCTCCTCGGTCCATGGGAACGAATCGGCAAGCCCCGCATAGTAGTCGAGTGTGGCCAGGCCCGACGTCAGCTGCATCATCTCGACCGAGGCCGGCGGCTGGCCCATCTCCGCGGTGAGCGAGGCGCCGATCTCCGCACGACGCTCCTCGATGAGCTTTGCTGCCTTGC
This sequence comes from Rhodococcus sp. DMU2021, assembly GCF_019641445.1. NCBI lineage: Bacteria > Bacillati > Actinomycetota > Actinomycetes > Mycobacteriales > Nocardiaceae > Rhodococcus > Rhodococcus sp. DMU2021. The sequence goes on from NZ_JAIFKB010000009.1 coordinate 94,912, forward strand.
CGAGGATCTCGGCGCGCTCGCTCGGGGTGGTGCGCGACCACGGGCCTTCGTCGAAGGCCGTGCGGGCGGCGGACACCGCGGCATCGATGTCCTGCGGTCCCGCGACGGGCACGGAACCGACGCGCTCTTCCGTGGCGGGGGAGAACACCTCGAGTCTCTCGTCGGTCGACGGTGCCACCCATCGGCCGCCGATGAACAACTTGTCGTAGTCGGTCATGTCGCTTCCTCACCTGGCTGTGCTCGTGTATCGGCCGCATTCGTGTGACCTCGAACACTAGAACGCGTTACAACTATTGACCAGGGGGTGACCAGACCGGACGGGATGGGAAGGCTCGATCCCCGAGATGGCAGCGACGGTGCAGGAGCCGAATCTCCTGCTCGAACTCGGGAACGGGCCCGTCGACGACGGCCTCCGGCACGACCTCGCGGATCGGCAGCGGACGTACCGGTGCCGGCGGCACGCCCATCTCGCCGAGCCACCGGACCAGTTGCTCGGAGGACGCCGCGTAGACGATCCGCCCCAGGCCCACCCAGCCGTGCGCGGCCGCGCACATCGGGCAGTGCTCACCGGAGGTGTAGACGGTGGCGGCGGCACGCCGGTCGGGTTCGAGATGTTCGGCCGCCCACCGCGCGAGCGCGAACTCGGGATGCCGGGTGCGGTCGCCGCCGGCGATGCGGTTGCGGTCCTCGGCCAGGACCGTGCCGTCCGCGTCGACGAGCACCGACCCGAACGGCTCGTCACCTGCCGCGACCGCCTCCTCCGCGAGTTCGACGCACCGCCGCAGATGCTGCAGATCCGTGTCGTTCACCATGGACGTCTCCTTCCTCCCTCGACTGCACCGTAGGGCGGGGGAGGAGCCGGGTGGCGCGAATCGGCGACCGTCACCACACTGGAGGGTGCCCAACGGTCAGGAGACATGTCATGGCGGAGAACAATCCGTTCGGGTTCGACCCCGAAGATCTCGACCGCGTGGTGCGGGAAGCCGGTGAGGAACTGCGGGAACTGAAGGACCGTATCTTCTCCTTCCTCGAACCGCCGGTGGCGCCGACGCGCACGCAGCCGCGGCCCGAGACCACCGGTGAGAAGGGCGACGGCGTCTGGGTCGTCTACACCACCGAGGACGACGGCGTGGCCCGCGTCGACCAGGTCCATCGCACCGAACTCGACGCGCTGCGCACGCTCAAGGGCAACACCGACCCGCGACGCTCGGTGCGGTTCCTGCCCTACGGGATGAGCGTGAGCATCCTCGATCGCCCGAGCGCCACCGAGGGCGGTGCCGCAGAGGAGAGTGCCACCGGCGACACCGCTCCCGACGACGCCGCGACCGGCGAGAACTGATCAGTTCTAGCCACCATCGTGGATGTAGGAGGCGAGCTGGTCGCGTTCGGTCTGTAGTTCGTCGATGCGGCTCTTGACCACGTCGCCGATACTGACGATCCCCACCAGCCGAGCGTCCACCACGACCGGTAGGTGCCGGATCCGTTGTTCGGTCATGGTCTCGGCGAGACTGTCGACCGAATCGGTGGGCAGGCAGGTCGTCACCGTCCGCGACATCAGTTCGTGTGCCGGGGCGGCGAGGATCGACGGTCCGCGTTCGTGCAGGGCGCGTACGACGTCGCGTTCGGTGACGATCCCGGCGACGGTCTTGCCCTCGCACACCACCATCGCGCCGATGTTGAACCGCGCGAAGTCGCCGATGAGCTCGCACACCGTGGTGTCGGGCTCGACCGTGTGCACCGCCGAGCCCTTGTTCCGCACAATGTCAGCAATCCGCATCCGGTACCGCCGATCTGCTCGCAGAGCATCCCGGCGGCCCCTCACCGGTTTCCGCCGGGACTCCGATGTGGTCCTCAGGGTAGGCCGGAAAACCGGGTGTGCCCGATCAGGTTATCCAGTCGTGACCTGCGGCGACGATCGATGCGCCGGTGAGGGTGCCCAGTGCGCCGAGTTCGGCGGGGACGATCTGCAGGTCCTGCACGAACCGTAGGCGGGCGTGCCGGGCCGCCGACGCGAGCATCGGCCGCCACAGGTGCCCGCCCGATTGCGCGAAGCCGCCGCCGACGACCACGCGTCCCACATCCGTCAGTGCCGCTGCCGACGCGATGACCTGGCCCAGTGCCGTCCCGGCCCGTTCGAGGGCCGCGGCGGCGACGCCGACCCCGGCCTCGGCGTCCGTGGCCAGCGCGACACCGTCGGGGCCTTCCCAGCCGTGGGCACGGGCCCAGCGCACCGCCGACGGGCCGCTCGCCACGGTCTCGATGCAGCCGACGCCTCCGCACGCGCACACCGTCGTGCCGTAGGGCGAGACGACGTGCCCGATGTGGCCGGCGTTTCCGGTGCGGCCGCGCACGATCCGGCCGCCGAGCACGAGACCGCCGCCGATGCCGGTGCCGAGCACGACCCCGAGCAGGTCGGCGACATCGCGTCCGGCACCGAAGCGCTGTTCGGCGAGGGTCGCGGCCGCGCCGTCCATCACCGGATCGACGCGGGCGTCGGGGAACACCGAACGCACGGCGTCGACGAGTGCGAAGCCGGAGCTCCACTCGGAGATGTTGATCGGGCCGATCGTCCCGGCGTTCGTGTCGACCGGTCCTGCCGCAGCGATACCCACGGCGGTCACCGGTCCCTCGCCGATCTCCGCGACCTCCCGCAACAGTCCCGCGCACGCGCCCCACACGTCCTTCCGGGGGACCGGCACGGATCGGGCTTCGAGCGGGGTGCCGTCGTCGGCGGCGACGGCCGCGGCGAGCTTGGTGCCGCCGACGTCCAGGGCCAATGCGGTCATGGCGACGACACTAAGCGACGGGTCAGCGTCGGCGCAGGACCAGTACGAGGTTGCTGGCGAGGAACTCCCGGACGCCGGGCACGTCCACGAGCCACCACGCCCAACTCGGGTGGTAGCGGGGGAAGGCCGCGAGCAGTTCGCCATCGGGTGTCGAACGTGCCCAGCGCAGACCGTCGCTCGCGCCCACGTCGAACAGCGACACCCCGTACCGGTTCTTCGGCTCCCTGCCGTGCTTGCGCGCGTAGCGCCGGGCCGCGTACTCGCCGCCGAAGGCGTGCCACGGACCGGTCTCGTGCCCGCCGAACGGTCCCCACCACAGGGTGTACGACAGCACCATCAGTCCGCCGGGCCGCGTGACGCGCAGCATCTCGTCGGCCATCACCCACGGCGTCGCGACGTGTTCGGCGACGTTCGACGAGAAGCACACGTCCACCGACCCGGTGCGCAACGGCAGCGCCAGGCCGGAGCCGCGGATCGCGCCGCCCACCTGCAGGCCGGCGGCGTGCATCTCCGACGGGTCGGGCTCGATCGGCACGTAGCGCGAACCCACCTCGGTGAACACGTCGGCGAAGTAGCCCGGTCCGCCGCCGACGTCGACGACCGTGGTGCCCGTCAGATCGGCGCCGGTCAGACCCGTGTAGAGATCGCCGATGAGGTCGACGGTGTCGCGCGCGAGACCGCCGTAGAACTTCTCGGGTGCTGTCTGCTCGAACCGGAAGCTGCCGAGCAACCCCACGGAGCGGCGCAGTGTGGCGCGGCGGGCGAACAGCCGGGTCACGTCGGTGCGGGGTCGGGTCGTCGATGGCACGTCCAGTCACCTTAGTGCGGGCCTCACACTCGTCCCTCACCTGTTGCCGCCCGGCACCCGCTACTGTGTCCCTGTCATCGTCCGAGTCACATCTGCCCGGCCGGGTGGTCGAGTCGACATACAGGGGGTCACCGCGTGCGGGAGGTTCTGCTGCTTTGCTGGCGCGATAGCGGACATCCGCAGGGTGGTGGCAGCGAGCGGTATCTCGAACAGGTCGGGGCGCAGCTCGCGGCGCGCGGCGTCCGCGTCGTCCTGCGGACTGCCTCCTATCCGGGAGCCGCCGAGCGAGACCGGATCGACGGCATCACCGTCAGCCGCGGCGGGGGACGGCTCACCGTCTATCCGCGCGCGCTCGCCGCGATCCTCGCAGGCAGATTCGGTGTCGGCCCCCTCGCCGGTATCCGTCCCGACGCCGTCATCGACACCCAGAACGGCATTCCGTTCTTCGCCCGGCTCGTCGCCGGTGCGCCCGTCACGGTGCTCGTGCACCACTGCCACCGCGAACAGTGGCCGGTCGCGGGCAGGCTGATGGCCAAGCTCGGCTGGTGGATCGAGTCGTCGCTCTCGCCGCGCGTGCACCACCGCAACCAGTACCTCACCGTCTCCCTTCCGTCCGCCGACGAACTGCGCGCTCTCGGGGTCGACCGGGAGCGGATCGCGGTGGTCCGCAACGGTGTCGACGCCGTTCCCGCCGGTGTCGCGGTGGGTGGCGACGACACGCGCACGGCCCACCCGAGCGTGTGTGTGCTCTCGAGGCTGGTGCCGCACAAGCAGATCGAGGACGCCCTCGCCGCGGTCGCGGCGCTGCGCGGCACCGTCCCGGGTCTGCATCTCGACGTCATCGGCGGCGGCTGGTGGGAGCAGAACCTCCGCGATGCGGCCGCCGAACTCGGCATCGGCGACGCCGTCACCTTCCACGGCCATGTCGACGAGCAGCGCAAGCACGAATTGCTCTCCCGCACCTGGATTCACGTGATGCCCTCGCGCAAGGAGGGGTGGGGACTGGCGGTGGTCGAGGCCGCCCAGCACGGTGTGCCCACCATCGGTTACCGCAGCTCCAAGGGATTGACCGACTCGATCATCGACGGCGTGACCGGTGTGCTCGTGGACTCGCCCGCCGAACTGACCGCCGCCGTCGCCGATCTGATCGCCGACGCCGACCGTCGTCGTCAGCTCGGCACCAAGGCCCGCATCCGCGCGGGCGAGTTCTCGTGGGAGGCCACGGGAGAGGGCGTGCACGAGGTCCTGTCCGTCACGACCTTCGGGCACACCGTCTCAGGACTGTTCCCGCGCGCCGACGAGCCGTCGACGCTCGCCGACCCGCTGCCCGAGCGCGCAGCCAACGCCGCCGGCCAGTACCAGTAGCCACACGACGTGCGCCCCGATCGCCAGGGCGCGATGGGGTGACGGGGTCGAAGTGACTCCCTCCACCCGGTACAGGCTCAGATCCTCGTCCTGATAAGCGGTCTCGAGGGCTCCGAGCGTGCTCTGCGCGTCACCGAGTTCGCCCGGCGTGCCGTGCTCGACGAGCACCCAGCCCACCCCGCGGGCGGCGAGCGCACTCGGATCCGCGCCGGACAGCAGCAGGGCTTCGACGTCCTCCGCGCGACGACCCTCCCCGGCGACACTGCCCTCGGCGACGATCAGGGTTCCGGTCTGCAGGACGTCGGCGCGCAGCATGCGCGGGGACGGATCGAGCACCGGTACGGGCCCGGAGAAGTCGAAGACCCGGAACATGCCCACGGGCAGCACCGCCACGTCGCCGTCGTCGGCCGTGGCGATCTGCGACACCTTCTCCCAGCCCAACGGATAGCGCACGGGCTGCAGTTGCCCGCCCACACCCCACACCAGGTCGGGCAGCGCGACCAGCACGGCGGCGATCGCGGCCGCCGCCCACACCGGTTCGGGCGCCACGAAGCGCCGGGCGAGGACGGTCGTGCCGGCCGCCGCGGCGAGCGCGTAGGCGGGCATCGCCCACGCGACCCACTTCTGGGTGTCGCGCAGCAGTCCCGCGCCGGGCACGTTCACCATCGCCCATTCGCCGACGGCGAGTCCCGGGCCGGTCGCGGCGAGGGCGATGACGAGCACCGCAAGGACGGCAGGCACCGCGACCGCGACGATCACGGAGTTCCTACGTCGCCGCCACAGTGCCGGCACCCCGCACGCCACCACCGTGAGCAGCAGCAGGGTGCCCATCAGCGCCCATGCGGTAGTGCGCGAGGTGGGGACGGATTCGGCGTTCCAGATCCCGCCGAGCCCTGCCACCGAACCGATCGTGCCGAGCAGTGGTTCGGCCCGGGCGGCGAAGGCGCGCACACCGGCCGGGTCCGCTTCGGTGCCGCCACCGGCGAGCGCCGTCGCGATCAGCCACGGCAACGACACCGCGACACCCAGCGCGAGTGCGCCGCCCACGCGCGGCAGCACCCGCGTCCGCCCACCGGGCGCGACGAGGACGGCGCAGGCCGTCACGATCGCCAGCAGGGCACCGGTCGGGGTCAGCCCCGCAGCGGCCAGGCAGACCGCCAGCGACGCCCAGCCGCCGCGTCTCCGTCGCCGGATCGCGACGACCGCACAGATCGTCCACGGCAGCGCGGCGTACCCGGCGAGCAGACTCCAGTGGCCCTGCAACAGCCGCTCGGCGACATAGGGATTCCAGATCGCGACCGTCGCCGCGACGAGCCGGGCGCCGGTTCCGCTCGTCGGCAGCACCACCGCGACCAGCCGTGCCGCACCCCATCCCGCCGCCCACAACGACGCGACGAGCAGCGCCGTGACCGCGACACCACCGTCGACGACGGTGCTCACCCACGCCAGCAGGGCGTCCTGCGGCACCGCGCGGGCGGCGGCGTCGGACAGACCGAGCGCAGAATCGGTGAGGAACGATCGGGGAGTGCTCACCGCGTCGCGGAAGAGCAGGTAGCCGGGGGAGACGAGGAACGGACCGAGCACCGCGACCGTCAGGACGAGGGACCAGACCGCCGGGAGAGCCGCCGTCGTGGACATGCGGGACGACTCCGGGCGGGACATGGCGGCAGAATACGGTGTCGTTCCGGATGGGAGGATGAGCGGATGCCGCGAACACCCCGACCCGCGTCGGAGGGAACCGAGACCACTCGTGGTTCGACGACGGGAACCGCCGTCACCGGCATGACACTGGTGACGGTCGGCGCGATGACCGCGAACCTCGCGTCCTATCTGTTGCACCTGCCGGCGGGACGCTGGCTCGGGCCCGCCGGATACGGCGAGTTCGCGAGCCTGCTCGCCGCGCAGCTCGTCCTCGCCGTGCCGGCACTGGCGTTGCAGACGGTCGTCGCCCGGGAGGCCGTGCACGGCACCGGCGCCGCGGCGCTGCGTCGTCTCGGTTACCGCTGCGCCGTGCTCGCCATCGTCGTCGCGATGCTCCTCGTGCCCGTCGTGGCGTGGGCGCTCGACACGAGTGTCGGCGGGGCGTTCGGGTCGCTCGTCACCGCGCCGCTGCTCGTCCTCCTCGCCGCCGAACAGGGCCTGCTGCAGGGCCGGGGCAGGTTCGCAGCGCTCAGCGTCGTCCTGTCCGCCGCGGGCGTCGCGAAGGTGGTGCCGGCCGTGGCGGTGCTCGCCGTCGGAGGCGGCCCCGGTGCCGCGCTGTTCGCCGGGGCGCTCGGCACGGGTGCGGTCGCGCTGGCCGCGAGTGTGCTCGTGGGCCGGACGTCGGGTGGACGGACGGAACCGGTCCCGACCGCCGGGGCGGTGCTGCGTGCCTCCCAGGTGCAGCTGGCCCTCATCGCGCTCACGTCGCTCGACCTGCTGCTCGCCCGCATGCTGCTCGATCCCGATTCCGCCGGGTTGTACGCGCTGGGGGCGGTGGCGACGAAGGTCGCCTTCTGGTTGCCGCAGGCGGTCGGTGTGGTGCTCTATCCGCGGATGGCGAATCCCGCCCAGTCGGCGGCCGCGGTGCGGTCGGCGCTCACCGTCCTCGTCGCGATCGGCGCGGTGCTCGTCGCCGGCGCGGCGATCTGCGCACCGATCGTCCCGATGCTGGTCGGCGACGCCTACGGGCCGGTGCAGTCGCTGCTGTGGCTGTTCGCACTGCAGGGCGCGTGTCTGGCCGTCCTGCAGGGCGCGCTGCTGTCGGCGATCGCCGGGGAACGTACCCATCTCGCGCTCGTCGCGTGGGTGGGCCTCGCCCTCGAGGCGGTGCTGATGTTCACGGTGGCGTCGACCCTGCGGCAGTTCATCGCCGTCGCTGTCGGTGTGGCCGCCGCGACGGCCGCGGTGGTCGCGGTGCTCGCTCTGCGCGGTGCTGCAGTGGCCCGGTCGTCCACGGACGACGCGGTGACCCCGTCCACCGACGAGTCACCCGCGAACGACACCGCCCCCCACCGGGATCGGTGAGGGGCGGCTCGGTTCGTCTACCGGACGATCACTCCTGCGTCGGAGGCTTCCGCAGATCGGTGCGCGGGATCTCCTGCGTTCGATCCGTCGTCCAATCACGCTGCTGCGCGTTCGGATCGGTCTGGCGCGGGATGACCTCGGTGCGGTCCTCGGTGTGATCGCGCTGCGCGCCGCCCGAATGCGCCGGGCCGACCGTGGTCGTGGCCGGACCTGCCGGGGCGGGACCGCCGGTCGCGGTGGCCGGACGACGGTTGCCGCCACCGCGGATGCCGAGCACGAAGCCGACGATCAGCAGGATGACGCCGAGGATGCCGAGGATGATCGGCAGGGTGCGGCCGAACAGCGAGATGGTGTCCTGGCCGTCCTTGGCCTGGCCGATCTGGTACTCGATCGTCTCCTCGTCGAACGGCAGCGTCACGTTGAGGACCGTCACCTCGGGCTTGTCGGCCTCGCGGGCGTAGTACTGGTCCTGCTGCTCCTGGCCCTTGACGACGACACCGGTGACCGGGTCGACCCACAGGTCGCGGATGTTGTTGTACCAGCGGGTCATCGTGATCGGCTCGTCGCCCTCACCGACACCCCAGGTGGAGGCGGGCAGGCTGAGCTTGTAGGTCGGGACCTCGGGGTCGGCCTTCGAGAGGTCGACCGGCCCGATCTCCTGGCTGAAGTGGTAGACCTTCATGCCGTTGATCTCCTCCTCACCGACGAAGTCGATGGGGAAGTTCTCGCGAGCGTTGATGTCGTAGTACGGGTACGACTCCTGCTGGACGTCGAACGGGAACTTGTACTGCAGTCCGGCGCGGTTGTCGATCTCCACCGGCGGCTTGTCGGCGCTCACCTGGATCGTGCTCACGCGCTCCGGGAACTCCTCCTCCGAGACGGGCATGGAGGTCTTCCGGTCGATCGTGAGACGGTCGACGACGGCCGAGACCAGGCCCGTGTCCCCTTGCATGTCGAGTCGTCGCACGGTCTGGCCTGCCTGCAGCGTCATGACCTCGGCGTTCGAGGGATCCTCGACGGTGACGAAGCGCTGCGCGACGATCGGCACGTCGCGATCGACCTGCGCGTTGCCGGCGAGCAGCTGACGGGAATTGAGGATGTCGCCCGTGCCTTCGGCGACCGTGGTCACCTCGAGATCGAGCGGTGTCGTTCTCAGCTTCCCGAGCGTGTACGTCGGCACGAGAATCGCGATCACCAGGAGGAAGGCCCCCAGGCCCACCAGAATCATTGCCAGTATCCGGCCGGAGCTCGAACGCTCAGCCATGCTTTCTCCTCACTCAACGGTCGTCATCGAGTACCCCCACCGGCAGCAGCAGGGCTGCACGGATCGCCTGGCATCCGGCCCGCGAACACCACGTGAGCTCAGACACTAACAGCCCGGTATGGCAATATGCGCGCCCGCTCGCCGCTGGGATGGATCGGTAGTCGATCTTCGTCGCTGCCGGGATCGTCCCGTTCCGGGTGATCCTGCTCTGTCCACCGCTCCCGCGACACGGCACACTGGTGCCCGATGACCACTACCACCGACCGGAACCGCAGCATGAGCGGATTCCTTCCGGCACTCGAAGGAATGCGCGGTTTCGCCGCAGTGGGCGTGTTGATCACCCACGTCGCGTTCCAGACCGGCGCGGTGCACGACTCAGTGATCGGCCTGGTGTGGGCGCGGTTCGACCTCGCCGTCGCCCTGTTCTTCGCCCTGTCCGGTTTCCTGCTGTGGCGACCGCACGCCGCCGCGGCCCGCGCGCTCGGTCCGTCCCCCTCGACGACCCGCTACTTCCTCTCCCGCGCGACCCGCATCCTCCCCGCCTACTGGACCGTCGTGATCCTGGTGCTGTGGTTGCTGCCCGGCGCGGGCGGCGGCGCGACGGTGTGGTGGTCGAATCTCGCGCTCGTGCAAGTGTTCGTCCCACTGACCCTCACCGAGGGCCTCACCCAGATGTGGAGTCTGTCGGTGGAGGTGGCCTTCTATCTCGTGCTGCCGCTGCTGGCGCTGGCGGTGAGCGGGCTGCGCGGGGACGCCGCCCGTTACCGCGTCCCGCTGCTGCTCGCCGTGAGCGCACTGTCGCTGCTGTGGGCGTGGCTACCGGTCGGCACCCCCGACCACATCAACCACACCAACTGGCTGCCCGGCTACCTGCCCTGGTTCGCGGCGGGAATGATCCTCGCCGAACTCGTCACCGGCCCCGAGACGTGGATGCACCGCTTCGCGGCGCGGCGCACGGTGATGGGAGCGATCGCCGTCGCCGCCTTCGCTGCCGCCACCACCCCGCTGGCCGGACCGGAGACGCTCACCGATCTCGCACCCACCGAATATCTCGCCAAGATCGCCCTGGGCGCGATCATGAGCTTCGCCCTGCTCGCCCCGCTGACCCTCGCACCGCGCCGGCAGCACCGCGTCCTGGCGAGCCCGGCCGCACTGGCCGTCGGACGCTGGTCGTACGGCGTGTTCATCTGGCATCTCGCGGTGCTGTCGATCGTCTTCCCCGTCTTCGGGATCCCGGCTTTTGCGGGGCACTTCTGGTTCGTCCTGACGGTGACGGTCGTGCTGAGTCTGGCCGTCGCGTCCGTCAGCTACGCCCTCGTCGAGGAGCCGGCGCGGGCCGCCTTCCACCGCTGGGACAAGGCCCGGCGCGGTACCGCCGCCAGGCCCACCGCGACCACGCCGACGAGCGCCGCGAACTGAATCAGGAACGAGTGCCCGACATATCCGTCGGGTGATCGCCACGGCCCGGTGGACAGCAGCGCCATCGCCAGCATCGTCGCGCCACCCGCGGTGCCTACGAGCACACGCGACGCCAGGACGGGGCCGTGGCGCACCGCGAGCGCACCGATCCCCACCGCGCCGGCGACCGCGACGGCGGCACCGGCCCATCCCGCGAGGAGCGTCGCGGCGACCAGCACACCGGTCAGCGCGAGAACCGACGAACCCCAGGTGCGCGGCATCGGACCCGGATCCTCGACCCGCCGCCGCGGCCACACGGCCGCCGCGAACAACGGGACGAGCAACAGCAACCCGCCGAAGATCCCGAGCCGGTACCAGCGGTCGGTCGCGAACTCGAGTGTCAGCGTCTGCTCCGGCCCGGCCGGCACGATCCAGCCCTGCTGCCAGCCGTCCACGACGACCGGCGTCGCCACGGCACCGTCCGGGGTGCGCGCCACCCAGCCGACGTTGGTGCTCTCGGGCACCACCACGAGCCGGTCCTCGTCGCCCGCCGGAACCGTCACTTCGCGCAGGTTCTCCGTCCAGCGGCCCTTGTCGAGTTCCGTCGGCTCCGCGACGGGCGCGTCGGGACCGGGGACGTCGAGCCGAAGGCCCGAGACGACGAAGGCCGCACCGGGATCGACGTCGATGTCGACCCGGCCCGGGTTCATGCCGACGACGTCGGTGCCGCACAGTGTCGCGGGGACCTCCACGCCCGCCGCGAGATCGGCGACCCGCGCGGTGAGCGACGTGCGGTAGCTGCGTCCGTCGATCTCCACGACGGGTCCGCGCTCGCAGTCGACGGTCACCGTCTCGTCGTAGACGGATCCCTGTGCCCCGATCGGCCCGTCGTCGCCGAGCACCGACACCTCGGCGAGCCCGGGCGGGGTGAGTTTCGAGAAACCCAGCACTGTGCGATCGAGGGTGTCGCGCCAGTGCACCACGGTGAGTTCGATCCGGTCCGTGAGGTGCGGGGTCAGATCGACGATCGTGTCGTCACCGTCGAGTTCGCGCACCTGCGGTCCGTTGCCGAGATTCACCGCGACCCGCGACGGCGCGACCGGCAGCGCTCCCAGCGCCGTCCTGATCTCCAATCCCGTGACGCGTTGTTCCTCAGGAAGCTCCAGCGTGAGCGACGGCCGCGGCGCACCCGCTTCGAGCGAGCTCTCCTCCGCGGTCCACGACGTCCGCGGGTCGCCGTCGGTGAGGGCGAACGCCGAGCCATGCAGGTCGACGACGTCGGCGTCACCGCGCGCGACGACCCGATCCGAACGGTCCGCGAGGTCCTCGAGCGCCGGCCCGGGGCGCGCGCGCAGGAGCAGTTCCGGGCGGACCCAGGTCTCCTGCGGCACGTCCAGGGTGCGGGTGAACATGCCGGGTTCCTCGGCGGAGGTGGCGAGTCCCCGCGCGCAACGGACACGGTCGTCGGTGTCGACGCAGCTGCCGCGGCCGGGGAATTCCTGGCCGAGCTGCCATCCGCGTACCGCGGCGTCCTCGACCGGGCCCGGCACCACGATGCGGCGACGGATGTCGATCGGGCGTGGTTCGTTCCGGTCGGTGAAGTCCTCGACGACCACCTCGGTGAGACCGAACTGGTTGCCGACCGTGCCGCGTTCGGTGTGCACGGACGTGATGCGGATCCACGAGGTGGTGCCCAGCGGCAGCGCGACCGTCTGTTCGCGTCCCGGTTCGTCGACGCGCACCGCCGTGCTGCCCCGGTCGGTGGACACCTCGAGCCACTTGACGGGATCGCCGAGAGCACCGGAGCTGGTCGTCAGGTGCAGCAGACCCGCTTCGATCGGCCGGTCGAGGTCGAGCTGCAGCCACTGGCCGATCGCCGATTCGAGTCCGTTGCTGTGCCAGCCGGTCGTCGGATCGCCGTCGACCACCGCGGCCGGGCTGCTTGCGACCGACGTGCCACCGAGCTGGGTGGCATCCGACGCCGCGCTGGACACGCTGATGCGGGCGCCTTCCCATTCGGCCCGGACGAGTTCGGTGTCGGGCACCGGATAGTCGGGGACGGCGTTGTGGGTGCGACGCGGGTCGTCGGCGGTCCGGATCGTCGACGAATGATGGTCGACCTGCCCGTAGTCCGTCTCGCGGTCCGTCGGGGTGTCGGTGACCGTCACCTCGTCGACGGGCAGACCCGCGCGGGCCGCGTCGGCGGCGAGGAGCGTGGGACCGACGAACTCGGGCTGCGCGGTGTTGCGGCGCAGCAGCGCTTCGGGGCCGCCCTGCACGACCGGCACGTCGGCGATGTCCACGACGTAGGGACCGACGGGTGCCGCGGCGGGTTCGGCGACGCGGTAGATCTCCACGGCCGGATAGGCAGGTCGCAGGTCGGCGTCGGTGACGAAGTCGTCGGGGTTGTCGAAGACGATGTCGTCACCGAACTCGGCGACCCGCTCGATGCCCGGCGAACCGTCGAGCGCGCGATGCACGAGTGCCGGTCGCGCGGCGGGAGAGGTGTCGGGATCGAGGTCGTTGCGCACCACCAGGAAGCCGATGCCCTGACCGCGCAGGGTCGCGGCGAGACCGTCGGACGGGCGGCCCTCGGCGATGTCGCGTTGCACGGCGTCGAGGGCACGGATGGCGCCGGGTGGCACGAGCGGGACGGCGTCGCGCACCGCCCACGGCGTCGATGCGAGTGCCTGCAGCGGTTCGTCGCGGGTGAGCCCCCACATCTGGCTGCCGAACGGCGCGCCGGGAACGATGAGGGCGCGTTCGCCGCGCTCGCTCGTGTTGTCCTCGAGCCAGGCCGCCGTGGCGTGCCAGTGCTCGGGGACCTCGTCGAAAGCGCCGCGCGGAGCGAGCCGCCCGGTCCACGCGAGTGAGGTCGCGAGCGTCATCGCGACGAGGATCAGCGTCGTCACCGCGACCATCGGATTGCGTTCGGGATGCGCGAAGGCGTTCCGGGCACGCGTCCACGGCACCGATCCGGGCAGAGGAACGGCGCGCAGTAGGTGCGCGATCCCGAGCACGATCGGCAGTCGCACGAGCGGCTCGAGCTTGTGGACGTTGCGCAGCGGCGCACCGGCGGTGTCGAGGAACAACCGGACCTGCTCGGCGAACGGCGAGTCGAGCTGGCCGACGTAACCGACGCCCATGCCGACGAGACCCACCACGAGGATCAGGGTGAAACGACCGCGCGCGGGCATCGACCGCATCGCGAGACCGGCGAGACCGACCGCGGCCAGGGCGCCGGTGACGAGGACCGCGGCCGGTTGCGTGACGAGCACGGCGCCCGCGATGCGTTCGGGGGAGACGAAGGGCGTCCAGCTGCTGGTGCCGCGCAGCACCTCGGCGAGCGACGTCCATTCGGTGGTGACACCGGACGATTCGATGAAGTCGAGGAAGGGCGGACTGACGCGACCGAGCAGCAGCAGCGGCACCATCCACCAGGTCACCGCGACGACGCACAGCGGCAGCCACCACAGGGTGAAGCGCCACCAGCGCCGGTTCGGACGGTGCGCGGCCCACCACAGCGCCGCGACGAGACAGGCCGCGGCGGTCGCGACCGCGTTGATCGCGCCCATGAGCGCCACCGCCACGGCGGACTGCGCGGCGAGCCGGCGGGCCGAGCCCGGATTCTGCGTGTTCAGATACCGCACCAGCGGCAGCAGCACCCACGGCGCCAACATCATCGGATGTGCTTCCGACGAGATGGAACCGAGCGTCGTGAGGACGCGCGGGGACAGCACGAACACCGTCGCCGCGATCAGACGGGAGCTACGGCTCCCGATACCGAGGGCTTCGGCGAGGCGGACGAGACCCCAGAATCCGGCGACGAGCAGCAGCACCCACCACACCCGCTGGGTGATCCACGGGGGGATGTGCAGCAGTTGACCCGCGGCGAAGAACGAGCCGTGCGGGAAGAAGTAGCCGTACGCCTGGTTCTGCACCTGCCCGAGCGGCGCCACACTGCTCCACTGGTGAGCGGCGCGCGTGAGGAATCCGATCGGGTTCTGCGTCAGGTCGTACTTGGTGTCGGCGACGACCAGGCCCGGAACCTGGGCGAAGGACAGGACCACCGCCACCGCGGTGACTGCGTACAGCCACCGGCGGGACAGCGGTTCGGCGGACGGGAGCTCCGTCTCGCCTCGGTACGTGCGTGAACTCGAAGCGTTGCCGGCGCCGTCAGCGGCTGCCGTACTCAACCTGGTTCAGGAGGGACGAATCGGCGTTGCCACTGCGATCGATCTGAGGGCGCGAATTCTCCTGCACAGCGGCCGTTACGCCGAAGACCGCCACGGCGCCGAGTACGGCACCGACGACCACGCTACCCAGGCCCGGTCCCAGGAACTTCCCCATTCCGTCTCCCCATCTCCAGTGACGCAGGCAGTCATCGCCGGCCGCCACGCTGTCTATCGGTCCGCGCCAAACTATCACCCCGGAAGGCGGTGGTGGACGGTGCGAGCCTCCGAGTCGATCTTTACCGTCGCCGCGGTGCGCTAGACGCCCAGTGCGCCGAGCAGTGTGCGCAGTTTCGCGGTGGTCTCGTCGAGTTCGGCGAGGGGGTCGGAGTCGGCCACGATGCCGCCTCCTGCCCAGGCCACGGCGCGTCGGCCGTCGGAACTGAGCTCCGCGCACCGGATGGCGACGAACCAGTCGCCGTCGCCTTGTTCGTCGCACCAGCCCACCGCGCCGCCGTAGAAGCGCCGGTCGCCCTCGACCCGGGAGATGACGTCCAGCGCGGCCTCGGTGGGGGTGCCCGCCACGGCCGGGGTGGGGTGCAGAACGTGGGCGAGGGTGAGCGCGTCGGTGTCGGGGTCGCGGAGGGTGCCGGTGACCGGCGTGGCGAGATGCCAGACATCGGGTGTCGCGGTGAGCTCGGGCTTGTCGGGGATGTCGAGGTCGCTGCACAGCGGGGCCAGTCGCGTGCGGATCCAGTCGACGACGTAACCGTGCTCGGTGAGGTTCTTGTCCGAGGTCAGCAGATCCTCACCGGCGCGGCGGTCCTCGTCCGGATCGGCCCGGCGCGCGGCGGTCCCGGCGAGGGGACGGCACGTGACGGTCTCGCCACGGCGGCTCACGAGCAGTTCGGGCGTCGCCCCGACCAGCGTGTGACCCCAATAGCGTTCGCCCGCCGCGCTCAGATCCAGCGCGTACGTCGCCGCGTCGGGATGGCGTTCGATCATGCGGGCCGCGAGAGCGAGCGGGTCGAGCGGTGCGTCGGCCTCGAGGGCGACCCGCCGGGCGGCGACGACCTTCTCCATCTCCCCGAGGGACATCTGCTCCACGAGCCGGCGCACCCGCTCGACGTGCACGCGGGGCAGTGGCAGTTCGGCGGAGATCCGCACCGGCGGCAGGTCCGACAGGTCGGGCGGGGCCTGCCACGGGCCGTCGAGGATCTCGACGTCGTCGGGCTGCGCGAGGGCCACCGGACGGTGCCGCGAGAACGGCAGTGCACCGACGACGATCGTCGCCTTACCGCTGCGGAGTGCCTGCGTGGCGGAGTGGACGTCGTCGAAGAACCGGCGGGTGCCGGTGGCGTGCACCGAGCGTTCGGTGCGCGAGAGCAGGAATCCGTCCATGGTGGATCGACAATATCCCTGCCCGCACCCGGCGCCGGTGACCCGGTGCGGGGCGTCAGCGACCCGGCGGCACGATCAGGACCGGCCGGTGACTGTGCCGGAGCACGTGATCGGCCACCGACGACTGCAACAGGGACCGCAGACCGGTGGTGCCGCGGGTGCCGGTGACGATGATGTCGACGTCCAGCTCGTCGGCGGCCTCGATGATCGCCGACCACACCGCGTTGACGACCTCGACGGTGCGGCCCTCGGCGTGCAGACCCACCGAGCGGGCCATCTCGAGCCCCTCGTCGTTGGTGATGCGCGCGTCGGAGAGGGCGACGTCCTCGCTGTCCTCGTCGGGCACCCAGTCGGGTTGCATGACACCGGACAGGCCGGACATGCGGGCGGCCTGCCGGACCATCGGCTCCCAGGCGGTGACGACGACGGCACGGCACGACTCGAGGAAACGACCCGCATACTGCACGGCACGCTTCGAGTTCTCGGAACCGTCGTAGGCGATGAGGATCAGATCTGCGCCCACCGCGTACCCCCTGGGTCGGATTCGGATGCTCGGGTGCACCTTAACCCGCCGGAGCGTCCCCGGGGGAGGTTCGAGCTGTGGATCCGCGAGGTTCGTCCGCTACCGTCGGCACCATGCGGATCCGTCACACTGTCGCCGCCGTTCTCGCGGTCGCCCTCACCACCGCGGGATGCGGTTCGTCCGATTCGGGCGGCGACGACCCGGTCGAGACGACGTCCGACACCGCGCCCGCCTCGTCCACCACAGCGACCGCCACGACCACCGAGGCGACCGCGGCCGCGACGTCGGCGACCTGCGGCGACGATCTGCTCGCCCGGTTGACGCTGCGGCAGAAGCTCGCCCAGTTGCTCAACGTCGGGGTCACCGGAGCCGCCGACGCGCAGGCCGTCGTCGAATCCGAGCAGATCGGTGGCATCTTCATCGGCAGCTGGACCGACGCGTCGATGCTCACCGACCGTCTCGTGCCGCAGGTGGCCGCGCGGAGCGCATTGCCGCTCATGGTCACGATCGACGAGGAGGGCGGCCGCGTGTCGCGCGTGGGCGACCTGTTCGGGCCCGATCCGTCCGCGCGGGTGACGGCGCAGACGATGACGGTCGACGAGACCTACCGAATGGCGTTCGAACGTGGACAGGAACTGAAGTCGCTGGGCATCACGGTCGACTTCGCGCCGGACGTCGACGTGAGCAGCCAGCCCGACGACTCCGTCATCGGCGACCGCTCGTTCTCCGACGATCCCGAGGTCGTCACGCAGTACGCCGGCGCCTATGCGCGGGGACTGATCGACGCGGGCATCATGCCGGTGCTCAAGCACTTCCCGGGACACGGCTCGGCCTCCGGTGATTCGCACACCGGTGCCGTGACCACCCCACCGATCGAGCAACTGCAGCAGAGCGATCTCGTGCCGTACCGCAGCCTGGTCTCGCCCGAGGTGGGCGTCATGCTCGGCCACCTCGACGTGCCGGGTCTGACCGGCGGGCTGCCCGCGAGCATCAGCCCGGCAGCGGTGGACCTGCTCCGCTCGGGTGCCTACGGCGGCCCCGCCTTCGGTGGCGTGATCTTCACCGACGATCTGTCGGGGATGCGCGCGATCACCGACACCTACGGCATCACCGAGGCCGTCGAGGCCGCGATGGTGGCGGGCGTGAACCAGGCACTGTGGCTGACCACCGACGAGGTGCCCGCCGTGCTCGACCATCTCGAGCAGGTCGTCGCGGAGGGCACGCTCTCACCGGAATGGGTCGACGAGTCGGTACGGACCGTGACACGCGCGAAGGGCGCTCTGGACTGCTGAAATGTCGCAGGTTGCTTCGACCACAGGCTTCCTACCGTAGAGTAAGAACTTCATTCGAGGAGTCCGGGAGGAGTCATGGCGGGCGGAACCAAGCGACTGCCGCGTGCGGTCCGCGAGCAACAGATGCTGGACGCCGCCGTCGAAGTGTTCTCCGAGCACGGTTTCCACAACACATCCATGGACGCCATCGCGGCGCGGGCGTCGATCTCCAAGCCGATGCTCTACCTGTACTACGGGTCGAAGGACGAGTTGTTCGCGGCGTGTATCGCCCGCGAAGGGCAGCGGTTCGTCGAGGCACTCACACCGGCGGGCGACCCCACCCTCGCCCCGCGTGAACAACTGCGGGTCGCGCTCGAGTCGTTCCTCGGCTTCGTCGACGAGCACCGGCCGTCGTGGATGGTCCTCTATCGTCAGGCGCTGTCGCAGCAGGCCTTCGCGCCCCAGGTGCAGGGCAGCCGCGACCGGCTGATCGAACTCACCGCGCACTTGCTCGAATCGAGCACGCGCGATCCGGAACCCGACACGAACTTCACGATCATGGCCGTCGCGCTCGTCGGTGCCGGTGAGGCCGTCGCCGACCGCATCGCCGGCGGTGAGATCGATGTGCAGCAGGCAGCGGATCTGCTCGAGAACCTCGCATGGCGCGGTCTCGCGGGACGCAAGCGCTCCGATCAGATGCACTGATCCGTCCCGCCGGGAACACCTCGGCCACAAGGATATTCACCGCACGAGGGTTCGGGCGGGGCGGGACGCCCCCATCGCGTCCCGCCCCGCCCGAAATCTCGGTGATTCCCCGCCCTACCGCAGGGTGGCGGTCAGGTGCGGGTACTGCTTCTTCGGATGCCGCAGTGCGAGATCCCATCCGTCGGCGACGTGCTGCGCGTACAGGCTCAGCGACGACGGCAGCAGGACCGGCTTCCCGAATCGCACCGCGTAGGTCACCTTGCCGGGGATCCGTCCCTCGACGGCCGAGAGGGTGGCCGCCGCGCTCCACATGCCGTGGGCGATGGTCTTCGGGAATCCGAAGGCCTTGGCGCCCAGGGTCGACACGTGGATCGGGTTGCGGTCACCGGAGACCGCCGCATAGCGGTCGATGACCTTCTGGTCGACCCGCAGTGTGGAGGTGGGGACCGGGGGGATCTCCTCCTCCTTCGGCTCCGGCTTGGGCTGACCCGACAGCGACGTGCGCTGCTGGTGCAGGAAGGTCGACGTCTGCCGCCACACCAACTCGCGTCCGACGTTGACCTCGCTGACGAGATCGACGAGCAGGCCCTTACGGTGTTCGCGCATGTTCTCCGCGTGCACCGCGATGTCGAGCGGCTCGGTGACCGAGATCGGCCGGAACTGCTCGATCACGTTCTCGGCGTGCACGGAACCGACGGCGGCGAACGGAAAGCCCTTCGACACCATCAGTTTCATCACGAGCGGGAACGTGAGGATGAACGGATAGGTCAGCGGCAGGCTGTCGCCGAACCGCAACCCGCACACCTTGGTGTACTCGGCGAGATCGTCGGGATCGACCTTCAGCGACCGCAGGACCAGGACGTCGTCGGGCAGACTGTCGCCCGACGCGCCCACCACGGGCAGCGCCCCGAGCACGGCCCGGCTGTAGATGTCGAAGGTCGACGGCAGCGAGGACAGTTCGATCCGTGCCATCTAGGCCCCCAGCATGGACTGGCCGCACACGCGCACGACCTGCCCGGTCACGGCGCTCGACGCGGGGTTCGCGAACCACGCGACGGTCTCGGCGACGTCGACGGTCTCACCGCCCTGCTGCAGCGAGCTCATCAGACGACCGGCCTCGCGGGTGGCAACCGGGATCGCGGCCGTCATGGCGGTCTCGATGAAGCCCGGAGCGACGGCGTTGACGGTGATCTTCTTGTCGGCGAGCGCCTCGCTGGTCGCCTGGACGAGGCCGATGACACCGGCCTTCGAGGCGCCGTAGTTGGTCTGGCCGCGGTTACCGGCGATACCGGCGATCGACGACACGTCGATGACCCGGCCACCCTCCTTCAGCGCGCCCTTCTCGACGAGCACGTCGGTGATCTTCCGCGGGGCGATCAGATTCACGCCCATCACGGAATTCCAGCGAGCGGCGTCCATGTTGACGAGCAGCTTGTCGCGGGTGATGCCGGCGTTGTGGACGATGATGTCGGCGCCGCCGTGACGCTCGAGCAGGTGAGCGGCGAGCTTCTCGCCGGCGTCGGGGGCGGTGACGTCGAGCGCGAAGGCGGTGCCGCCGACCTTGTTGGCGGTCTGGGTCAGCGCGTCGCCTGCAGCGGGGACGTCGGCGGCGACGACGGTCGCGCCGTCGCGGGCGAGGACCTCGGCGATCGTCGCGCCGATGCCGCGGGCCGCGCCGGTGACGACCGCGACCTTGCCGGCAAGCGGGCGCTCCCAGGACTCGGGGGCGGTGGCGTCACCCTCACCGATGCGGATCACCTGGGCGTCGACGAAGGCCGACTTCGCCGAGAGCAGGAAGCGCAGCGTCGACTCCACGCCGGACAGGCCGGTCGCGGCCTTCGGGGAGACGTAGACGAGTTGCACGGTGGCACCGCGACGCAGTTCCTTGCCGACGCTGCGCGTGAAGCCCTCGAGGGCGCGCTGGGCGATGCGCTCGTCGACCGACCCGGCCTCCTCGGGCGTGGTGCCGAGTACGACGACGCGGCCGCTCGGGGCGAGATTGCGCAAGGTGGGCTGGAAGAATGTGAAGAGCTGTTCGAGCCCCGCGGGGTCGGTGATGCCGGTAGCGTCGAAGACGAGTGCGCCGAACTTCGTGTCGGACGGCTCGGCGAACGTGTAGTCGCTCAGGAGGTTGCGGATCGGTTCGACCAGGCGGCCGTTGCCGCCGAGCAGGACGGGGCCGGGGAGCGGGGGCTCGCCGGGCTGGTAGCGCCGGAGCTTCTCGGGCTGTGGCAGACCGAACTGCTTGGCGAGGAACGCTCCGGGTGCGGACGAGATGAGCTGGGCGTAGAGCTTGGGTGCGCCCTTGGCTTCGGCCACGATTCCACCTTCTTCGATTCGGTCGTCGGTGCAGTGTTCGACAGCAAGCGTGTTCGACAACAAACTTACCCGTGAGTAAGAATAGTAGCCAGAATTCGAATCCGTCCGAAACCGGGAGACACCAGTGACCACCAAAGCCCGTTCCACGCAGCAGCGCCGTGTCGCCGTTCTCGGAGGCAACCGGATCCCGTTCGCCCGGTCCGACCGCAAGTACGCCCGCGCGTCCAACCAGGACATGTTCACCGCCACCCTCGACGGTCTCGTCGGCCGCTTCAATCTGCAGGGTGAGCGCCTCGGTGCCGTCGTCGGCGGTGCGGTCCTCAAGCACGCCCGCGACTTCAACCTCGTCCGCGAGAGCGTGCTCGGCAGCGCGCTGAGCCCCTACACCCCGGCCTGGGATCTGCAGCAGGCCTGCGGCACCGGCCTGCAGTCGATCATCGCGGTCGGCGACGCCATCGCCGCCGGACGGATCGAGGCGGGTATCGGCGGCGGCGTCGACACCACCTCCGACGCCCCGATCGCCGTGAACAACCAGCTCCGCGAGTTCTTGCTCTCCCTGAACCGGGCCCGCACCACGGCCGACCGGGTCAAGCTGCTCGGTAACGTCCGCCCGTCGATGCTCGGCATCGAGATCCCGCGCAACGGCGAGCCGCGCACCGGCCTGTCGATGGGTGAGCACGCCGCGATCACCGCCAAGGAATTCGGTGTCTCCCGCGAGGCGCAGGACGAACTGGCCGTGGCGAGCCACCGCAACATGGCCGCCGCCTACGACCGGGGCTTCTTCGACGACCTCGTCACCCCGTTCCTCGGGCTGACCCGCGACGACAACCTGCGTCCCGACTCGTCGGTCGAGAAGCTGTCGACGCTGAAGCCGGTCTTCGGCACCAAGCTGGGCGACGCCACCATGACTGCCGGTAACTCGACGCCGCTCACCGACGGCGCGTCGGCCGCGTTGCTGGCGAGCGAGGAGTGGGCCGCCGAGCGCAAGCTCCCCGTGCTTGCCTACCTCGTCGACTCCGAGACCGCCGCGGTCGACTACATCCACGGTGGCGACGGGCTGCTCATGGCACCCACCTACGCCATCCCGCGCCTGCTGCAGCGCAACGGCCTGACCCTGCAGGATTTCGACTTCTACGAGATCCACGAGGCGTTCGCTTCCGTGGTGCTCGCCACCCTCCAGGCGTTCGAATCGGAGGAGTACTGCAAGGGCAAGCTGGGCCTCGACGCCCCGCTCGGCTCGATCGACCGCAGCAAGCTCAACGTCAACGGCTCGTCGCTCGCGGCCGGCCACCCGTTCGCCGCGACCGGCGGCCGGATCGTGGCCTCGCTGGCCAAGATGCTGCACGAGAAGAAGCAGGAGACCGGCAAGCCCGTCCGCGGCCTGATCTCCATCTGCGCCGCAGGTGGACAGGGTGTGACGGCGATTCTCGAGGCCTGATCGACACCCCTCGGAAGTCGTTGAGAGAAATAGTTCCGTTCGGTGTGTAACGCTCCGCGACGGACAGCGATAGACCCATCGACCCCGCGCTGCTGCCTGACCCCCGACCTGGTAGCAACGCGGGGTCTTCGCATTCCGGGCGCAGCCGCTCTGAACCGGGGCACTACCCTTGAAAGCAGGTAGTCGGCGCGCGAATTCGAAGGCGTGCCCAGCTTTGCGAAGGGATCTGGGTGAGCGGCAGCAACGGGACCGACGAGTCCCCTCACGAGCACGACGACGCACGGACCGAGAACATCGGTTCGTCGCCGGAATCCGCTCGTGAGGGTGAAGGCGCGTCGGCTCCTACCGAGCGGTTCGAAGCGGTCGATCCTCACCGGGAGGTGGCCGAGTCGCAGGCGAGTGATGTGACCGAGTCGCAAACCGAGGCCCCGGCTGCCTCGCAGGCTCCCACAGAGGTCCGAGCCGATGGCACGAACCAGGCGGCTCCCACCGGTGCTGACGAACCCCCGACCCAGAAGGTCCATCCCTCGGAGGAGCCCACCGCGGTCATCCCGGTCGTCGCGCCGGGAAACCGGGCACCGGGTGACGGATCGTCCGCCGCCACCGATCGGCTCCTCCGTTTGCAGGGGGAACAGAACCCGGCACAGCCCGGTCCCGAACAGGCGGGGGCTCCCATCCCACCCACGTCGACGGCAATGCCCTCGGCCGCCCACCCACCGCAGGGCGACCAGCCGACCCAGCAGATGCAGGCGGGTCCGCCGCCGCAGGGACCGCCTCCTGTCACTCCTCCGCCCACCGGCGGACCGCGAGGTTCCGGCGGAGACGGCGACGAACCGGGCAAGCCTGGATCGAATCTGCCCCGGCGCACGATCGCGCTCGTCGTCGGTGGCGTCGTCGCACTGTTCGCCGTGTTCTACGTGGCCGATCTGGCGTTGTCGTCGGGCAAGGTGCCGCGCGGTGTCACCGTCGCAGGTGTCGAGATCGGCGGCATGTCGCTCGACGCGGCGGAGGCAGAGCTCACCGAACAACTGACGCCGCGGCTCGACATGCCCGTCGACGTCACCGCCGGCGACACTCAGGGGCAGATCGTGCCCTCGGAGGCCGGGATCGGGATCGACTGGCCCGCGACCCTCGACCAGGTGGGTTCGCAGCCGCTCAATCCGTTCACGCGACTCGCGTCGTTCTTCGGGAACGACGAAGTCGGCGTGGTCTCCACACGCGACGAGGTCGCCTTGTCCGCAGCCATCGAAAAGGCCGCCGCTGCCGCCGCGCACGAACCGCGCGAGGGCAACATCGTCTTCGAGGACGGCACACCCGTTCCGGTGACGCCGCAGCCCGGCCAGCAGCTCGACGTCGCAGTCGCGGGCGACGTCTTCGCCGAGCGCTGGCCGTACGGTGATGTCTCGCTGCCCGTCGAGAGCGTCGACGTCACCGTCACCCGCGAGGGCCTCGACCGGGCGCTGGCGGAGGTCGCCGTTCCGGCCGTGGCACAGGATCTGGTCGTCCGGGGACTCGACGGGGCCGTCGGTGTGCTGCCGCGCGATGCGGTGGGCGCTGTCCTGTCGTTCGTGCCGGACGGTTCGGGCGGACTCGAACCGCAGTACGACACCGAGGCCGCGATCGGCATCCTGGCGCCGCAGCTCGCCCCGTCGGAGACCGAACCGAAGGATGCGCGGATCGTCCTCGACGGTGGTCGTCCGACGATCGTGCCCAGCGAGACCGGCGAGATGGTCGACTGGCCCGTCACCCTCGAGAGGTTGCCCGACCTGCTGAAGGAAGCGGGCGACCGCAGCACCGACGCGGTGTACAGGAAGGCCGAACCCGAACTCACCACCGAAGGCGCCGAGAAGCTCGGCATCAGGGAGGTGGTCTCGGAGTTCACCACCAGCGGCTTCGAATACGCTTCCGGCGTCAACATCCGGCTGGCCGCGCAGGAGATCAACGGCGCCATCGTGAAGCCGGGGGAGACCTTCTCCTTCAACGACTACACCGGTCCGCGCGGTGCGGCGCAGGGGTACATCGAGTCGGGCATCATCGAGGCCGGACGTCCCGGTAAGGCCGTGGGCGGTGGCATCAGCCAGCTCGCGACCACCCTCTACAACGCGACCTACTTCGCCGGGATGGAAGACGTCGAGCACACCGAGCACAGTTACTACATCTCCCGGTACCCGGCGGCCCGCGAGGCCACGATCTACGACGGCGCCATCGACCTGAAGTTCCGCAACCCGTTCGACACGGGCGTCCTGATCCAGACGATCGGCACGAGCTCGGACATCACGGTGCGCATCTGGGGCACCAAGACCGTCGACGTCCAGTCGGTCACCGGCAACCGCACGAACTTCACCTCGCCCAACACGATCACGTTGCCCGCCGGTTCGGCCTGCATTCCGTCGAGCGGCGCGCAGGGCTTCACCGTCACCGACACCCGGATCGTCACCGACGCACGGACGGGCGCGCAGATCTCGAGCGCGACCCGCACGGTCCGGTACGACCCGGTCCCGATCGTGAAGTGCATCAGCCCCGAACCGGAACCGAGCGACGAGCCCTCGGGCGGCGGCGACGCGACCTCCGGCGACACCGGATCGGAGGACGCCGAGGCCGAGGACGCACCGGCGCCCGCACCCGAATCGCCTGCGGCCGAAGCGCCGGCAGTCGAGGCACCTGCAGCGGGTGGAACCGAAGAGGAGTAGCGGACGTCCTCGAAACTTCGGGGAGGTTGTGTGCGGTTCCGGTGAAGGAACACGCACACAACCTCCCCTTACTTCGTCACTCCGGAAGCGGCACCACGTCGGGGATCTGGCCGTCGAGGAGGCGGAGCTGCTCCCGAGAAACGACGAGACCGACGTCGTGTGCGAAATCCGTGGGGGAAATCGCGCACAACGTCGGTCTCGTCTATCGCGCTACCGCCGTGAGCGGTTCATCAGAACGCTGCTTCGTCGAGCTCCATGATGTCGAGGTCGACGTCGGTGATGATCTGACGCGCGACGCTCAGCTCCGGCAGGACGTTCTTGGCGAAGAAGGACGCGGCCGCGACCTTGCCCTCGTAGAACGCCTTGTCCGAGGCATCGACGCCGGCGTCGAGCGCGGAGAGAGCGATCTCGGCGTGCTCGAGCAGCAGCCAGCCGATCATCAGGTCGCCGAACGCCTCGAGGAAACGGACCGAACCGAGGCCGACCTTGTACAGCTCGGTGGGCTGTTCCTGCGCACCCATGAGGTACTGGGTGAGCGTCGCGACCATCGTCTGGGTCTCGCCGAGCGCGGTGGCCAGGAGCGTGCGCTCCTTCTTCAGACGCTGGTCGGCGTCGTCGCGCTCGACGAACTTCTTGATCTCACCTGCGATGTGGGCGAGCGCCACGCCACGGTCGCGGGCGATCTTGCGGAAGAAGAAGTCCTGCGCCTGGATGGCCGTGGTGCCCTCGTACAGCGAGTCGATCTTCGAGTCGCGGATGTACTGCTCGATCGGGTAGTCCTGCAGGAAGCCCGAACCGCCGAGGGTCTGGAGCGAATCCTTCAGGTACTGGTAGGCCCGCTCGGAGCCGCAACCCTTGACGACCGGCAGCAGCAGGTCGTTGATGCGGTGCGCGAGAGCGGCGTCGGCACCCGAGACCTGCTCGGCGACGACGTCGTCCTGGTGCGCCGCGGTGTACAGGTACACGGCGCGCAGGCCCTCGGAGTAGGCCTTCTGCATCGCCAGCGAACGCCGCACGTCCGGGTGGTGCATGATCGACACGCGCGGGGCGGTCTTGTCGGACATCTGGGTCAGGTCGGCGCCCTGGATGCGCTCCTTGGCGTAGTCGAGGGCATTGAGGTAGCCGGTCGACAGGGTCGCGATGGCCTTCGTGCCGACCATCATGCGGGCGTGCTCGATGACGTCGAACATCTGTGCGATGCCGTTGTGGACCTCGCCGACGAGCCAGCCCTTGGCCGGAACGCCGTGGCCACCGAAGGTGACCTCGCAGGTCGCGGAGGCATTGAGGCCCATCTTGTGTTCGACGTTGGTGACGAACACGCCGTTGCGCTCGCCCAACTCGTCCTTCTCGAAGTCGAAGTGGAACTTCGGGACGAAGAACAGCGACAGGCCCTTGGTGCCGGGGCCGGCACCCTCGGGGCGGGCGAGGACGAGGTGGAAGATGTTCTCGAACAGGTCGTCGGAGTCGGCCGAGGTGATGAACCGCTTGACACCTTCGATGTGCCAGGAGCCGTCGTCCTGCTTGATCGCCTTGGTGCGACCGGCGCCGACGTCGGAACCGGCGTCGGGCTCGGTGAGGACCATGGTGGCGCCCCAGCCGCGCTCGACGCAGGTGGCGGCCCACTTCTTCTGCTCATCGGTGCCGTTGTCGTAGAGCACGCCTGCGAAGGCGGGGCCGGCCGCGTACATGAAGGCCGCGGGCTGGGCGCCGAGCATCATCTCGTTGACGGCCCACAGGAGGCTGCGCGGTGAGTCGGTGCCGCCGAGCTCCTCGGGGATGCCCATGGACCAGTAACCGGCGTCCCACCAGGCGCGGAACGACTTCTTGAACGGCTCGGGAAGCGACACCGAATGGGTCTCGGGGTCGAAGACCGGCGGGTTGCGGTCGGCGTCGGCGAAGCCTTCGGCTGCCGGCCCCTCGGTCAGTGTCTTGACCTCGGCGAGGATGCCGCGCGCGGTGTCCTCGTCCAGGTCGCCGAACTTGCCTGCTTCGAGGACCTTCTGAATCTTCAGGAACTCGAAGAGGTTGAACTCGAGGTCGCGGAGGTTGCTCTTGTAATGGCCCATGTCGTCGGTGTCTCCCAGTGTGGTGCGGTCCAGCTGGCTTCAAGTACCGCCCAAGTTATTACTCGTCGGTAACATCTCCATGTTACTCGTCGGGCAACTAACTGCCAAGAGGTGGTTTGCTCGCCACGACGAGCGCGTCGATCGCGGTTCCCGCATCGGTTTCCCGATATCGCCGTTCGGCAATCCTGATGTCCAATCTGCCGTCGATTTCCTCGACGAGATCGGTTGGTGTGTAGAGGATTTCCTTGTCCTGGGGTCCGCCCACTCCTTCGTCGGGATTTATTGCGTCGTGCCCCAGGAATATGAGGATTCCTTCAGGTTTCAGTGAATTGATCGCGTGGTCGAGAAGCGCCTTCCGCTGTGGCGGAGGAAAATGCAGGAAGACCGAGAGGATCAGGTCATACTCTCCGTCGAACGAGTCGGTCGTCACATCCGCGCGGACGTAGCGGAGCCGGTCTCGTGAGCGGGACGGCGCCTGCGCAGCGACCTGCCGGGCCTTGTCGAGGGCGACCTCGGAGAAGTCGACGCCCACGACTTCCCATCCGCGCGTCGCCAACCACAGGGAGTGACGACCTTCACCGCAGCCGAGATCGAGGGCGCGACCGTGCGGTAGCGACGTCACGTGTTCGACGATCACCGGATTGGGCGGCGCGCCCCAGATCAGTTCCGACGCCGCGTACTTCTCGTTCCAGGCCTGTGCATCCATGACCGCGACGCTAGTCTCGCGTGGCGATTGGGACCCCCGCTTGCGGTGAGGGTTACGGAAGCGCATCGTCGGGGTAGCGCTGTGACGAAATCGTGACCTGCGATATCGTTGACCGGATGCGATGTGCCGACACGCGGTACGTCGAGGAGGAGGAGTTCGTCTGATGGGTGCACAGATCGCTGTCCCTGCCCCGCTGAGGAACAGCGCGCTGCTCGGTCTGGGTGTGCACCGCCCCGAGCGCATCGTCACCAACGACGAGATCTGCCAGCAGATCGACTCGAGCGACGAATGGATCCAGTCGCGGTCCGGCATCAAGGAGCGCCGCTTCGCGAAGCAGCATCCGGAGGAGTCGGTCGTCGACATGGCGACGAGCTCCGCCGAGCAGGCCCTCGTGGCCGCCGGCCTCACGGGTGCGCAGATCGACACCGTGATCGTCGCGACCTCCACCTACCCCTTCCAGACCCCGCAGGCCGCGGCTCTCGTCGCCGACCGCATCGGCACCGGCGGCGCCGCGGCGCTCGACATCCAGGCCGGCTGCGCGGGCTTCTGCTACGCCCTCGGTGTCGCCTCCGATCTCGTGCGCGCCGGAACGGCCGAGCACGTGCTCGTCGTCGGTGTCGAGCGCATGAGCGACACCACCGAGCCCACCGATCGCTCGGTGCGCTTCATCTTCGGCGACGGTGCCGGTGCCGTGGTCGTCGGCCCGTCCGACGAGGTCGGCGTCGGTCCCACCGTCTGGGGCTCCGACGGTTCGCAGGCCAACGCGATCCGTCAGGAACCCGACTGGGTCGATTTCGCCACCAACCCGGACCAGAAGCGTCCCTGGATCATCATGGAGGGCACCGCGGTCTTCCGCTGGGCCGCCTTCGAGATGAGCAAGTTCGCCCGGCAGATCGCCGACAAGGCCGGCGTGGCCCTCGCGGACCTCGACGCCTTCGTCCCGCACCAGGCCAACCTGCGCATCAACGACGTCATCGTCAAGCAGCTCGAACTGCCCGAGACCGTCGCGGTCGCCGACGACATCATCGAGACCGGCAACACCTCCGCCGCGTCCATCCCGCTGGCGATGGAGAAGATGCTGCGCACCGGCCAGGTCGGGGTCGGATCCACCGCGCTGCTCCTCGCATTCGGTGCCGGCCTGTCCTATGCGGGCCAGGTCGTGAAGATGCCCCCGCTCGCGAAGTAGGAAGCAGCGGTAGCAATACGACTTCGTAGCAGTATCGACATATGGCGAGTATTCGCACGTCGTCCGTTCCCCGTTGGGTCTGGATCCTGTGCTTCGTCGTGGTCTCCGTGGCCGTCGTCCTCCTCGAACCGATGGGGGACGACGAGCCGGGCGGTACCGGCGGGGGCACGGTCGAGAACCCCTCCGAAGCCCTTGAGGCGCTGGAGGCACTGCCCGTCCGGCCCGCCGAATCGCAGAGCGGCTACGACCGCTCACTGTTCGGCTCGGCGTGGACCGACGAAGTGACCGTCGACCTGGGGCGTAACGGCTGCGACACTCGTAACGACATCCTGCAGCGCGATCTCGTCGACGTCTCCTTCGAGCCCGGGAAGAAGCAGTGCACGGTCACTGCCGGCACGCTCGAGGACCCGTACACGGGGAAGACGATTTCCTTCCGTCGCGGGGTCGAGACCTCGTCCGCCGTGCAGATCGACCACGTCGTCGCCCTGTCGGATGCGTGGAAGAAGGGCGCCCGCCATCTGGACGACCAGCAGAAGCGGAATCTTGCGAACGATCCGCGCAACCTGATTGCCGTCGACGGCCCCACCAACCAGGGCAAGGGCGACTCCGACGCGTCGGAGTGGCTGCCGCCGAATACCGCCTTCCATTGCGAGTACGTCGTGCGGCAGATCGAGGTGAAGACGACCTACGAACTGTGGGTCACCCAGGCTGAACACGACGCGATGTCGCGGATCCTCTCCTCCTGCTGATACCGCTTCCTGCTGATCACGCCTCCAGCAGGGCCCGCGCGATGTCGTCCTCCGACATCAGTACGTGCGCCGCGGCCGGCCCGAGGGGCACGTAGCTGTCGTGGGAGGTGACCCGCGTGATCCGGCCCTGCCACGCATCGTCGACGAGTGTCGCGACGACCGATTCCGCGACACCTCCGCTGCGGCGCGTCTCGTCGACCACCACCACGCGCTCGAAGCGGCGGACGTGTTCGAGCAGCGCGGTCGTCGGCAGCGGCGACAACCACTGCAGGTCGAGGACGGTTGCCGCGACTCCCGCGCGACGGACGGCACGCAGACTCATCGGCACCCCGTTCCCGAAAGTCACCACCAGCACGTCGCGCCCGTCGCCGTAGACGCACACCGATCCCGGTGGAAGCCCGGCGGTGTCGGGGATCTGCTGCCACAGTCCGTCGCCCTCGTCGTAGAGGTCGCGCCGGTGGTACAGCGCGATCGGTTCCAGGTAGACGCACACCCGGCCCTCCTGACGAGCCAGCTCGACGCACGTGCGCAGCAGGGCGCCGGCCGTGGCGGGTGAACTCGGCACGGCCAGCACGAGACCGGGGATGTCGCGCAGCACGGCGACGGAATCGTCGTTGTGGAAGTGCCCGCCGAAGCCGCGCTGGTAGGGCAGGCCAGCGATGCGCACGACCATCGGATTGCGGTACCGCCCGTCGGAGAAGAACGCCAGACTCGCCGCCTCCCCGCGCAACTGGTCCTCGGCGTTGTGCAGGTAAGCCAGGTACTGGATCTCCGGGATCGGCAGCATGCCCGCGACGGCGAAGCCCAGCGCGGTGCCGAGGATCGTCTGCTCGTCGAGCAGGGTGTCGAACACGCGCAGGCGCCCGAAGCGCTCCTGCAGCCCTCGGGTGACGCCGTAGACCCCGCCTTTGAGGCCGACGTCCTCGCCGAACACGCAGGCGTGGGGATCCTCCTCGAGGAGCTGTCCGAGCGTGCGGGTGACGGCCCGGGCGAGCGTGAGCGGTTCACCGGCAGGATGCGGATCGTCGTCGACGAGCACGAGCCCGGATTCGAGCGGGCGCATCACGTCGGCGGCGGTCGCCAGTCGCGGCGGCCGGGTCAGTGAGTCCGCGACGGAGCCGACCTCGACCCGTATCCGCTCGTACCGGTCGAGAACCCCTGCCGCATCGAGCATTCCGCGTGCGACGAGTTCACGGGCCGTACCCACCAGTGGGTCCCGCTCGTGGTCCGCGGCAAGATCCGACGGGCTGCGGTAGGCCGACTCGACGTCGGAACCGGCATGGCCGAGGAAACGCACTGCCCGCACGTGCAACAGGACCGGAGCCCGGGTCGTGCGCACCGTCTCCACGGCATCGGTTGCGGCAGCGAGCATCTCCACCGCATCGGCGCCGTCCACCGACCGGTACTCGATCCCCGGATACGACGACAGCGACCGCTCGAGCCAGCCGGGCGGGGTGGGCACACTGATGCCGAGTCCGTTGTCCTCACACACCAGCAGCAACGGCAACGGCAACCCGCGGTGCCGGCAGTAGGCGGCCGCGTTCAGGGCGCCGACGGCCGTCGAATGGTTCGCCGAGGCATCACCGAAACTGCACACCACCACCGAATCCCACGGCCACGCCGCGTCGAGCCCGAGTCGCTGCATCCGCGGTAGCGCGAGGGCGAGACCGACGGCCCGCGGCATGTGCGAGGCGATGGTCGACGTCTGCGGCAGGATGTTCAGGCCGGCGTTGCCGAACACCTTGTGCCGGCCCGCCGAGATCGGATCGAGCGTGGACGCCGCACATCCGGCGAGCACGTCGCGGATCGGGGTGCTGTCCTCGACGAGCGACGCGCGAGCCGCGTAGAAACCGCCCGAACGGTAGTGCAGCAGAGCGGGATCCGTCACCCGCGTGCACAGGCCCAGCGCGGCGTTCGATTCGTGGCCCGCCGATGCGATGGTGTAGAAGCCTTCGCCGCGTCCCTGCAGGGTGCGGGCCGCGACATCGAGGTGCCGCGACTGCACCTGGGCGTCGAAGTACCGCGCCAACAGGTCGTCGTCGACCTGCCGGTCGACCGGACGCGTCGGCGGTGCGTGCCCGGGCAGAGCGCGCACCGCGGTGACGAAACGTTCGTCGAGTTCGTCGGCGGCGGTCACTCCTTCTTTCTACGCCCGATCACCTCGGAAGGAGGTGGATCGGCCCCCCGTCGTTCGGGAACGGCAACGACGTGAAGTTCATCGGCGCGACGTAGTCGGCCGGCACGTGCCAGCGGAAACGCAACAGCAGATGGTGCAGCACCGTCTTGATCTCCGCTCCCGAGAGATGCATGCCAGGCACCGATGCGCGCCACCGCCGAAGGGCGCCCACGCGTACTTGTGCACCTTGTCCTCGCGGCGCTCCGGCGAGAACCGCTCGGGAAGCGTGCATCACATCTCGGTTGCGTCGATTCGTCCCACGGGACGGTCGCTGGTCGGGCGTGCGGGTGCGTGCCATGCTGGCGCCATGGACGTCGAACGCCCCAAGCTCGAAGGCACCGTCGCGGTCGGGGAGGGCCGCCGGCTCGGTTTCGCCGAGTTCGGGTCGGCCCAGGGCCGCACGGTGTTCTGGCTGCACGGCACGCCGGGTGCGCGCCGCCAGGTTCCCATCGAGGCCCGCGCCTTCGCCGAACGGAACCACATCCGCCTCATCGGGATCGACCGCCCGGGGATCGGCTCGTCGACACCGCACATCTATGAGAACGTCCTCGCGTTCAGCGACGACCTGCGCATCGTCGCCGACACCCTCGGGGTCGACCGCATGGCCCTCGTCGGACTGTCCGGCGGCGGCCCCTACACCCTCGCCGCGGCCTATGCACTGCGCGAACGGGTCGTCGCGGCTGCGGTCCTCGGCGGTGTGGCACCGGTCGTCGGTCCCGAGTCGATCGACAGCAACCTGATGAAGCTGGGCGCCTTCGTCGCGCCGGCACTGCAGACCGCGGGCGTCCCCATCGGCGTGGCGATGAGCGCGGCGATCCGCGTGGTGCGCCCGTTCGCGTCGCCGATCATCGACCTGTACGGACGGTTCTCACCCGAGGCCGACCGCCGCCTGCTCGCCCGTCCCGAGTTCAAGACGATGTTCCTCGACGACCTGCTCAACGGCAGCCGACGTCAGATCTCCGCGCCGTTCGCCGACATCGTCGTATTCACCCGCGACTGGGGTTTCCGCGTCTCCGACGTGAAGGTGCCCGTGCGGTGGTGGCACGGCGACACCGACCACATCATCCCGATCGAGCACGGCCTGCACATGGTGGACCTGCTGCCCGACGCCCAGTTCCACCACCTGCCCGGCGAGAGTCATCTCGGGGGTCTCGGTGCGTCGGAGGAGATCCTCACTACGGTTCTGAAGTTGTGGGACCAGGACTGACCGAGGGCGAACGCCCGCTGCCGAGAGCGTTGCACCTGCGACCGTCGGCGCTGGCGGCGGTCGCCGTGGGCGGTCTGCTCGGGACGAGTGCCCGCTACGGCCTCGGCCGGTGGTTCCCCGTCGAGTCCGGGGGCTGGCCGGTCACGACCTTCGCGATCAACGTCCTCGGTGCGCTGCTGCTCGGATTCCTGCTCGAGGCACTGATCCGCATCGGTCCCGACACCTCCTGGGGTCAGGTGGTCCGGCTCGGGGTGGGCACCGGTGCGCTGGGCTCGTTCACTACCTACAGCGCGCTCGCGGTCGACACCGACCTGCTGCTGCGCGACGGTGAACTCGTCGCCGCGGCAACCTATGCGCTCGGCACGATGCTCGTCGGCCTTCTCGCGACCGGCATCGGTGTCGCGCTGGGCGCGTGGTTCGGGAGTCGCCGAGCGGCACGGCGATGATCGCGGTGTGGGTGGCGTTGGCAGGCAGCGCCGGTGCGGTGACGCGGTTCGTCGTCGACAGTGCTCTGCGTGCCCGCTCCGGATCGTCCCTGCCGTGGCCGACCGTGCTGATCAACGTCATCGGTTCGTTGCTGCTGGGGCTGCTCACCGGTGCGGTGCTGTTCCACGACGCCGCCGCGGAGTTGCTCGCCGTCGTCGGGGTGGGGTTCTGCGGCGGGTTCACCACCTTCAGCACGACCAGCGTCGACTCCGTCCGCCTGATCGTGGCGCGCCGCTACGGTGCCGCCTGCGCGATCGCGCTGGGCACCCTGGCGACCACGCTCATCGCGGCGGCCGCCGGGCTCGCTCTCACCGCCGTGTGGTGATCAGCGAGCGCGGTCGATGAGGCCGAGCACCGAGCGCAGTTCGTCGGCGTCGACCTGCCCGGGTGCCGAGGCGGTGCCGACCATCCCGAACGTCGCCGCCGATCCGAAGACCTGCCCGGCGATCCGCGACACCACGCCGAGGCCGCCCATCGACATGGTGATCAACGGGCGGTCGGCGTGGTCCTCGTGCATGGTGCGGGTCGCGTCGAGCAGGGTGAGCACGTCGGCCGTCGACTGCGGCATGACGGCGATCTTGCAGATGTCGGCGCCGAGTTCCTGCATCTCGCGTAGCCGCGCGACGATCTCGTCCTTCGGCGGAGTGGCGTCGAAGTCGTGGTTCGACGCCACCACCGCAATACCGCAGGCGTGGGCCGCCGCGACGATCCGCTCGACGGCGGCACGGTCGCGGCGGTACTCGACGTCCACCAGATCCACCGCGCCGCTCTCGGCGAGTGCGACCGTCAGATCGGCGTACGCCTCGTCGTCGATCGCGATCTCGCCGCCCTCGTCGGCGGTGCGGCAGGTCGCGAGCAGGGGAGTGCCCTGCAACTGCTCGGACAACGAGCCGGCCTGCGCGACCACCGAGGCGACGTCGTCGACGGTGTGGAAGAAGTCCACGCGCCATTCGACGACGTCGGCCCGCTCGGCGACGGCCGCGATCTGTTCGCGCAGCGCCTCGGGGGTGCGGCCGGTGACGGGGACGAGGATCGTGGGTGCGCCTTCACCGATCACCACGTCCTTGACGCGAACCGGTGTGATCGTTCGTCCCACGTGCCGTCTCCGTTCCCTCGTCCGATGATCGGCCTATTCGATCACGACCGCTTCGAACCGCTGTCCGCAGTGTCCGCACCGGCCTCGGTCCCCTCGACGACCACGACGGCGTCGTCCTTCGCCGCCTTCGACGGGTCGGCGATCGCCTCGCCACGCGCGACCATGAGTGCTTCGTCGGAGAGCGGGATCTCCTTGATGAAGCACGCCAGGACGAATGCGATGAGCAGGAACGGGATGAGGTACCAGAACACCGGCGCCAGCGAGTCGGCGTAGGCGTCGACGATGCCTTCGCGGACGGGATCGGGCAGCAGCTTCATCGCCGCCGGATCGACGGTCGCGGTGGCCTGGCCGGCCTGCTCCGGTGTCGCACCGGCCGCGGTGAAGACCTCGACGAGCTTCTCCGCCAGGCGGTTGGTGAAGATGGTGCCGAAGATCGCGACACCGAGCGCCGCACCGACCTCACGGAAGTAGTTGTTCGAGCTCGTCGCGGTGCCGATCTCGTCGGCGGGCACCGCGTTCTGCACGATCAGGATGACGACCTGCATGATCAGGCCGAGACCCAGACCGAAGACGAACAGCATCGAGCAGATCACCCACAGCGGGGTGTCGCCCTCGAGGGTGGTCAGCCACAGCATGCCCGCCGCGGTGATGAGCGAACCGACGATCGGATAGATCTTGTAGCGCTGGGTCTTGGTGATGGCCAGACCCGAGCCGATCGAGGTGATCATCAGACCGGCCATCATCGGCAGCAGCAACAGACCCGAGACCGCGGCCGAGGTGCCCGACGACATCTGCAGGAAGGTCGGCATGAACGCGATCGCCGAGAACATGCCGAGGCCGAGGACGAAACCGATGGCCGTGGCGTTGACGAAGATCGAGTTGCGGAACAGCGACAGCGGGATGATCGGATCCTGCGCCCGCGACTCGACGAGCACGAACAGGCACACGAACACCACGAGTCCGGCGCCGAACATCCACGTGAGCGGAGCGGTCCAGCCGCGATCGGCGTCGCCACCGAAATCCGTGAAGAAGATCAGGCAGGTCGTGGCGAGGGAGAGCGTGAGCACGCCGAGGATGTCGATCCGCTTCGTCGGCTTCTTCACCGGCAGGCGCAGCGCGAACCAGGTGATGACGAACGCGATGATGCCGACCGGCACGTTGATGTAGAAGCACCACTCCCACGTCGAGTGGTCGACGAAGAAGCCGCCGATCAGCGGGCCACCGACGGCCGACAGACCGAAGATCGCGCCGAGCGGGCCCATGTACTTACCGCGTTCGCTCGCGGGCACGATGTCGGCGATGATCGCCTGCGACAGGATCATCAGACCGCCACCGCCGAAGCCCTGGATCGCGCGGAAGACCACGAAGGTCCAGAAGTCGTCGGTCATCGAGCACGCCGCGGAGGCGAGGGTGAACACGCCGATCGCGATGAGGAACAGGTACCGGCGCCCGAAGACGTCGCCGAACTTGCCGTAGATCGGCATCACGATGGTCACCGCGAGCAGGTAGGCGGTGGTGATCCACGCCTGGTGTTCGACGCCGCCGAGTTGCCCGACGATCGTGGGCATGGCAGTGGAGACGATCGTCTGGTCCAGGCTGGCGAGCATCATGCCCGCGATGAGCGCGGAGAAGATGATCCAGATCCGTCGCTGGGTGAGAACCAGAGGTTCCGAAGTGGTGGTCACGGTGTTCCTGTCGGAATAGGAATATCGAGCTGTCAGGCGAAGGTGGCCTGCACAGAGGTGAGGCGATCGGAAATTGTTGCACTCGGTAACTTCTGCTGCAAGGCAATTTCCTCCGGGTCACTCGAACCAGGACCGCACGGGCGGTTTGACCCACATGATCTTCTCGTCCTCGTCGGTGCGGACCGCTGCCGGATGATCCGGGTGCTTCTGCGCCCACGCCGTCTTCTCGTCCATCAATCTCGCGGCGAGTTCCCAGGTCTCCATCGTGCGCGGCGGATGCGCATCCGCGGCCCGCGCCAGCTTGCGTCGCGTCTCGTCGGTCATGGCGAGCAGTTCGGCTCCCGAGATGCCGCGGTTCCATGCATACCGGGCCAGGGTCACGGCCTTGTCCCGCCGGTTCTTCTCGGCGCGATCGGTGTGGGCGAAGTCGGCGTCGCTCATGCTCCGAAGGTACGCGCCGGCCCGGATCGGGTTCACCGTCGACGATCCCGGATCCGGCCACGACGGTGCTGCCGTCTGTCTACCCTCGATGAGGGGGCCGAGGAGGCGTGATGACGGCCGACGAGATCCCGGAGGGCACACCCGACACGGTCGTGGCCCGTGCCGCCCGGCCGCCGCGGGTGCCGGTGTTCGACCCGACCCTCGGCATCGACGTTCCCCGGTCTTTCCGCGGCACACCGCCACACCGATTGGTGGCGCTCGGCGACTCCCTGCTGCAGGGCTTCCAGAGCGGCGCGATCTACAACACCGACGTCTCCGTCCCGGCGATCGTCGCCCACGAGCTCGGCGCCGATCTCCGATACCCGCGCTTCGGTGGACCGGGCGGACTGCCGCTGAACGTCGAAGTGCTGTTGCGCCGGATCGAGGAGCGGCACGGATCGACGCTGCAACCGTGGGAGCTGCCGACGGCGCTGTTCACGGCGCGCGGCTTCATGGACGAGGTCGAGGACTACTGGGAACGCGGACCCGGCGCGACACCACCGCTCGTCGGATATCTCCACAACCTGTCGTGTTTCGGCTGGGATCTGCGCGACGCGCTGCAGAAGACCGCCCGCGTCTGCGCCGAACGCATCGCAACACCCCGCGACGATCTCGTGCGGCAACTCGTCGAGAACAACGGGGAGCGGGCGGCGCTGTACGTCTATCCGAACACCGACGACCGGCGCCGCGAGATGACACTGTTCGACGTCGCGGCCGAACTCGGTGCCGAGCACGACGGCGACACCGAGGCGG
This sequence comes from Rhodococcus sp. DMU2021, assembly GCF_019641445.1. Taxonomy (NCBI): domain Bacteria; kingdom Bacillati; phylum Actinomycetota; class Actinomycetes; order Mycobacteriales; family Nocardiaceae; genus Rhodococcus; species Rhodococcus sp. DMU2021. Next base: position 132,648 of record NZ_JAIFKB010000009.1, read on the forward strand.
GCATCGAGACACTCGTCGTCTTCCTCGGTTCGAACAACGCGCTGCAGACCGTCACCGAATTGCAGGTCGTGTGGAGCGGCGACGACTTCCGCGACCTCGACGCGAAACAGGCCTACACGATCTGGCGGCCCGAACATTTCGACAGCGAGTTCGCGGCGGTCGTCGCGAAGCTCCGCGACATCGACGCGCGGCACGTGGTGCTGTGCACCGTCCCGCACGTCACCATCGCCCCGATCGCCCGGGGGATCGGGACGAAGAACGGCTCGCCGTACTTCCCCTACTACACCCGGCCGTGGGTGGACGCGCGCCGCTTCGATGCGAGCCGCGACGAACACATCACCGGTGCGCAGGCCCGCATGGTCGACGCCGCGATCGACCTGTTCGACGAGACGATCACCGAAGCGGTCGCCGACGCGCGACGTGCCGGACTGGACTGGTATCTGCTCGACACCGCGGGCATCCTCGACCGCCTGGCCGCGCGCCGCTACGTCGACGACCTCGATGCGCGACCCGCGTGGTGGCAGCCGTACCGGCTACCGCCGACGCTCGCCGCGCTCGACCCGGTACCGGACACGCGTTTCCTGTCGGCCGACGGTCACGGCGGTCGCGACAGCGGGGGATTGTTCTCCCTCGACGGTGTGCACCCGACGACGGTCGCCTACGGGATCCTCGCCCAGGAGATCATCGACGTGATGGTGCGTGCCGGCGTCGAATTCCGGTCGCCGAACGGAACGGTGCGAAACGGTCCTGTCGCCGTGGATTTCGAGCGTCTGCTCCGGCACGACACCCTTGTGCGTACGCCACCGCAGAATATCGATTCGACGCTGTCGATCCTGGGGTGGGTCGACGAGGTGCTCGACGTGTTCCGGGTGCAGTTGCGTTTCGGTCTGTGAGGGATCAGGTCAGGTTGATGACGTGAGCGTGTGTCGCCACGGCGTCCTGCATCTTCTTCCGCGACAGCGAGCGCGGACCGCACGCGCATCCCGACGGAATGGCGTCGTCCTCGAACTGCGTCACCTCCAGGGTGTCCACATACTCCGAATTGAGTGATGTGCCGTTGTGCGGTGTCGCTTCGCGGTCGCGGTTGCCGCGGCCGCCGGGACCGCTGCGGGAGACCACGACCTGACCCTCGGTGGTGTTGTACACCGCCGCTACGGTGTGGCCCTTGGGACAACGAACCTTGAGGACGGCCTTCTCGGTGCGCTGGGGTCCGAGTTCCTTCACTGCGGCGAGTGCGAGCTTGCGACGTTCGGTAGGGGGTGTCGTGGCGATATCCATTTTCCTATTCCACCTCACAGTGTCGGGGTTCACAGGGCTTCGGCAGAACCGCTTCGGGGTTTGTTTTCAGATGATCTCGTCGGTGAGCCGGTGCGGTGTGCCGAATCGATGAGCGGTGATCGTGACGGACTGTTCGGCCAGGAACGGCAGCATTTCGATTCGTCCGGATCCGGTCACCGGATGGTCGAACACCGCGATGTCGCATCGGGTGTTCCATTCGGCGGGCGGCGCTGCGCCGATCAGGCGGACACGCGCCGGGGTCGTGTCGACGATCCGTTCCTCCCATTCCACATCACTCTCCACGCGCACGCGACCGCCGAAACGTGCTGTATTCGAGCATCTTACGAGATCGACGGCGAAAGCCGAAGAGATTTCCACCGGCGCGCCCGCCCGGGCCGCGGCACCGAGCACGCGCACGAGTTCGTCGGGCCGCCCGGCCTCACCGAGGCGTACGTGTGTGCGAACGGGCCGGTACCGGAACAGGTTCCGCTCTGCCGAGAGTCCTGTGACATCTTGTGCCACAGCGAATTCCGACGTCCATGCTCGCTCGTCGTCCTCGAACGCCCGGCGCAGCGTGTCCTCGTCCCAGGCGCACGGTTCCCAGGAACCGAAGCCGAAGAGATAGTTCGGCCCGCCCGCCTTGAAGCCCGCTCCCACCGACGACTTCTTCCAACCCCCGAAGGGTTGCCGTCGCACGATGGCACCGGTGATACCGCGATTGACGTACACATTCCCGGCCTGCACCCGATCGAGCCAGCGGGCGATCTCGTCCGAATCCAGCGAGTGCAGACCCGCCGTGAGCCCGTAGTCCACCTCGTTCTGGATCGCGATCGCCTCGTCCAGATCGGCCGCGGTCATCACCCCCAGCACCGGACCGAAGAACTCGACGAGATGCGTGCGCGACCCGCCTCGCACCCCGGTGCGCACACCGGGCGTCCACAGCCGGCCCTCCTCGTCGAGCCGGCGCGGTTCGACGAGCCACGACTCGCCGTCGTCGAGTTCGGTGAGCGCGGTGAGCAGTTTGCCCTGCGCCGGTTCGATCAACGGCCCCATACGTGTTCGCGGATCGTGCGCAGGCCCGACCGGCAGTGACCGCACCGCGTCGACGAGCTGGTCGCGGAACCGGCGGGAGGTCGCCACGGAGCCGACGAGGATCACGAGCGACGACGCCGAGCACTTCTGCCCGGCATGCCCGAACGCCGACTGCGCGACGTCGCGCACCGCCAGATCCGGATCGGCGCTCGGCGTCACGACGATCGCGTTCTTGCCGCTCGTCTCGGCGAGCAGTCGCATCCCCGGACGCAGCGAACGGAAGAGTTCGGCGGTCTCGTAGGCACCGGTGAGCACCACCCGGTCGACGCGCGGGTCGGAGACGAGCTTCGTGCCCAGCGACCGTTCGTCGGCGTGGACGAGGTGCAGGACGTCGCGGGGCACGCCGGCATCCCACATCGCCTCGGCGAGCACCGACCCGCACCGAGCCGTGAGCGTCGCGGGCTTGAGGACCACCGCCGAACCGGACGCCAACGCCCCGAGCGTCGACCCCGCCGGGATCGCGACCGGGAAGTTCCACGGCGGCGTCACGACGGTGAGGGTCGACGGCACGAACCGCGCACCGTCGATCTCGTCGAGCGCGCGGGCCCGCTCGGCGTAGTACCGCGCGAAGTCGATCGCTTCCGAGACCTCCGGATCGGACTGGTCGAGCGTCTTACCGCCCTCGGCCGCCATCACCTCGAGCAGATCGGCGCGCCGCGCCTCGAGCACATCGGCCACCTGTTCGAGGATCCGTGCGCGTTCGGCACCGCTGCGGGCACCCCAGACACGACCGGCCGCGTTCGCGTCGACCAGCACGCGCTCGAGGTCGTCCTCGGAGGAGAGGGTGTGGGCGCGCACGGTGTCGATACCGAGTTTCGACGACGGCACCCGCTCGAGGATGCGGCGCCCCCACTCCCGGTTCTGCGGCAGGGACGGATCGGTGTCCGGCGTGTTCGTGAACACCGGCGGCGCAGGGGTGGGAGGACCCTGCCGGTTCTGCGTGCGGTTGGGGAAGGGGACGCTGTCGTCGAGCGCCGCCACCGACGCACGGAACCGCTGCTCCTCGCGTCCGAACAGGACGGGATCGTCGGCCAGATCGAACACCGCCGACATGAAATTCTCCTGCCCCGAACCCTCGTCGAGCCGACGCACCAGATACGAGATCGCGACGTCGAACTCGTCGGGGCGGACGACGGGTGTGTAGAGCAACAGGCTGCCGACGTGTCGACGGATCACCTCGGCCTGGCTCTGCGCCATGCCGAGGAGCATCTCGAAGTCGATCCCGTTGCGCACCTGCCGGCGACCGGCGAGCTCCCACGCGTAGGCGATGTCGAAGAGATTGTGCCCGGCCACCCCGATCCGCACGTTCTCGATCCGCTCGGGCGTGAACGCGTAGTGCAGCAGCCGCTTGTAGTTCGTATCGGTCTCCTGCTTGGTGCTCCACGTCGCGAGCGGCCATCCGTGCAGCGACGCGTCGACCCGTTCCATCGGCAGGTTGGCGCCCTTGACCACCCGGATCTTGATCGCGGCGCCGCCGCCTGCGCGTCGCGCCGCCGCCCACCGCTGCAGTTCGATCATGGCGGTCAGGGCGTCGGGCAGATACGCCTGCAGCACGATTCCGGCCTCGAGATGGAGGAACTCGGGACGGTCGAGCAGCGTCGTGAACGCCGCGACCGTCACGTCCAGGTCGTGGTACTCCTCCATGTCGAGATTGACGAACTTCGGCGTCGGCGAGGTCGCGGCGAGACGGTACAGCGGGGTGAGCCGCTCGACGATGTCCGCGACGGTCTCGTCGAACGCCCATGGCGAGTGCGGCGCGACGGCCGCCGAGACCTTGAGCGAGACGTAGTCGACGTCGTCACGTGCCAGCAACGCATGGGTGCCCTCGAAACGGCGACGCGCCTCGGCCTCGCCGAGGACGGCTTCGCCCAGCAGGTTGAGGTTGAGCCGGATGCCGGGGCGTTGCAATCGTGCGATGGCCCGGCCCAGCGCGGCATCGTCGGTGTCGACGACGAGGTGCCCGACCATCGTCCGGAGCGCGCGACGCGCGGCGGGGACGACGAGGTGCGGGAAGCGGGGACCGATCGCACCGCCCGCCCGCACGGCCGCGCGGAGGTGGCCGGGAAGGAAATCCGGTATGTTCCGCGACAATTCGGCAAGGGCATGCGCTGCGGTCGCCGGATCCTCGGGGCGGATGACCTCGTCGACGAAGCGCACGGTGAACTCGAGTCCGTGGGGATCCTTCAGAACGTCGGCGAGGTGGCGGGCCGCACGGTCGGGTGCGACCTTCGACGATTCCTCCACCCACCGGCGGGCCAGGGCGACAGCATCCTCGACGATCCGCACGATGCGCCTCCGATCGACGGCGTTTCGAACCTGACGCCAATCTACCCACCGGAGCCGGTTCGCGTTTGCGGTCCGCGGTGCCGGGAATACAGCGCGAAGGGGACAGTCCCGACCGATGAGGAGACGAGAGTGAACCGTCAGGCCCCCGCGTCACGTGGCGCGGCGTCATCCGCCGAGCGCATGGCGCAGAACGGTGTATTCGAGAAGTTCGCACGTGCCGGCTACGTCGGCAGTGGCATCGTGCACCTGCTCATCGGCTACCTCGCGATCAGGGTCGCGTTCGGTCGCGGCGAGCAGGAGGCGTCGCAGTCCGGTGCGATGGCGGAACTGGGCGAGCAGCCCGGCGGGAAGATCGCGTTGTGGATCGCCGTCGTCGTCTTCGTGATGATGGGCCTGTGGCGGTTCGCCGAGGCTACCTTCGGCAAGGCGTCCGAACCGGAACAACCCGACGCCGACATGAAGGACAAAGCGTTCGACCGGTTCAAGGCCGCCTGCGTCGGTGTCGTCTATCTCGCCTTCGCGTACACCGCGTTCGGGTTCGCCCGCGGCAGCGGCAAGTCCAGTGGTGAACAGAACGCGGGTCTGACGGCGAAGCTGCTGCAGTCCGGTGCCGGCAAGTTCGTCCTCGTCGTCGCGGGACTCGTCATCCTCGGTGTGGGCGCCTACCACGTCTACAAGGGCGCGTCGAAGAACTTCGTCGACGATCTGAAGAGCCACCCGAGCACGTTCGTGAAACGTCTCGGGCTTGTCGGTTACGTCGCGAAGGGTCTCGCGCTCGGTCTCGTCGGTGTTCTGGTGATCGTCGCGGTCTTCCAGGCCGACCCGCAGAAGGCAGCGGGCCTCGACGGTGCTCTGAAGACGTTGGGCTCGCAGCCTTTCGGTACGGTGCTGCTCGTTCTCATGGGCCTCGGCATCGCGGTCTACGGCCTCTACAGCTTCGTCATGGCCCGCGACGCGAAGATGTGACGCTCAGTCGTCTGCGTCGTCGAACCAGAACGACTCGGTCGCGACGTAGTGGAGGGTCGGTGGGCCGGGCAACTCGAACTCGATCGCGCCCACCGGCCGCAGCTCCCCGTCGTTGTCTTCGCAACTGGCGGTCGCGATGTTGAGTCCTGCGGCGATCCCGGTGAACTCGAGGGTCTGGTAGTTCGCTCCGAAGATCTCCGCGATTCCGGACTCGCCGGTGCCGAGCGCCGCGACGCAGATGAAGGGGTGGTCCTCGTCCGGTGGGGACGTGTACATCAGCTTCACCAGCACGGTGTCTCCGCGGGTGCTGACCGTCCACAATCCTCGGGTGTCCGTATCCGCCGCTGCGCTCGCGGCAGGTGCGAAACCGGCGAGCAGTGCGAGCGGTGCGAGCAACGAGACCGTCGCACGCAGGGTCCTGCGATGGTTCATGGGATCTCCTCGGAACCGCGGTGAGTCCCCGACATATTCATCGTCCGCACTCGACATCCGGGGGAACGGGCGAATCGGATGTTCGTGAAGAAGACGTGACGGCGACGAGATCGTCGTACCCGGTCCGTGACTCCCCTGGTCACGAAGAGCTACCGCCTCGACCCAACTAGTTGACAACGCAACTAGTTGGGATCATCCTGGTTGAGAAAGCAACCACATCGGAAAGAAGGTGGATCGATGATCGCCGACGAGCAGCAGCGCTACGAAGAATTCGAGCGTCGGCGTGCACTCATCCGCGACGCACACCTGAAGCCTGCCGACGCGCGCCCGCAGTCGTCGGCGCGGGGGCTGCACCACACTGCGCTGATCAGCAGCGACGTCGAACGGACCGTGCGCTTCTACCAGGATCTCCTCGAGTTCCCGCTGACGGAGCTGATCGAGAACCGCGACTATCCCGGCTCCTCGCACTTCTTCTTCGACATCGGCAACGGCAATCTGCTGGCTTTCTTCGACTTCCCCGGTCTCGACGTCGGCCCCTATCGGGAGGTCTTCGGCGGTCTGCACCACATCGCGATCAGCGTCGCCCTTCCCGCCTGGGAGCGCTTGCGCGACAAGCTGATCGACGCAGGTGTCGAGCTCGTCGAACACAGCGACGTCTCGTTGTACTTCCGCGACCCCGACGGAGCCCGCCTCGAACTCATCGCCGACCCGCTCGGCGAGATGTACGGCTCGAAGGTGCTCTAGCGCGAAGCTCTAGCACGGGGTAAGGGGAGGTTGTGTGCGTGTCCGTCTACCGGACACGCACACAACCTCCCCTTCGTCTGTTCGCCGAACTCCTACTCGACGATCGGGAAGATCGACTCCCCGTCCTCGGGGGCGCCGCTGATCTGACCGCGGTCGACACGCGAATCCTGCACGATCACCCCGTCGACCTCGTCGGCGAGTTTCGAGTCCTCGGGGGCGCCGGTGGTGGCGTCGTCGATCACCTCGTCGACGTCCTCGGTGAGCTCGTCCTCCGGTGTCGCCGCGACAGGCTTGTCCAGCGGCTCGGCGGGTTCGACGTCGGGTTCCTCCTCGGCGAGGCGCTGGTCCAGCGACTCGCCTTCTTGCTCTTCACGCTGGGTCGTTCCGAACTTGTCGGCGCCGCTCCAGTCCTCGGGCGGGTCGACGACCTCGTCGCCGTCGTCGTTCCGCACTTCGTCGGCGTCGAGGCCTTCGCTGGGGCTGAGGGTGTCGCCGGGACCGTCTTCGATGCTCATGTCGAGGAGATACCCGGCCGGCCCGGTGCGAAACCGGCGGCGGTTTCACTCCTGCCGGATGAGGCTATGCCGACGGAACACCACATCGAGGGAGTTTCCCATGGACGAGAACGAACTCTTCCAGCACATCGAGAAGCTGGTGGACGAAGAGAAGACACTGCGCTCACGAACCGGCGCGGACGGTCCGAGCGACGAGGACCTGCAGCGGCTGGCCGCTGTCGAGAAGAGGCTCGACCAGTGCTGGGACCTGCTGCGGCAGCGTCGCGCGAAGGCCGAGTTCGGCGACGACCCGGACGACGCCCAGGCGCGGCCGGTCGACGAGGTCGAGTCCTACCGACAGTAGGGCGCCGACGGTGGGTCGACCGTTCTGCTTCGGCGACGAACCGTAGCCGGGTAGTTCGGCGTTCAGCACGTCGAAGTGCTCGGCGAGGTGCGGGACGAGGGTGGAGAAGTCGTCCATCGTGGCGCCGATCCCGTGCAGGAGGGGTAGGGGTTCACCGGATCCGGTGCGGCGGTAGCTCGGTCGTGAGTGCATCGGTTCCATCTTTCCCTTCCGGACGGGCCGGAGTGCTCTGTCGCAAAGGCTGTGTGTTCTGTCACATTCGTGAGGAAGGAAAAGCAACGACCTGGCCGAATGCCGTGTTATAGCCCTTGCTTATCGAATTTCTAGAAACTATCGATTGGCACAATTAATAGTTCGCGGATAACGTCGAAGCCGTCAACCCCATCGAGACGAGTGAGGTTTCTACATGTCGCTGATCAACAAGAAGATCAAGCCCTTCAAGGCCGAGGCTTTCAAGGACGGCGCCTTCGTGACCGTGTCCGACGAGGACATCAAGGGCAAGTGGGCGATCTTCTTCTTCTACCCCGCAGACTTCACGTTCGTCTGCCCGACGGAGCTCGGCGACCTCGCGGACCACTACGAGGAGCTGCAGAAGCTCGGCGTCGAGGTCTTCTCCGTCTCGACCGACACGCACTTCACGCACAAGGCATGGCACGGCTCGTCCGAGACCATCGGCAAGATCAAGTACGCCATGATCGGTGACCCGACCCTGCAGATCAGCACCGACTTCGAGGTCCTCCGTGAGGACCAGGGCCTTGCCGATCGCGGCACCTTCCTGGTCGACCCGGACGGCGTCGTCCAGTTCACCGAGGTCACCGCTGAAGGCATCGGCCGCAACGCCGCCGAGCTCGTTCGCAAGGTCAAGGCCGCTCAGTACGTCCGCAGCCACCCGGGCGAGGTCTGCCCGGCCAAGTGGGAAGAGGGCGACGACACCCTCGCTCCGTCGCTGGAGCTCGTCGGCAAGATCTGATTCGTCGACGGAAATTGGTTCCGGTGGCACGGGATCGAACGTCCCGTGCCACCGGGCACCGTCCGGGTCCGCTCGGCTCGAGCTGAGAAGTTCGCCGACTCCCATCTCTTCCGGTCACAGTTCTTCCACCTCTGGAGTGAATCCTCATGCTCGACGCCTCCCTCGCCGCCCAGTTGAAGTCCCTTCTCGAAAAGGTCACCCAGCCGATCGAGCTCGTGTCGTCCCTCGACGACCGGCCGAAGTCGAAGGAACTCGCCGATCTCCTCGATCAGATCGCCGGCATGTCCGATCTGGTCACCCATGTGCGCGACGGTGAAGCCACCCGTCGCCCCTCCTTCCTGATCCGCCGGGTCGGCACCGACATCGCGGTCGAGTTCGCGGGCATCCCGCTCGGCCACGAGTTCACCTCCCTCGTGCTCGCCCTGCTGCAGGTCGGCGGCCACCCCTCGAAGGAGGCCGTGGAGCTGCTCGAGCAGGTGCGCGACCTCGAGGGCGACTTCCACTTCGAGACCTACTTCTCACTGTCGTGCCAGAACTGCCCCGACGTGGTGCAGGCCCTGAACGTGATGTGTGTGACCAACTCGCGCATCAAGCACACCGCGATCGAAGGCTCGCTCTTCCAGGACGAAGTCGACGCACGCCAGGTGATGGCAGTGCCGACCGTCTTCCTCAACGGTGAGCTGTTCGGCTCCGGACGCATGAACCTCGAGCAGATCGTCGGCAAGCTCGACAGCGGTTCCGCCGAGCGCACCGCCGCCGCGATCAGCGAGAAGGATCCCTTCGACGTCCTCGTCGTCGGTGGCGGCCCCGCCGGCGCGACTGCCGCGATCTACGCCTCCCGCAAGGGAATCCGCACCGGCGTTCTCGCCGATCGCTTCGGTGGCCAGGTGCTCGACACCATGGCCATCGAGAACTTCTCCTCCGTCCCCTACACGGAGGGCCCGAAGTTCGCTGCCGAGCTCGAGAACCACGTCCGCCAGTACGACGTCGACATCATGAACGTCCAGAAGGCCTCGAAGCTCACCCCGGCCCCCACCGAGGGCGGCCTCGTCGAGGTCGAGCTCGAGAGCGGCGCCCGGTTGCTTTCGCGCAGCGTCGTTCTCGCGACCGGTGCCCGCTGGCGCGCGATGAACGTGCCGGGCGAGCAGGAGTACCGCAACAAGGGCGTCACCTACTGCCCGCACTGCGACGGCCCGCTGTTCAAGGGCAAGCGCGTCGCGGTCATCGGTGGCGGTAACTCCGGTGTGGAGGCCGCGATCGACCTCGCCGGCGTCGTCGCCCACGTGACCCTCATCGAGTTCGACTCGGTCCTGCGCGCCGACGAGGTGCTGCAGCGCAAGCTCCGCAGCCTGCCCAACGTCGACATCATCGTCAGCGCCCTCACCACCGAGGTCCTCGGCGACGGTTCGAAGGTCACCGGCCTGACCTACACCGACCGCACCACCGACGAGTCGCGCACCCTCGAGCTCGACGGCGTGTTCGTCCAGATCGGTCTGCTGCCGAACACCGAATGGCTCACCGGCACGGTCGAACTCAGCCCGCGCGGCGAGATCGTCGTCGACGACCACGGCCGCACCTCGGTGCCCGGCGTGTTCGCCGCCGGCGACTGCACGACCGTCCCGTACAAGCAGATCATCGTCTCCGCAGGTGCGGGTGCGACGGCCGCGCTCGGCGCGTTCGACCACCTCATCCGCACGAGCGCCCCGGCCCAGGCCGAGGAAGCGGTCGCCGCGACCGTCTAGGCGTCACTGCAGCCCTGTGGCCGTCACCCCTTCCGGGTGGCGGCCACGTTGCTTCCTCGGGGAGGTTGTTGTCGAAGATTCTGCGGAAATCGCCCATATCCTCCCCCAATTCACCCAGCACAGGCATTGACGCGCTCTTTACCCCGGCGCTTCACTGAAATGCGTACGTGTGTCCCCATCGCGACGGTGTCCCAGGAGGTCGACCTATGCGCAGCACACGGAAGTCCGAACGGTGGCGCAGACGCGAAGGACGCCTGTATCGCAGAGCCGCCACGGCGGTGGCGCTCATGGGACTGGTCGCCCTGTGGGTGAATCCCGCGGCGTCGGCGGACGAGTCCACGGGATTCTCGCTTCCCTTCTCCGGAGCACCGGCCTACGAGCATCTGGCGCCGACGCAGGTCACCGACCCGTCCCGGTTGCACGCTCCGCTCGGTCGGGAATGGGCCGAGGACATCGCCCGGCAGATCGGGCTGAAGCCGGAAGATGCGTTGTCCGAGCAGCAGGCCCGTGATTTCACCACCGGCGGGGGAGTGGGCGGCAGCAAGGAGGCCGCCGAGATCATCCAGGGTTCCATCGACATCCTCATCAATACGACCGGCCACCCCCTGTACTCCGACGTGAACGGTGTCTCCACCCCGACGGTGCTGGGCAGTTACGGCCTCTACGTGACGCCCGACGGGATGCTGCAGAGCCCGGCCAACGCGTCGGCGCCGACGAGGCAGGTGAACACGCTCATCGCGCCCGGCGGGTACGTCGACACCTGGCTGCGGAACAACGACGCGACGGATACGCTGGTGGCGCTGTACCGGTCGGCGTACCCGATCGAAGCGACCTTCGGTTTCGCGGCGCAACAGATATCCGGCGCCGCACAGCTGGTCACCAATACGAAGGGCGACGTCGTCTCGACCGTCGGCATGTCGATGGCGCCACCGCTGTGGATCGTGAACTTCGCTCTCATCTACGCCGTGAGCCCTTCCCTCGCGGCCGCGATGCCGGCCTACTGGGCTCCCATCCCGCCCGAGGTTGCCGAGGCCATCGAGGCGAGCCCCACGGGTCAGGTGCCCTACGCCGATTACGCGTCGTACCTCCAGTGAACTTCGGGGAGCCGCGCGTACCTCGAAGGCTGCCGGTAGGGCTGTCGAGGTAGGTGTTGTTGTCGAAGAACGCGGGAAAATCGACAACAACGTCGGCCCCGATACGACGAACGCCCCGCATACGACCGAAGCCCCGACCGTGTGGTCGGGGCTTCGTGTGAGAGCCGATGACGGGAATCGAACCCGCGTATTCAGCTTGGGAAGCTGATGTTCTACCATTGAACTACATCGGCACGCTGGGCTTTTGCCGATTCTCATCGACTCCGGCCCGAGCTTTCGGAGCAAACTGTAGCAGACTCTCCGGGTCGATCGCGGGACCCCTGGACCACACCGAGAGCCCGCATGACGCGGTCGAAGCGACGCTGGTCGCGCGGCGTCCACGGCAGCAGCATCTGCTCGAAAATCGTGTCGTCGATCTTCATCTTGTGGAGGTTGTCCTCCCAGTACTGCTTTCCGGGTCCATCGCGTTGTATTCGACCGGGCTCGACTCGGTGGAGCGCACCTGCGCGTGTGCCTTGTCGACGGGCGTCGTCATCGAATGTCCCTCCATCGTCAGAAGTGACCACGACTGTCACCCAGATGCGCGCCGACGGTAAAGACCGGAGGTTGCGCGGCACGGGAAGCGGACGCTGCGAAGATAGAGGCATGGCAACTGGACGGCTCTACGGTGGACGCGCAGGCGAGGAACGACAGGCCGATCGGCGAGCGCAGCTGATCGAGGCCGGTCTCGATCTCCTCGGAGCTGCCGACGGCGAAGCCACCCTGTCGGTGCGCGGTGTCTGCAAGCGCGCAAGTCTGGCCTCGCGCTACTTCTACGAGAGCTTCGCCGACCGCGACGAGCTCACCGGTGCCGTCTACGACCACGTCGTCCAGCGCATCGCCGAGAGCACGCTCGCCGCCGTGGCCTCGGCACCGGCCGACGACGACCGCGCGATCGTGCGGGCCTGCGTCGAGAACATCGTCCGCGAGATCGACGAGGACCCGCGGCTCGGCCGCATGCTGTTCTCCGTCAGCCAGGCCAACACGCAGCTCGCGAAGCGGCGCCTCGACTCGACCCGCATGTTCGCCGGGCTGGTCACCGCCCAGGCCGAGAACATCTACGCCATCACCCCGAGCCCCCGGCTCGACCTGGCGGCGCACTACGTCGTCGGCGGACTCGCCCAGGCGCTGACGGCCTGGCTCGACGGCACCGTGCCGCTGAGCCACGACGACGTCGTCGAGGAGTGCACCGAACTGCTGATCACGATGTCGGCCCAATTGCGACGCGACTCGGCCACGTAGAACCCCGCGGCCGCGCGATTGTTAACCTCTACGCGTGCTGCTCTCCGATCGCGACATCCGCGCCCAGATCGCCTCCGGGCATCTGGGCATCGACCCGTTCGATCCGGAGCTGGTGCAGCCCTCGAGTGTCGACGTCAAACTCGACAGCCTGTTCCGCGTCTTCAACAACACGCGTTACACGCACATCGACCCGGCGAAGCAGCAGGACGAACTGACGTCGCTGGTGCAGGTTCCCGAGGGTGAGCCGTTCGTGCTGCACCCCGGCGAGTTCGTGCTCGGGTCGACGATGGAGCGGTGCACCCTGCCGGCCGACCTCGCCGGTCGCCTCGAAGGCAAGTCGTCGCTGGGCCGGCTCGGTCTGCTCACGCACTCGACGGCCGGGTTCATCGACCCGGGTTTCGACGGGCACATCACCCTCGAGCTGTCCAATGTCGCTAACCTGCCGATCACGCTGTGGCCGGGCATGAAGATCGGTCAGCTGTGCCTGTTCCGGCTGACGAGCCCCGCCGAGCACCCGTACGGCAGCGCGAAGGTCGGGTCCAAGTACCAGGGCCAGCGCGGGCCTACGCCGTCGAAGGCGTACCTGAACTTCGTGCACAAGCATCCCGACGCGCGTCCGAGCTAGTTCGTCCTGCGCACGTCGCAGACGAACCCCGGGGTGAATCTCGTCCGTGCGGGTCGGGCGCCCTCTCGCCCGGGTTAATCTCTGCATGTGCGCGTCGCTGCGGTCGCCACCACACTGCTGCTCCTGCTCGCGGCCTGCGCGCAGGACACCTCGTCGCGCCCCTCGCCTCCCGAGGATCTCCCGGTAGTGCGTGCCGACGGTGACCGGCTCGTCCTCGACGGCCGGACGTGGTGGCCCGCCGGACTCAACGCATACCAGCTCGGTACCCGCTGGGAGGTCAACCACGGATGCGGTGCCGAGGTGGACCTCGACGACTTCTTCGGCACGCTGGCGCCGCGTTCGATCGTGCGTTTCGACGCCTTCCAGTCCCACGCTGTCCACCGGATCGGCGGCACGCTCGACTTCACGGCGCTCGATGCCGTCTTCGACGCCGCCGAGCGGCACAGGGTGTACCTGATCCCGGTGCTCGCCCCGCAGGACAGTGATTGCGACGCGGGTGGATACAAGCAGGCGGACTGGTACGACGCCGCTTGGCACGACCCGCTGCCGGGTCATGTGCTCGCCTACGACGACTGGGTCGCGACCGCCGTCGAACGGTGGGGTTCGTCACCGGCGGTCGCGATGTGGGAGCTGATCGGCGAACCCGAGACCGCGACCTGCACCGACGACGAGTGCGCCCTCGAACGACGCGAGTGCTTGCCCGGCGGTGCTCGGCTGCTCCGCAACTGGATCGACGAAGCAGCCGGCATAGTCCGCGAGCACGACCCCGACCGGCTCGTCACCGTCGGCACCATCGGAGGCGACCAGTGCGGTTCCGCCGGCGACGATTTCGCGACCGTCACCGACGCCGAGCAGCTCGACGTGGTGCAGTACCACGACTACGACGACGCACAGTTCCTCGAACGGCGGCTCGACGGATTGTCGAAGCCGATGCTCGTCGCCGAACTCGGTGTCCGGGCCGGTTCGTGCCGCGCGGTGAGCGAACGTGCCGATATCGTCGACCGCACGCTCACGCGGTACCGCGATCTCGGGGCCGACGGCGCACTGATGTGGTCGTTCGTCCCCGACCCGCGACCGGACGAGTGCACCTACGACATCGGCCCGGACGACCCGGTCCACTACGTCCTACGGCGTCACCACGGCTCAGGGTGACGTCCGGTCGAGTACCCGGAAGAGTCGCCAATCTGGTTGGTCGGCACCGTCGTTGGGGATTTCGAGTTCGAGTACCGCGATGTCGCTGCCGGTCTCGTAGATGGTGGGGTAGCGGCGGTTGACGGCGTCCGATGTTCCGCGGCCCTCGTTGGGGACGGTCAGGATGTACTCGACCCCGGAGGCGGAAGGGCGGTTGAGCACGGCCGTGAAGTCGGAGTCCGAAGGGATGACGAACGTCTCGGGGCGTTCGGTGGCCGAGAAGATCGCGAACCCGTAGACCGTGTCCATCAGCACCGAGCCCGGCGGTAGGTCCATCGCGTCGAGGTATTCGGCGATGCGTCGTTCCGTGGAGAATGCCGCGATCACCTGTCGCTGCTTCTCACGCACCTCGGACGGATCGTTGTCGTCCGGGAACAGGACCGTGTGCAGCGCGTGCTGTTCCTGCGACAGGGTGGGCGAGCCCATCGCGACGAACGTGACGGGCAGGCTGCACACCAGGAGCACCGCACCCAAGGGTGCTGCGCCGCTGGGGTCCTCCGTCCTCGGAACGGCATGCGGCCCGGGGCGTCGTGCCGTGAGCAGTCCACGTCGCGGAGCCAGTTGTACGACCCACACCGCGAGCAGCGGGATCGCGCAAATGTAGAAGCGCAGGAACGGGAAGGTCATTCCGCGTGCATAGGACAGGGCCGCGAAGCCCAGGACCGCGCCGAAGACGACGAACGGCACGAGCGGTTCGAGATCGCGTCGTCGCCATGCGAGCACCGCCACGACCGGGATCAGCAGCGGAAGCGCCGGCCCGAGCACGACGGTCTCGGCGAGCGAGAAGGCGATCGCACCGAGCCCGCCCGACGACCCGCCACCGCTCTGCTCGAGGATGGCGGCGTTGCCGTAGGCCGAGGTGAACTGCGCGAGCCATTCACCGGTGACGAGCCAGCTCGTCACGACGAACGCGACGAAGGCCAGAGCGAGGGGAGCGGCGACGAGGATCGCGTCCATGATCGCCGGCTGCCATCCCGAGCCGGGAGCGTACCGTCGCGATCGGTACCGGACGAGCAGTGCGACGAAGACCGTCACCGCCCCGCCGACGGCCAGCGCGTCGTACCGCGCGAGATACGCCAGTGCCAGGGCGATTCCGGCCAGCGCCAGGTCGTGGATGTCGTCGGTGCTGCACCAGCGGATCAGGCGACGCGCGGCCCAGCACAAGGCGAACAGGAACGGCGCCTCGCTCATCCCGTTCGCGCCGTAGTAGACGATCATCGGGTTCAGGGCGAACACCGCCGTCACCGTCCACACGAACCACGGCGTGCAGCCGCGATCGCACGCGACGCGGTGGATCTGCACCGCCGCGCCGGCCATGAACGGCGCCGACATGAGCACGGCCGTCACCGCATAGGCCGACAGTCCCGGGAACCACGCCGACAGTCCTGTGAGGGGCACCTGGACGAGCGCGGTGAGGGGTGTGAACACGAAACCGATGGCGGCGAGGTGCGGGTCGCGGCTGAGCAGCACCGACCGCGCAGCGCTGACACGGCTGAGCGAATCACCCTGGTAGTACTGCACGTCCAGCGCGAGCCACAGTCCTACCACCAGATAGATCAGGCAGGCGG
The DNA here is from genome assembly GCF_019641445.1 of Rhodococcus sp. DMU2021. Lineage (NCBI taxonomy): Bacteria > Bacillati > Actinomycetota > Actinomycetes > Mycobacteriales > Nocardiaceae > Rhodococcus > Rhodococcus sp. DMU2021. The sequence continues at coordinate 148,775 of NZ_JAIFKB010000009.1, forward strand.
TCCAGAACACCCACGTGCTGCGGGTCCTCACGACGACAACCCGTGGAAGGTCTTCTCCCAGTAGGAAGGATTACGGATGAGCTGATAGGTGCCTTTGATCGCCGCGATCGACATGAGGACCCAGTAGAACGGCACGGTCAGGCACGGCCACCACAGGTTCGAGTGGCCCGTCTCGCGGCACGCCACGAAGTTCATGTACATCACGGCGACGTTGCCGAACACGAGCGAGATCAGCGCGGGGAAGTAGGCGTACCAGGGGAAGATCTCCTCGATCAGTTCCGCCTGGCCGAGCAGCCACGCGAGCGTTGTCATCCAGAACACCATGTTCAGGCACGCGATGATCGGCGTGCCCGCGAGCAGGGTCGTGAAACGCAGCATCCCCGCGGTGCCGATCACCCGCCACAACCGGACGGGCCGGCGCATGTGGACCAGCCAGGTCTGCAGATAGCCCTTGTACCACCGGGATCGCTGCCGCACCCAGTTGATCGGATCGCTGTTCGCCTCCTCCAGCGTGGTCGAGTCGAGAACCGCAGTGGAGTAGCCGGATTCGGCGATCCGGACACCGAGATCGGCGTCCTCGGTGACGTTGTACGGATCCCACGCACCGATCTCGTCGAACACCGATCGGCGGATATGGTTCGACGTCCCGCCGAGCGGGATCGGCGAGTGCGACTTCATCAGTCCGGGCAGGATGAAGTTGAACCACAGCGCGTAGTCGGCGGTGAACCAGCCGGTCAGCAGATTCTGGGTTCCGTTGTGGAAAGCCAGCTTCGCCTGTACACATGCCACGTCGTCGCCGAGACGGTCGAAGACGACGACCACCCGGCGCAACTGCAAGGGCTCGGGGAGGTCCTCGGCGTCGAAGATCGTCACGATCTCGCCCGTCGTGAAGTGCAGTCCGTAATTGCACGCCTTCGGTTTCGTCCGTGGGTCGGCGGCCGGGACGAGCAGGATCTCGACGCTCTCGCCGAGCCCGGCCTTCTCCGCGGCCTCGATCGTGACGGTGTCGTCCTCCTCGAGCAGCAACAACACCTGGAGCTTGTCGGCCGGATAATCGAGCGCGGCCATCGCGGCGAGCAGATCGCCCACCACCTCGGGTTCGTTGTAAGCGGGGACGAGCACCGTGTACGGCGGCAACTGGTCGTCGGTGAGGGCGAGAGCTTCCTCGTCGTCGACGATGAACTGCGCGTCGCGTGCCATGCCGCGGGTGAACAGCAGCAGCCGGTCGGCGAGGGTCGCGATGTACCCGAAGGTGCACAGCACGGTGAAGACGATCAGGGTCGGTTTCGTCGCCACGACGAGCGCGAGCACGAAGGCCCCCGCGAGTGCGAATCCGAGGTATTTCTGCCACGGCACGAACGCGACCGACGCCGACGAGACGGGGCTGCGTTCGCGCAGTCCGTGCACCGCTTCGTGCAGGGCCGCGGTCCGGTAGGCGTCGAACTCGACGGTGTCTTCGGGCGGAACATCGTGTCCCGAGCCGACGTTCACTCGCCCTGCCATTGCGCCTCCACGAGTTCGCGACCCACCTCGATGAGCATGGAACGGTCCTTGTACTCGGGATCGGTGTCCTCGACGGTGCCGTTCCCGCGCAACAACACTCGCATCAACGTGCGCGCATTGGTGACCGTGTTCGGCTCGGGCTGCGGGAACGGCGCATCGAGTTCGTGGTTGTCCACCGTCAGCAGGCTCACCCGCTGGGCGACGGTGTCGCTGCGGGTCCACACGAAGCTGAGCAGGCTCCACGTCAGGAGCAAGTTGTCGTCGACGACGGTGAAGTACTCGGCGGTGACGCCGCGACCCAGATCGACATATTCCTTCGGGCTCACCCGTGATTTGCCCAGTGCGTACATCGATTCGGTGGGGTACACCGCGAACGAACCGACACGACGCACCTGCAGGGTCTGCACGGCGACGGTGCGGGGACGCAGCAGCCGATCCCACTCCGGGTTCGGTTCCTCCGCCCGGAGCATCTGCCGGCGCAGCACCGATCCCTGACGGAAGTATGCGCGGGGCCAGTCGTAGTCGACGGACGACAACTGCACCCATGCGGATGGGACGATCTGGGTGGCGGTGCCCGAGTAAGGGGGCCCGACCGAGACCGGCGTCAGGCGCTGGTCGGGAAGCGGCAGGAGTGCGGCGAGCAGGGTGGCCACCGCGACGCACATCGCTCCGCGCACGGCCTGGGGAACCGACACCGGATTCGGTGGCAGCGTGCGTGGCGCGAGCCCGCGGTAGGTCCACAGATAGGCACCGGCCCCGACGACCACCGTCGCGACCACCGCCGGCACGTACTGCGACACGGCGATGGGTGCGTCCGGCCACCGCTGATCGACCAGGACGAGCACCACCAGACCGGTCACGAATGTTGCGGAGCCGTAGAAGAATCCGCGGGCCCGGGTGCGCCGCGTCGCGAGTCCGACAGCCGTGGCGGCGAGCACGAGCGTGACCTGTCCCGCCGCGAGCTTCGTGCCCCCGGCCTCGACGAGCACGATCCGGTAGAGCACGGGCGAGCTCAGGAAGAGCATCGCCCACGCCTGCCAGTACGCCGCGGTCACGCGCAGGCCGAACATCGCGACGCACGCCCCGCACACGAACACCCACGCGGCGAGCACGTCGAGGTGCATCACCTGATAGTTCGTCGCGTAGCGCGGCATCAGCAGCCCCTTGATCGCGAGCGCGATCAGCAGCAGGAGCACCGACGTGATGATGTCGGTCTGCCGGTCGTGGATCGGCAGTTCGTTCTTCCGCTGCCGCGTGATGCCGATCGCAACGATCGCGACGAGAGGCGGCACGATGAGGACGTAACCACCCGTGGTGCCGGTGCGGATCTCGTCGAGCAGCTGCAGCCAGGTGGAGTGGAAGCCGATCAGGGTTGCGGCGACTATCGCGATCCACCGATTGGTGGTGTGCAGCATCGCGTTCGTGAAGAACCGCTCGATGAACGACGGATGCTCGGTTGTCGTGGTCATCGTGTTCACCGCGACTGCGGACGGCGCCGACGGGTGAGCGACCACACCGCGGCGCCCGCCGCACCGACGACGAGCAGGACGACCCCCGCGACGACCACTGCGGTCACCGTGCTGTCCGATTCCGACGACGCCGCGTCGACGTCGTCCCGGGTGCGGGGATCGATGAGGGTGATCGGTTCGCGGTCGGGCGCGGTGAACAGCACGCTGCCCTCGAGTTCGAACCAGCGACCGGGCTCGGCGGCGAGCCAGTCGAGCGTCCGATCGAGTTCCTCGGGAGCACCGGTCGACGTGGCGACCAGCACGGTGCGTCCGTCGTCCCGCACGACCTGCAACGAGGCGAAGTCCACCTCGGTGCCGAAAGTGAGGCTGGTGCTCTCGCCGTCGGCGTTGCGGACCTCGAACCGGCGGTCCTCGGTGCGGACGAGCGGCAGCTGCGACTGCAGATCTTCGGGCAGGAGACCGTTCGCGGCTACGATCACTGCCGGTCCCGACGAGGCGAGCGCTTCGTCGATCGTCACCCATTCGGGGTCGAGCGGACGGCTGGTGAGCGACTGGAGCCCGGCGACGAGCTCGACGGCACGGGCGACGTCGACGAGGCTGCGATCGGAGGTGGCGACGTCGACCTTCGGCATCAGCGTCTGGGGCAGCGACGGGAAGCCGACGGGCAGCGGCGGATCCGCGAGGGTGCTGAAGACACGACTGTCGCCGTCGATGCGCAGGGTGACGGGTTGCTGCAGACCGCACTGCTGCTGCGCGCCGGTGGTGCGGAGTTCGACACTGATGTCGGTGAGCCGCCCGAGGGCCGAGTTCGGAACCGTGACGACACGGTCGATGACGCCGCTCGCGTCGGCGGCCCACGAATCGAGCATGATGTCGCCGACGGAGACGGTGATCGACCCGCCCTGGGTGGCGGGGAGCGGGGTGTAGGTGCCCTGCAGGTCGATGCGCACATCGCGCACCGGCCGCCCGAATTCGGTCTGGTCGAGGAAGAGGTGTACGTCGGCGAGGCCGAGACCGCTCGTCTCGAGGTCGGACACTCGTAGGTCGTACAGGGTGGTCGAGTCCGGAGCGAGGATGGGCGGGACGTCGAAGGTGCCGACGGCGACGTCGGAACCGACGGCAAGACCGGACAGGATGCTGTTCACCAGGCCTACCTGGTCGAGGAGGGTCTGGGCGTCGCCTCGGACGTACAGGGCGGGCGGCCCGTCGGGCACCGGCACGACCTCCGCACCCGTCTGGTCGCCCTCGCTGACGACGATCTGCCGGACGAGCGGGGTGTCGGCTGCGGGGGGTAGGCCGTTCGCCGGGAGTTCACGTACGTCCACGGGCACCTGCCGCCCGGGATACCGGGCGCTCACGGTCGCTGCGAGGTCGAGGGCGACGCCCGCTTCGGCGTCCGTGGGGTCCTCGGCCAGATACAACTCGAGGCGATCGAGGACCGGCGGGAGGTAGTCGGCGACCGCTTGCGGCGCCGCGGGTGTGCCCGCGTACCGGACCAGACCGTCGCGCAGACGTACCGAACCCAGCGTCCAGTCGTCGGGGCAGATGTTGTCGACGGCGACCAGGTGCAGATCGAGCGAGACTACCGCGGCGCCGTTCTCCACCTTCGCCCCGGCGAGCGGAATCGACAGGGGCACGATGGCGCCACCGGGCGGCAGTTCCACGCGGGTGAGCAGGCGCCCGTCCGAGACGACGTCGATCCATCCGCGCGCGACATTCGTGGGCAGTTCGGCGGTGGTGTCCAGGAAGGCGGGAGTATTTCCGGCCGGGACAGGAAATGCAAGTGTGACGACATCGGAATTGCCACGGAATTCGATGTTCGGCCCGAGCCCGAGCTTGCGGGTCGGGAATGCGACCTCGCCCGGAGGAGTCGGTTCCGTCGGTTCGAGATCCTGCGCTGCAGCGGTAAGCGGGTTCGCGCACAACGTCATCGAGGCGGCAAGAGCCAGCACGAGGGTGCGACGGGAACGGCGACCGGTTCTGGGCGATGTCACTCGAGCAGCGTATTGCGTCCGATCACGAGAATATTGCAGACGCGGCGACAATTCGGTGTGACGTTGCGCTGTTGTAACGGAACGACGGCCGGCCTCGATTTCAGCCGACGACTCGAATCGGACGAATCAGGAGGCCCCGTGGCGGAAGCAGCGAGGGATCGGACGGTTGCGGCGCCGTGAGCGATCCGCTGTTGTTCGTCGCGCACACCGGTGAGCGGTCGGGTGCCGAGAAGGTCATGTTGATGCTCGTCGACGTCGCTCTCGCGCAGGGGCGTCGGGTCGTGGTGGCGTGCCCTGACGGGCCGCTCGCCGAAGCCCTCCCGGCCGGATGCGTCCGTGTCCGGTTGCCCCGGCTGGGCATGTGGGGTCAGAGGGGAGTCGGGCGGATCGCGGGCCTGGCGGGTCTTCCGGTGCGGTGGCTGGTGGGAGCGCGCAGGCTCCGTCGCGTGCTCGCCGCGGAGCGGCCGCGGGTCGTGTGCAACTCGTTGTTCGCATTGCCGTCCCTGCGGCTCGCCGTGCTCGGCACGTCCCACCGTGAACGTACCGGGTGGCTGGTGCACGACACTCTGTCCTCCCGTAAGCAGCGCATCGTCGCCCGGATGGGCAGGGGTGCCGTGGGTGGAGCGGTCGCCGTCTCGCGGGCCTCGGCCGTGCCGGTCCGTGAATGCGGATATCCGGTGGTCGTCGCACCGCACGGCGTCCCGATCCCGCCTGTTCCGTCCCGGTCGACATCTCCCGATGCCTCGACTCCCGAGGACTCGACTCCCGATGCCTCGACCGTGCGGGTGGGCATCCTCGCGTCGGTGACGGAATGGAAGGGGCACCGTGTCCTTCTCGAGGCGGTGGCCGAGGTGCCCGGGATCCGTCTCGATGTGGCGGGGGAACCGTTCCCCGGCGACGAAGCCTTCCTCGACGAACTGCGGCGTCGCGCACACGCCCCCGACCTGCGCGGACGAGTGTCGTTCCTGGGTCGGGTCGATCCCGCCGAGGTCTTCGCGGTGTGGGACGTGATGGTCTCCGCGAGCACCTCGCCGGAGGCGGGGCCGCTGGTCGCACTGGAGGCGATGGCGCACGGTGTGCCCGTCGTCGGCACCGATCACGGAGGGACCGCTGAGCATCTGGCCGACGGCGCGGGACTGCTCGTTCCGCCCGGCGATGCGAAGGCTCTGGCAGAGGCGTTGCGGCGACTGATGTCCGCTCCCGACCTGCGGAACGACATTGCCGTCACCGCGCGTCGCCGGGTGGAGGAGCGCCACGACATCGAAGTCACGTTGCCGGCCATGGTGAACGCCTTGTGGGCGACGGGCGTCACATCGTGAGGCGGCCTCGAGTATTGCTTTTGCAACCATGTTGTGATCGCCGATGTTTGGTGTTCCCGGCGGATTCGCGCACACTGTGAGCCATGTGGGTGTGGATCGCATCGGCGCTGGCGGCGTGGCTGGGCCTCTCGGCTCTCGGCGCGCTCGCGGTCGGTCGGTTCCTGTTCGTCTCCGAGAGGGAGGAACAGCTCGTCGAGATGCAGCGGGAGCAGCGCGATCCTGCGAATCCTCCCGTCGCTTCCTGACACGCCGGACGTCCGCCTGCGCGATACTCGCGAGTAACAATTTCTCGTGTCTAGACTCGGTTCCGCGTCGTCCTCCTGTCCCCCCATGTGAGGACGGCCGCACGGGTCGGCTACCCCCCATCGCCGGTCCGTGCAGAAGCCCCGGCCGATCCACCACCACGATTGCCGGGGCTTCACCTATTCCCGGGCCTGTTTCCGGCGGAGATATCCTGTCGCTCATGACCGAGCAGGCTCCCCGCGTCGCGGTCACCTTTTGCACGCAGTGCAAGTGGCTGCTGCGCGCCGGATGGATGGCGCAGGAAATGCTGAACACCTTCGGTACCGCTCTCGGCGAGGTCGCGCTCGTTCCCGGGACGGGGGGAGTGTTCCGCATCGTTGTCGACGACACGGTCGTGTGGGACCGCAAGGAGGACAAGGGCTTTCCCGAGATCGTCGTGCTCGAGCAGCGAGTGCGTGATCTCGTGGAGCCGGATCGTGATCTCGGGCATGTGGATCGGGCCGCCCGGGCCGATGCCCCACCTCGTCGCGACAGCAACGACATCTAGCGGTAACGTTCTCGTATATGTGCCCGCGTTCTACGCGCGTCGGGCACGGTCGACGGCGTGCCGCTCACGAAAGTGGTCGCCGACATCGAAATACGGGGAGGAAAATCGATGAATTCTGTTGCGAAGAAGGCTGCAGTCGCGGCCTCCGGTGCCGCACTGCTGGCACTGGTCGTTCCGGGCGTCTCGTCCGCTGCGGGTCCGAGCGTCTCGGCGAAGGCGGAGAACGGCGCCATCGTCGTCGACTTCGATCTGACGCGCGCCGACGTCGACCGCGGCGTCACCTGCGTCACCTACGTCCTGAAGCCGGGCACCGTCGACACGGCCGATCCGTCGGGTCGCATCGACGCGCAGCCCGCCGGCACGAGCTTCTCGGTGACCAACACGAGCACCTCGAGCGCGCTGTACATCAAGGACGGCGCACCCTCGCAGGCCGGCCCGGAGTCGATCACCGACGGCACCTACAACGTCTTCTGGGGCTGCCAGGACGCCTCGGGTGCGCAGTACGAGAACATCTTCGACGCGTCCGGTCGCCCCTTCACCGGTGGTATCTCCGTCACGGTCGGCGGCGGCGAGTCCGCACCGCAGGGCGAGTCGGCTCCGCAGGCACAGTCCGCGCCGCAGGCCGAGTCCGCGCCCGCACCGCAGGGCGAGGCCGCGCCCCAGGCCGACAATGTTCCGCCGGCCCCCCAGTCGCAGCCGGAGCCGGTCGACCCGCTCCAGTTCGCGATCAAGTTCCTGCGCGACTTGATCGGCGCCTACCTCTGATCGGAGTCCACACTCCGATCCACACGTGACGGCATCGGCGGCACCCATCGGGTGCCGCCGATGCCGTTTTCGTGCCGACCCTGTAGATGTGATCCGGGGTCGATTTCTGTGGCAGTGGAAGGAGAAGGGGTGGACGCCGCCTCGATCGCGACGGTTCTCGCATCGTCGCTGCAACTGCGACGTGCGTACGGCGCGAGCATGCGGCCGCTGACGTCCGGGGGCCACTGGTCCGAGGGTGACGGCTGGTGGATCGGCATCACCGCAGCCCCCGACCCCGACTACAACCTCGCGCTCGTCCACGGCGGCGACGTGACCGCTCACGCCCAGCATGTCTACGAGACGCTGACGGAGGCCGGTCACCCGTCGATCGTCCTGCTCGCCGGGGACGGCCTCGGCGCCGCCCAGGTTCTCGCCGACCACGGCTGGGTGTGTGCAGGTTCGCTGGACCTGACCTACCTCGTCGCCCACGACGCTCCGATCGATCCGGGCCTCCGGGTTCTCGGCGAGGACGACATGGTGCATGCCCGCGAACTCGCCGCCGCGACCTTCGGGATCGCCCCGGGGACCGCCGCGGTCGCCTACGCCGACGTCGTCGCCCGCACCACCGGCGTCGAGGTGATCGGGATCTTCGACGACGCGGATGCGGACGACGGGGCTGCAGCTCTGCAGTCCTGCACCCTGCTCGTCGACAGCGGACCGATCCGGACGGTGTGGTCGCTCGGCACCCGCACCGGCCGGCAACGTCGCGGATACGCGAACCGGCTGATCCGGGCCGGCGCCGCCCACACCCACACGCAGCGCGGCCCGGTCGCGATGTGCGGACTCACCAGGCCGCGTGTCACCCCGCTCTATCTCGCGGCCGGAGCGCGCGTCGCCGAGACCTGGCAGATGTGGTCCCGTCCGCGCTGGCTGCTCGGCAGCTGACGGACGTTCGGGTCGGTAACATTTGCCCGATTCGTCGCGACACACTGGCGACGTGCCCACTCCCCGGGGCGACAGCGAAAGGCCTGTGCATCGTGTCCGAACGAAGCATCCGCGACGCCGAACTGCGTCGTGAGCTCGGTGTTCCTCCCACCGTCGATCTTGTGGGGCATGCCCGCGATCTCGCTCGCGTGGCCGTGCCCGCCGCACTCGTCGCCGCGCTCGCCGCGGTCGCGGTCTTCTTCGTCCGTGACAGCGGCCCCGGGGTGTACGAGTCGTCGCTCGTCGCGGAGATCCGCTCGTCGGCATCCGTGTCCGGCAACGACGTGACCCTCGGGCAGCTCATCGCTCCCTATGTCGCGCTGTCGCAGGACTCGGCGGTCGTGGCCGCGATCGCAGCCGAGACGAACGAGGACCCCGCGAAGCTGCCGTCGAGGATCGACGTCGGCTACGGCTCGTCGCCCACCCTGCTCACCGTGACCGCCCGCGACGACTCGCAGGCCGACGCCGACCGGCTCGCGCAGACGGTCGTCACGCAGCTCGACCGCGCGCAGACCGAACGCAATCGCGTCGCCCTCGACGCGCGCATCGCCGAGCTGGACGCGGTCGTCGCCGGTCTGCGTGCCGACCTCGCCGCGAGTATCGCCACCGACGAGGAGGGCGTAGCCGATCCGGTGGTGCAGGCCGAACTCGATGCGCGGCTCGAGCAGCTCCGGCAGGCACGCTCGGGCGCGAGCCTCGAATACCTCCAGGTGCTGTCGATGCCCGCCGGTACCGGGACGAAGGTGTCCCCGATGCCGCGCGCCGAGGCCGCGGTCACCTTTCTCGCCGTGTTCGTCCTCGTCGCCGAGTTGCTGGTCGCGCTGAACGGACGCTTCGGAGCGTCGAACAGCCCGGCCTGGGCCCGGCGGGTCGCGCGTCGCCACCGGGCAGCTGTGCAGATCGAGCGCGACGATCGGGAGACGCTTCCTCTCGACACGATCGTCATGCTCGGACAGCGCGCTTCGCTCGGCGACCACATCCTCCTCCTCACCGGCGAGGGCGTGACCGTCGAGACCGACGCCTTCGGCGATGCCCGCGACCGGATCGTGTGCTGCGGAGTCGGGGAACAGTGGTGGACCCGCGCGAAGACCGAGGGGCTCGCGCTCGCCGTGATCGTGCTGCAGGCCGGGGCCGAGGAGCGAGCGCAGGCGGAGGACACACTGCGTGCCCTGGCCGAGATCGAGGTGCCCACGCGTCTCGTCCTGCTCGGTGCAGGACGCGAGTTGGTGCCCGTGCTTCCGGCCCGGCGCCGCGAAACGGCCGTGGAGGCGGCTCCCGAGCCCCCGGCTCCCGTCCCGGCCGCCGCACCTCAGCCCGCACCTGCACCTGCGGCGCCTGCACCGCGACCAGTGCCCGACGACCGTCACCGGGCTCCGCAGCCGGTGCCGTCGCAACCCGAGTCGCTGTTCGTCCCGCCCCAGGATTCGGCCTACCGGCAGTACCGCTACGACGAGGGGCACGACTACGGATACGCCGACCAACAGAGCTACCGGGACGGGCACGCTCATCCCGAGCAGAACGGTTACGGCGAATCTCGGGAGACGTCGCGCTACTGACCGTGTTCCCGCCCGAGTTGAAGCTTCGCGCCGACAGGCTATAGTGATGGCGGTCACTCCAGGGGATGGGTTTGGCCTGCGCAGCCGAGCACATCGGCGTCACGACGAGGAAAATGATTTGTCTATCTGCATTGCCGGCACACCGCAGCACAGCACCGCGACGCCGGGAAGCACCGAATGGATCAAGGCTCATCTCGCCCGCATGGAAGACGGTGCGGGCTCCGCATCGCCCTCCGAGGACGTCGCCACCGAGAGTGTCGTCGACGCGCGCCGTTAGGCTCATCTCCAGGACTGCACAGAGGACCAGCCGGGTACACGTGCCGTGAACCGGGCGACGGAGGGAGCGAGACATGAGGGAGTTGTTCCGAGGACAGCTCGACGACCTGGTCGAACGTCTCGGTGAGCTCGCCGCGGTCGCAGCCGAAGGGCTCGACCTGGCCACTCGCGCCCTGTTCGACACCGATCTCGACGCAGCCCAGGCCGCCCTCGACCTCGATGCACGGATCGCCGAACTCGACACCGACTGTGCCGAGCGAGCGGTGCGGATCCTCGCCCTGCAGGGTCCCGTGGCCGCCGACCTGCGGTTGGTCTTCTCCGCGGTTCGTATCACGGGCGATCTCACCAGGATGGGCGAACTGAGCCTGCACATCGCGCGGGTCGTACGGCGTCGCCATCCCGAGTCGCTGGTGTACGACCTCCTGCGCGACGATCTTCGCCGGATGGCCGAACTCGCCGCGCAGATCGTCGCGATCCTGCGCGACGCGTTCACCGACTTCGACCTCGAGACGATCAAGGGCACACACGCCATCGAGACCGAACTCGATGCGGTGCACTCGCGACTGCTCGCCCTGCTCGAGAGCCCCGAATGGGACGGCGACATCCGGACCGCGGTCGACACCGCACTCCTCGCGCGTTTCTACGGGCGGTTCGGCGACCAGGCCGTCGACGTCGCCGATCGGTTGATCTTCTTCGTCACGGGCCAACGACCAGCTGCCTGACTTCGCCGCGCGCACTGCCGCGAACCGTGCGATTCTCTCACCATGACCCGCGACGAGCGCCTCTCGGTCGGCGGTCCTGGGGTGCCCGGGTTCGACGACCTCGACTTCGATGCTCTGTCGGTGCGGTCCGGTGCCAAGTGGGCACGGGCGGCCGCCGACGGGCTGGCCCCCGCCTGGGTTGCCGACATGGACTTCCCGGTCGCACCGCCGATCGCGCGTGCGCTGCACGAGCTGGTCGACCGTAGCGATCTCGGCTATCCCGACTGGTCCCACGGGACGCCGCTGCGCGAGGAGTTCGCACAGCGCATGCGAACGCGCTACGGATGGGAACCCGATCCCGGAGCCGTGCGCGAGCAGACGGATCTCATCCAGGCGTTGCAGCTCGTGTTGCACCTGAGCACCACGCGCGGCGATGCGGTGGCGATCCAGACACCGAACTACCCGCCGTTCCTCGCGTCAGTGCGACGGATGGGTCTGCAGCAGATCGACTTTCCGTTCGTCGACCGGGGCGACGGGTGGGTGCTCGACTTCGATGTGTTCGAGCCGTTGGCGGCGCGTCGTCGTCCGCGGGTGCTGGTGCTCGTCAACCCGCACAACCCCACCGGACGGGTGCTTACGCGTGAGGAACTCGAGCGGATCGCCGATCTCGCCGAACGGTTCGACATGCTCGTCGTCAGCGACGAGATCCATGCCGAACTGATCTACGAACCGCACCGGCATATCCCGTTCGCCTCGCTCGGGCCGGAGAGCGCTGCCCGCACGGTGACTCTCACCTCCGCCAGCAAGGCGTTCAATCTCGCGGGGATGCGGTGCGCGGTGGTGCACTACGGCTCCGAGGCCCTGTTGAAGCGCCGGGACGCGGAGCCGTTCGACCTGTACGGGACGGTCTCGGTGCCGGGCGTGGTCGCGACGCTCGCCGCGTGGCGCGAGGGCGGTGCATGGCAGCGCGACCTGCTGCAGGTCCTCGACCGGAACCGTCGACGGGTGGACGAGGTTCTGCGCGAACGGATTCCGGATCTGCGGCACCACCTGCCGCAGGGTACCTACCTGACGTGGTTGAACACCGGGCCGCTCGGCATCGACGATCCGGTGTCGACCGTCCGCGATCGGGGACGTGTCCTCGCCGACGGTGGGGTGCGGTTCGGGTCGGGCGCACGCAACTTCCTGCGCATCAACTTCGCGACGTCGGGGCCGATCCTCGATCGCATCCTCGACGGGATCACCGACGCGCTCGGTGCCTGATCGTCAGCACACCCCGTCACCACACCGCGTCGGCCGGGGTGTTCGTGGACTCGAGTGTGTCGTTCGCGGCCGCGCATCCGGAGGTCGCCGAAGCGACCACGGCGCGTGAGGGTTTGGCCGAGAAGTTCTGGTAGAGCAGCCCGAAGTTCTGCTCGACGTCGGCCTGGTTCGTCCCGCGGTCGCGCATCGAGTAGACGAAAACCTTCTGTACCCAGCCGAGCCGGCGGGCCTCTGCGATACCGTCGGCGATGATGTCGGCCTGCCGTTGCGTGCTCACCGCGTTCGCGGCGGTGCCGGTCGGGGCGCCGAACTCGGTGGCCCACACCGGTGTCGCGGCGTCGCCGTACTGCACCATGGTGTCGCGCATCAGACGCATGCGGTAGAAGGTGTTCCAGCTCTGCGTGCTCACATCGGACGGCAGTGCCGGATAACTGTAGGGGTGGACGGAGAGGATGTCGAAGTACTGGTGCGCCCCGCGCGCGTAGAGCTGCTGCACGTAGGTGACGGGGGAGATGTCGGAACCGTTGTCCACCGCCGGTGCGAGTCCGCCGTTGAGGATCCGGGCATTCGGTTGCACGGACTTGACGGCCGGAGCGGCCGCGGCGAGCAACTCGACGTACTTGCCGACGTCGGGACGGGGACGGAAGAAGTTCGTCAGGTTCGGTTCGTTCCAGATCTCCCAGTGCGTCACGCGGGTCGAATAGCGCTGTGCCGCCTGCCGGGCGAAACCGGCGAAGGCTGCCGGGTCGGCGGGGTATCCGTGAGTGTCGCCGCCGCCCGCGACGCGCGCCCAGGCCGGGGTGTACGCGACGATGCCGACCACCTCGAGTCCGCGGGCCCGAGCACGATCCACCACACGGTCGGGCACCGACCAGTTCTGTTGTCCGCGGTTCGGTTCGATCACCGACCAGTCGATGTCCACGCGCAGCCACCGGGCGCCGACCGCCCGGATCGTGTCGAGTTCGCGGTCGAGTTCGGAGTCCGGCAGATACATCAGCGGTGCGCCGGCGGCGATGCCGATGTCGTCGGTCGCGCAGGTGGTCGGCGGAGGGGGTTGGGGCGGTGGAGCGCACGCTGCGAGTGCGGCGAGGGTGCACGAGAGGGCTGTGGCCAGTGCAACGTGTGCGAGACGACCCATCGACTCTCCTGATGTACCATTCGGACAATTCAGGCATCGGTCGTAACGTCGCGCCGCCGACCTGCGATTCTTGCGGTGGAGCGAGCGGCAGACCGACGCCGCGAATTCACTGTAACGAGCAGGAGGCCGGAAGATGCGGGATTCGTGGACCGAAGGTTTCGGTGCATGCGCACCGTGAGTTTCGAGATCCACGACGAATCATCCGCAGTCCGGCTCTCCGCGGAATGGGACGATCTCGCCCAGGAGGTGGGTCGGCGCGTCGCGACCCGCCCCTCCTACGTACTGGCCTGGAATCGGATGGGGCGCGGCCGATCGGCCGTGTGCACCGTTCGGCGCGACGGGCGCCTCGTCGGACTCGCGCCCCTGCACGCCCGCACCCGTCTCGGGGTCACCGCTCTACGACTCCCGGCTCACGGCCTCGCCACGATAGGAACCTTCCTCACGACCGACGAGGCCGCGCTCGCCGACCTGCTCGACGGCATCGCCGATCGGAACATGGCACTGCAACTCGACCACGTCGATCTCACCGACCCTCTCGTCGAGATGCTGCATGCCTCGCCTCGCTGGAGCATCGACATCGCCGGAACCGAGCGGTGCCTGACCGTCGATGTCGCCTCCGGTGCCGGCGCCGAATCGCTGCGTGGTCGGCGCACACTGAGAACACTGTCTCGGCTCGAACGCTCGCTGGAACGCGAAGGCACCCCGGTCTCCGTCGAAGTGGTGCGCGATCCGGACCATCTCGCGCAGAGGTGGCGCGATATCACCGCGGTCGCCGCGGCCGCCGACGCACACAGCGGGCGCGACAACTTCTGTGCGCCGCCGTTCACCGCGTTCACCCGGCCGCTGCTCGACGCCGAGGCCCGCGCCGGCCGGCTGCTCATCGTGGGCCTGCTCGTCGGCGACCGATGGACGGCACATGAGATCATGTTCCGCACCGGGACCACGGCCGAGATGTGGTTGAGCCGCTTCCATCCCGAGGTACGCCGCTACCAGCCCGGCCAGTTGCTGCAGCGCCACCTCGCCGACCGCCACGACGAGCTGGGCATCGACCGCTTCGACTATCTGCTCGGCACATCGGAATTCAAGGAGCAGTGGTCGAACGGTGACTACCGGGTGGGGCGGATCGTCGCCGTCCCCACCTCGCGACCGCACCACCGATGGACCCTCCGCGCCGCGGATCTCGGAGCCGACCTCGTCCGTCCCCTGCGCCTGGCGGCGCGCGATGCTCTCACGTCGAACCGCTGCTGATCAGAGGCAACCGGGAATGACCGCGGCCGTGCGCAGCACGTCCCAGGCCGGCTTGGGCGACCCGTCGTGTGTGAGGACCCCGAAGTTCTGTTCGCGATCGGCCACCTCGGTGCCCCGGTCGAGGAGGCTGTAGACGAACAGCTTGTCGACGAAGCCCAACGCGCGTTGCTCGGTGATCCCGTCGCGCAGGATGTCGGCCTGCTCCGTGGGCCCGACCGCGTCGGTGTCCGTGCCCGTCGGTGCCCCGAACTCCGTTGCCCAGATGGGCTTGTCGGAATCCCCGTGCTCGACCATGACGGTGCGCATCTCGCGCATGCGGTAGAAGGAGTTCCAGTCGGAGGTCGAGGCGTCGGACGGGAGAGCGGGATAGCTGTAGGGATGCATGCCCACCACGTCGAAGGCCGGCGACACGCCCTGGTCGTACAACTCGGTGAGGAAGGTCGTCGGGGCGATGTCGGAGCCGTTGTCGGTGCCGGGGGACAGGCCGCCGGTGATCACCACCGCCCCGGGGTCGACGTTGCGGATCGCCTCCGACGCCGCCACGAGCAGGTCGGCGTACGCGCCGACGTCGGGTTGCGGGGTGAAGAAGGCCGTCAGGTTCGGCTCGTTCCAGATCTCCCAGTGCGTGACTCTGTCCGAGTAGCGATCGGCGACGTCGCCTGCGAAGCGCCCGAATTCGCCGGGGTCGGCAGGCATCCCGTGCGGATCGCCGGGGTCGGCCTCCGACGTCCGCGCCCAGTGCGGAGTGTGGGTGAGCAGGCCCAGCACCTGCAGGTCGTGCGCGTCGGCCGCGGCGACGACCCGGTCGGTGCCCCTCCAGTCGAAGCGTCCGCGCGCGGGTTCGATGATCGACCAGTCCATGTCGAACCGGATCCAGCCGGCGCCGCTGTCGGCGACCTTCGACATGTACGCGTCGAGGTCGTCGGCGTCGAGGTAGTCGAGACCGGCTCCCGTCGCGACCCCGAGACTGTCGGCGGTCAGATCTGTTCGGCAGTCGCGTGCCTCGGTGCTCTGGGTACACGACAGAGCGAACACACCGACAAGGGTGAGAACGGCGCGGAGCGGCATGGACCGCGACACGCGACGCGGCATCGACCGCGAAAGGGACACTGCAACCTCAACGGGACTTGACGAGACCGGCGAGGCCGAGCCCGCCGGTGATGGGAAGGACATGGGTTCCGGCCAGAACACAGACAGCCGAGAGGACAGCGGTGACGGGCCAGGGAAGATCGTAGCGTTCCGCGAAGAGCGACATCCACACGGCCACCGAAACACCCAGCATCGCGATCGCCATGGTCTGGGTGAAGGGGAACAGACCCCTGATCCGGACGCTCCGGACCACCACGATCCAGATCGCGACGAGCATCGCAGCCTCGGTGAGCACCGTCGCCAGCGCCGCCCCGTCGAACGACATGCGGGGGATGAGGACGAGGTTCGCACCGATGTTCCCGGCGAGCGCAGCCAGTGCCACCCACGGGTAGACGCGGTGGCGTCCGGTCGCGATGAGCACCATGAGACCGAGTTCGGTGAGCATCGACAGAGCGCTGCCGAGCACCAGCATGCGCGAGGCGCCGGCCGCCTCGGCGAACCGCTCGCCGTAGAGGAGGGACAGCACGCCGTCCGCCGACGACCAGAAGGCCGCGGTAGCGGTCGCGCCCAGTACCGCGAGGAGCATCGCCGCTTCCCGCGTGCGCTGCCGGAACATCTCGCTCTGCGCCGGCCAGGTGGCGACCAGCAGCGTGGTCACCGGACCCACGACGGTCGACGACACCATCGACAGGAGGTCGGCGAACTTGTATCCGACGGTGTAGAGACCTACCGAGTCGAAAGTGTCCATCCGCCCGAGCATCAGCACGTCGATCTTCGACAGCAGGGTGAGCAGAGCGAAACCGATGCTGAGGGGGATGGCCTCGACGAGCATCTCGCGCCACCGCCACAACTGGGCACGTGCGGCGGGCAGGGGACCGGCCTTGCCCGCTCGCACGCCGCGCACGAGGATGCCTGCGCCGACGACCTCGTTGATCACGGCCGGCACGACGAGCACGAGCAGCACCGGATTCCACAGCACCGCGGCGATGGTGGCGATCAGCTGCGCGAGCTGGCCGAAGGTCTCGGCGACCGCGACCGATGCCATGCGTAGTCGACTCTGGTACATCACCGACAGGGCGTTGTTGGGCGTCGCGATCACCACGACGAGACCGGCGATCACCGTCGCCCAGACGACATCGGACGAGTATCCGAGCAGCAGCACGTACCCGATGGCCAGCGCGTACCCGAGCAGACCGAGCACACCGCGCAACGCGATGAACGCGGTGGTGACGTAGGAGACCTCCCACGGATTGCACTCGACGAGCTTGGCGAGCACCACTCGGCCCACGCCGAGATCGGTGACGACGGACAGCAACCCGAGCAGGCCGAAGACGAAGGAGAACTTGCCGAAGTCGTCCGGTGCCAACGCGCGGGCGACGATCATCGAACCGGCCCAGCCCATCGAGGCGACGGCCAACCGGCTGCCGAGCATCACGACGGTGTTGCGTCGCGCGGCCCGCCCGTCGAGCTCCGGGGTCTGCGGTTCGTGGAGAGTACCGCCGGGGTCGTGCGCCGCGACGATCCGCTCCATCACGACGGTTTCGGCCATCCGGTCGGCCAGCGAATGTCTACCCACGCGACGGCCTCGTCAGATTCTCAGGCCCGCGGAGCGGTAGGCATCGCGCGTGAGCTCGGCGGTGCGCGTCCATGTCGAGGTCGCGGCGACCTCGCGTCCACGGGTACGCAGCGCATCCGCGGTATCACGGTCGTGGACGACGACGCGCAGGGCCGCGGTCCACGAGGTCACGGTGTGTTCGGTGACGAGCAGCGCTCCGTCGTCGACGACGTCGGGCAGTGCACCGACAGCGCTCGTCACCACTGCCCCACCACACGCCATCGCCTCGAGCGGCGGTAACCCGAAACCCTCGTAGCGTGAGGCGTATGCGACGGCGGTCGCTGCGGCGTACAGCGCGGGAAGGTGTGCGGTGGGAACGTAACCGAGACCGATCGAACCGGCCGGTGCGTGGGGTCCGGTGGATCCGGCTCCGGCGAGCACCAGCGGGACGTCGAGGATACGGCACGCGTCGGCGACGAGCGCGACGTCCTTGCGGGGTTCGACGGTGCCGACCTGCAGGACGAACCGTTCGGGCAGCCGGTAGACCCGGTGGATGTCCCGCATCTCCTCGGGAGTGGGAGGTTTCGCCCACGCCGCGGGGGCGAGCGGGGTGACCGCCGCATCGCGGCCGCACAGCGCGTGGAGACGTTCGGCGGTGAAGTTCGAGACCGCGACGAGCACGTCGGCCCGTCGCATGGCATCGCGCAGCAGTGCGCGCTCACCGGCGGCGCGGTACTTGCTGAACGCCCACGGGGTGTCGAAGACGGCGAGATCGTGGAACGTCGAGACGGTGACACCGGAACACAGGACGGGCAGGTCGACGTCGAGGCTGTGGAACAGGTCGACCCCGCGGACGGGCATCTTGGCGTACAGCATCCGCCGCACCCCGTAGGCGACCGGTCGTACCGACGGGGTCACGCGAGGGGGCAGTTCACCCACGGCATCGCACTGCACCGTCGCGCGCAGCGCAGCCGAGGGGAACAACGGGTCGAGCGCGGTCAGCAGCTCGCGGACGTAGGTCTGGACTCCACTGCCGGACGGACGGAGTGCGAGGGCGCCGAATCCGATGCGGTGAGCGAGCTTCGGTGAGGTGACCAGTGTTGCGTCAGTGCGCATCCGACAGTTCCTAACAGTAGCCAGAAATAGACGTCGAGAGGGAAGATCTCGAGATAGGTCGCCACGGTGGAGGCGACCGCCGCCGCGACGATCGTGCCGCTCACCCCGAGTGCGAGTGCGGCGTCCTGCCCGCTCAGCACCCGGGATGCACGCAGCGTCGAGACCGCGGCGCACACGAGTACGAGGACGAACAGCCACACGCCGATCGGGCCGAGTTCCACGGCGAGCTTCATGTAGTAGTTGTCGGGCTGATAGGGCATGAACCCGAACTGCACGGCCGCCGTGTACGACAGTTCCGACAGCATCGGGTTGCTCTGGGCCACCGTGTCGGCGGCAGCCGAGCCGGTCGCGCCGAGACCCTGACCGAAGGGGTGCACCCACAGCGACGACAGGGTCTGCGACCAGCCGTCCCCGCGCTCACCGAGGCTCGACGAGGAGAACAGTGGAGCGAGAATCGAACTCGGCACGGCGAAGAGGACGAGCGGTGCGAGCGCCGCGGTGGCGCCGAAACCGAGGAGCAGGGTGCGGTAGCGGTGGACCGCCAGCCACAACAATGCGACGGCGAGACCGATGTAGCTGGCGCGCACGATCGTCACACCCATGCCCAGCACCATGATCGGTGTCGCGCACAGGAACAGTCTGTTGCGGAGCCGGTGCGGATCGGCGAAGGAGACCGAGCACCCCACGATCAGTCCGATCATCACGAACAGGCCGAAGGCGAAGGGTGTCGTGAACGTGCTGAAACTGCGCAGGATTCCGCCGCTGATGCGCAGATGCTCGTCCCAGCGGTAGCCGAGTTCGGCGAGTCGCTCACCGCCGATCACCTGTTGCGCGAGTCCGATGACGGCGGTGACGGCCGTCGTGCCCATGAGGATCGTCACCAGGTGGTCGCGGTCGCGGGCGTCGAACGGTGCACGCCACAGGATCACCGGGATGACGAGGTAGAAGTAGGTAATCTTGATGGCGATGATGCCGGCGAGCCCCGAGACGAGCAACGCCGACAGGACTCCGATTGCCACCCATGCGACCACGGCCGGCCACCACGGATAGGACGGTGCCGGCAGCCGCCGTCGGTAGGGGCTGACGAAGGTCGCGGCGAGGGTGAGGAGCAGCAGCCCCTCCTTCCACGGCGACAGTGATTCACCGCCGGGGACGATCGCGAGCAGGCCGTGGAACGGCGTGAGCGCGGCGATCGCCAGCAACCCGCGTTGGGGTCGCCGCCAGAGCAACACTCCCAGCACGAGCACGACCGGAACGGCGAGCATCAGCAGGGGAGTCACGAGACGTACTCGCCTGCAGCGGGATCCGCGGTGCGGGACCCGAAACGGGAGAGCACGGTCGAGGTGACCGCCGTGCGGAGGAACTCGCGCCCGTCCCGCTGCCGACCGCTGTGCTCACCGACCTCGCTGGTGAGGATGTCCCCGGTGAAGCCCCGTCGGCGCAGGCGGCGAAGTCCTTCGTCTCCGCGCTGGGTCAGGAACCACCGGTGGTCCTCGGCGGACAGCACGACCGTGGTCGACACACCCGCGCGACGCAGTGCCTCCAACCCGACCTCGGGAACCTGGGTCACGCCGATTCGGCCCAGCAGCAGCCACAATGGATAGGGCAGGTACTTCTGCGCCCACGGTTTGATGCGGGCTCGCAGGGAGATCGTCTGCGGTTCCGCCGGGGCTGCGATCGCCGGAACATCGGGTGCGTTCGGACCGAGATCTGCGCGCAACGACTTCCGGCGGTGGGTGCACCACAGGATCACGTTCACGAGCACGGCGGAGTGTGCTGCACCCCGGAGGGCGACCCACGACGAGTACCACGCACCCGAACACAGGCCGATCACCACGAGGTCCTGCGGATCGATGCCGAGGGCGGCGACAGCATCGAGGGCGTCGCGGTCGGAGTCGTCGGAGTACAGCGGTGTGGGCGTCGCCCCGTGTGCCGTGCCGGTATCGCCGACCCCGGTCCGGTCGAACCGGATAGTGGAGATGCCGTGCGCGGCGAACTCGCGTGCGAGCTCGACCCAGAGACGACTCGGGCCGAGTCGGTGCTCGTAGGCGGTGCCGAAGAACAACACCGTCGGGGTGGACCGGCGCGGGGCGCCGAACCTGCCGGTGCCGAACCCCTCGGTGCCGAACCCCTCGGTGTCGAACCATTCGGGGGCGACCCCGTGCGTGCGCAGCGCGAACATCTCGTTCGGGCCGAGATATTCGACGCTCTCGTGGATCGGGAGCCCGGAGTCGGTGGTCGCGACGACCGCGCGGCCGCACTCGGGGAAGTGGACCTCGCGGGTGGCGGCCGGCGCGCCCGCAACTACCCAATCGGCGATCCGGGTGAGCTGCTCGGTCGGGATCGCGGAGTGGAGTGTGCTGGGGGTGACGAAGGATTCGTGGGCGTCGAGGGAGAGCTCGTCACCGCCGAGTGCGGTGGCGAGCGCCGACACCGCGGCGGTCTCGCGGGCTGTGGGTCGGGTCGCGAGCAGGGTTCGTGTGCCGTTCAGCGACCTCGGATCGATCTTCAGGGCGCCGAGCGCGTCGGCAGCTTCGGGGGCGAGAACCCCGCCGACGATCGAAACCCGGGGGTCTTCGGGATCGTCGGCGCCGAGGGCGAGACGGTAGAGGGCGCGTTGTTCGCGCAACATCGCTCGGCCCGAGACGATCGGATCCCACAGCACGACGGCGTCGGCCGGTCCGCACTCGGGCAGTGCCGTCGCCGCGATCAGTGCGCCGGTGCGCAGTCCGACGACGGTGATGTGCTCGGCGCCGCTCGCGCGGGCCGTCTCCACTGCGGTGACGACGCTGCGCTGCCATGCCGCGACCGCGTCGGGCGAATCCTGATCGCCGGCCGAGTCTCCGGTGCCCGTGTAGTCGAAGCGCACTGCCGCCAGTCCCCGCTCGGCGAGTTGCTCGGCGAGAGCCTTGACGCCTCGATAGGTGTCGAGGTGTTCCTTGCCGAGGGGTGGGCACAGCACCACCGCGCCGCGCGCGCGGCGGTCGGCGGGAAGGTGGACGTGCCCGAGGATCGGGGACTCAGGGTCGCCGAACCACGACGCGTGTCGCACATCCACTCCGTGACCTCCACTGTCGAGGGGGTGAAAGAGGGGGTGATTTCCCGCCCCGTCTCGGACCCTGAATCTTCTTGCCGTTCGGACGCATTCGTATCGAGGGATTGTGCCGACCCGTTACCTCTCGGCGTCGGCAAGGTCATAAAGTACCCTCCCGATCGGCTCGGGGTCTTCGGAGGGATGGCTGTGCCTGGAATCTTGGTGCACGAATGGATCGCACGCGACGGAGGTTCGGAGAAGGTTCTCGACGAGTTCGTCCGCACCTTTCCCGACGCCGACGTCCTGTGCCTGTGGGACGACGCCGACCGGTATCCGGGGCGGACGGTGCACGAGAGCGGTCTGGCACGCACACCTCTGCGTAGGAGCAAGGCGCTGGCGTTGTCGGCCATGCCGTACGTCTGGCGTCGCCGACCCGGTTCGTACGACTTCGCCCTGGTCAGCTCGCATTGTTTCGCCCACCACGTGACCTTCCGGGGCGCACCGAGCGGGTTCGAGAAGTTCGTCTACGTACACACTCCGGCGCGCTACCTGTGGAATCCGGAACTCGACGATCGGGGTGCCTCGGCCGCGGTGCGGTGCGCGGCACCTCCGTTGCGTGCCCTCGATCGGCGTCGCGCGCGGGAGGGTGCACACTTCGCCGCGAACAGCGATTTCGTGCGTCGCCGCATCGAGCGGGCCTGGGGTGTCGAGGCGCGTGTGATCTTCCCTCCCGTCGAGACGGCCCGCATCTCGTCGGTGCCCGACTGGCGTGACGAACTGTCCGCCGCCGAATCCGCCCTGCTGGAGGGGCTTCCGGAGACCTTCGTGCTGGGGGCGTCGAGGTTCGTGCCGTACAAGCGACTGGATTGGGTGATCCGGGCAGCCGACCTCGCCGGGGTGCCGGCGGTGATCGCGGGATCGGGGCCGGAGGAGGGCCGGCTGCGGCAGCTCGCCGACGAGGCGACGGTGCCGGTCCACGTGCTCGCTCGACCGTCGGACGCCCTGCTCTACGCGCTCTACCAGCAGGCCCACGTCTACGTCTTTCCTGCGGTGGAGGACTTCGGGATCATGCCCGTCGAGGCACGTGCGGCAGGGGCGCGTGTGGTCGTCAACGCGCTCGGAGGTGCTGGTGAGACGGTTGCCGAGGGGGTCGACGGGTTGTGTTTCCGCGAGGACAGGGTGGAGGCGGTCGCCGAGTGCATCGCCGCGATCGACAGTGTGCCGAAGGGCCGTAACGAGGCCGTCGCCGCGCTGTCCTCGGAGAACTTCCAGCAGCACATCCGCGACTGGGTCGGGGAGGGGATCGGAACGGCGTGACTCACATCATACTACCGACGAGTAGACGAACTCTTGTCGCCGGTTCGCCTCTGTTGTACCTTTCTCCCGGGTCGGGGGCCTGCTGATGGGGTTCGATGGGGGATCGTCATGGCTCACTGCCGCCGGCCGAGCTGCGTTCGTCGCCGCTTCATGAATGTGTTCTTTGCTGAAGTAACTACGCGCACAAGTAATTCGAGCTACGCGTAGCTTCTTCGCTTCAGGGTGGAATCACCCGCGTCACTGTGATCCGTTGCACTGAAACAGGATTCGCGTTCCTTCGAGAAAACGGACATAATCACCGAATCGTTCATCTGGCTGTCGGGGCCACTTCGCGTGGAGTAGGCAAGCAGGAGAAGTATGGGGATCGGACCCGAGTTGGCGCGCCGCAACGCGCCGACCCACGACACGAGCGACGGTCACGGAAGTGTCCCGCGCAGACAATGGCAGCGCACCTATCTCCGGTCGCTGGCGATCACCGACACGACGATCGTCGTCACGACCGTCGTCCTGGCGCAGGGGGCCGGGACGATGATCGGTGGACCGGTCGACCCGGGGTCCTCGGTGACCCGAGGACTCGCCTCGGCGATCGTGGTGGCCGGCCTGTGGCTTGCGATTCTGGCACTCAACGGAACTCGCAAGAAGCCGATCGTGGGCAGCGGCGAGGAGGAGTACCGGCTCGTCACGAGGGCGACCCTGCAGACCTTCGGTCTGCTCGCGATCGCCTCGTTCCTCGTCGACTCGTTCGCCACCGACCTCGACACGATCCGGGTCTACGTGTTGCTGGCCATGCCGGTCGGCCTGGTCGTTCTGCCGCTCGGACGTCGATGGTGCCGTCGTTCGATCGAACGCCGGCGTGTGCGGGGCGAGTTCCGGACCTCGGTGCTCGTCGTCGGCTCCGAACGCGCGGTGGATGCGATGGTCGGATCGTTCGTCCGCGACACCTCGGCCGGATACCGCGTCGTCGGTGTGTGCACCACCGGGTACACGGGGGAGAGCGGGCGCACCATCACCGTCGCCGGACAGGAGATCCCGGTACTCGGTGCGGAAACCGACGTGATCAACGCCGTCAAGCTCTCCGGCGCCGACACCGTCGCGATCGCTGCCGGAACGCACTGGGGGAACGGTGATATCGGCGAGCTCGCATGGGAACTCGAGCCGTATCGCGTCGATCTCGTGGTGGCTCCCGGCGTCACCGACATCGCCCTGCCGCGACTGTCGATGCATCCCGTGGGTGGGTTGCCGTTCGTGCACGTCGAGGAGCCGCAGTACCGCGGGTCGCATCGGATCGCCAAGACGACCTTCGACCTCGTGTGCGCGGTCCTCGCCCTCACGATCGCGGCGCCGGTCATGCTTGTGGTCGCCGCGCTGATCAAACTCCAGGACGGCGGTCCGGTCTTCTATCGGCAGGAACGCGTCGGCCTGGGCGGCACCGTCTTCCGGATGTGGAAGTTCCGATCGATGGTCGTCGATGCCGACCGGATGGTCGATACGGTCCGCGCGCAGACCGGTCAGGAGGACGCGACCTTCTACAAGTCGGCCCGCGACCCGCGGATCACGCCGGTGGGACGGTTCATCCGCCGCACCAGCATCGACGAACTGCCACAGCTGTTCAACGTCCTCGCCCGCGACATGAGTCTCGTGGGGCCGCGTCCCCTCGCGGTGGGTGAGGGTGAGAAGATCCCGGGCTTCGTTCCACGCCGCATCCTGGTGCGACCCGGCATGACGGGATTGTGGCAGGTCTCCGGGCGATCCGACCTGTCCGAAGCCGACCGCATCCGCCTCGATCTGTTCTATGTGGCGAACTGGTCGATGGTGCAGGATCTGCTCATCGTCGTGAAGACGGTGCGCGCGGTGCTCGCGAGCGACGGCGCCTACTGACCCCACCGCAGTGCGGGGTTTCGTAGCCGGTGGGCAGGGAACCCTTCGACTTCGCCGTGGGATCTGCAGGAGGAGTCGAAGGTGAACACGTCCGTGCGGGGTTTCCAACCCGATCCCGACGACATCCCGCTGATCACCTCGCTCGACCAGCTCGCCGACGTCGCGACGGATCCGCTGCTCTACCTGCGGTATTCGAAGGGTCCGGCGGCGGATGCCGAGGACGGGCCGAGCCGCGATCGCGAGGCGAACGTGACCCTGCCCGGGCTCGTCGCCACCACCCTCGCTCCGGAGCCGTGGTGGCGCCGGCCCGTCAAGGACTGGGTCGCCCGCCGTGTCTGCACGTGCACCGGGTTCGGCGACGAGGACGGTCGGTTCGTCTGGATCCTCACGGGCAGGATGGTCGGGCGCGGTCCCGGCCACGAACCGTTGCTCGTCGACGTCCGGCCCCATGCCCGGCTCGGCAGGAATGTGCTCGACGAGGCGAAGAGGTGGTACGAGGAGCACTTCGACGTCGACGGTGATTCGCACAGGAGCGACTGAGAACCGTTCGCGCAGAACGCAGGAAGCCCACCCCGGCATATCGCGGGGTGGGCTTCCGTGTGCGTGTCACACCGGATCTCGCGTGTGCGTCACACCAGATCTCGCGGCGTCCGGCGCTGCCAGCTCTGTGAGTGGACGCGACGATCGCCGTGATCGTCGTCGAGTTCGAAGGCGTCGAGCTCCGCGTTGATCACGAACTCCTCCGGAGTGGACGTGAGGATCGTGCGGGTACGGACCTCGGTGCGCCAGTCGTCCCGCTCGTAGCGCCGCACGGTCTGCGTCTCGCCGCGGACGGAGTTGGGATCGTTACCCCCGAAACTGAACCACTCCTGGGTGCGACGCCGGATGACCGTACCGGTCTCGTCGATCCGGAACGACCCCTGGTCGTCGAGGATGTCGAGGGTCGACACGCCGGTCGCGAGGTCGCGGGTGGTCCGCCAATGGTGCTCGCCCGGCTGCAGCAGGGTGATCCCGAGCTCCGGAGCCGCTTCCGGTTCACCGAATTCGCGCAGATGCGCATCTTCCGCTCGGGACGGGCGCACCGGCAGATGCAGACCACCACCGGTGTACACCGTCACCTCGGCGGGTGTCGGCGACGGCCACGCCAGCGGGAAGTAGGAGGTGGACAGCGACAGGCGCAGACGGTGCCCGGCCGGGAACACGTGGCCCATGCCGTTGAGCTCGATCCGGACGCGGTAGCGCCTTCCCGGCTCGAGGGCTTCCGGCTTCTCACTGCTGTCGCGATGCGTGAGATTGAGCAACCCGTAGGTCACGCGTGTCGCCTCGCCGTTGGGCGCGACGTCGGACAGCCGGGCGGCGAGCATCGCCACCGGTCTGTCGGACGAGACCTCGAGCTCCAGCTCGGGACGGCCGAGAACCTCCGTCGTGGTGTCGAGCGCCTCGGTCTCGAAGACGAGCGCACCGCCATCCTCCTCGCGCTGATCCGACGGCAGGTCGGGAGTCGCGGCGTAGGACGCCCACTTGCCGGCGAACATGCCGACACTCAACGGGGATTGCAGTGCCAGGGGCCGTTCGTCGACGGTGAGGGTGCCGTCGTCGTCGGGATGCAGCGCGTACCGGTCGAAGGTGTAGCGGCGGTTCTCGATGTTCGGCGACGGCCACGACGGTTCGGCCACCCAACGGCCCGGACGTTCCGCGTAGGACGGGTTCGGCTCGATGGAGTCCTGCATCCAGGCACGCACCATCGGTTCGTCCATCATCCCGGTGTCGACGCCCTTGAGCCAGTGGTCCCACCACCGCACGACCTCCTGCAGGAAACCGATCTCCGGGCCGGGGACCCCGAGATGCGGGTACTTGTGGCCCCACGGTCCGATCAGTCCCTGGCGGGGAACGTCGAGATGTTCCATCAACCGGAAGATGGCGTTGGTGTAACCGTCGGCCCAGCCACCCACGGCGAGGACCGGGCATCGCACGGACGAGTAGTCCTCGTTGACGGAGGCACGCTTCCAGTAATCGTCCCGGTGCTGGTGTTCGAGCCACTTCTCGATCCACAGGCCGCTGCCCTCGAGACGTTCGTGCCACATCTCGCGCCAGCGATCGCCGACGATGGCGGGGTCGGGAGGCAGGCTGTTGAAGGCGAACATCACCGTCGCCTCGGACAGGTTGTCGGACAACAGGCAACCACCCATGTAATGCATGTTGTCGACGTACAGGTCCTCGGTGGCGGAAGCACTGACGATGGCCTTCAGGGCGGGTGGCCGGCGTGCCGCGACCTGCAGGCTGTTGAAGCCACCCCACGAGATGCCCATCATGCCGACCGAACCGTCGCACCACGGTTGCGCCGCAAGCCATTCGATGACCTCGCAGGCGTCGTCGTGTTCGTCGGCGAGGTACTCGTCGAGCAGCACGCCGTCGGAATCGCCGCTGCCGCGCATGTCCACGCGCACGCAGGCGTAGCCGTGGCCGGCCATGTAGGGGTGGTTCAACGCGTCACGTCCGCGCGTGGAGTCCCGCTTGCGGTACGGGATGTATTCCAGCACAGCGGGTACCGGATGTGCTTCGGCGTCGACGGGCAGCCAGATCCGCGCCGCGAGCCGAACGCCGTCGCGCATCGTGATGAAGACGTTCTCGATGACACGGACCTCATGGGGGAGGTCTGCGATCGTGCGCATGTAGTGCTCCTCCTAGTCCTCGGGTGCCGGATCGAAGGCGAACGGAAGTGTCTCCAGGCCTTCGTGATAGCGCTGCTCGAGCTGTTCGACACTGTCGGCGCCGATGTACATCGTGCCCAGTTCGTAGCGGTAGGCGTCCTGGTTGGGCAGATCGGCGAGCCGGTCACCGGGAGCGACGTCGATGCACACCAGGGCGCCGGGGATCCGTTCGCGGAGACGGGCGATGTCGGCTTCCGAGGGCACCGACGTGACGATGCCGTCCTCGTAGTGCGGGATGATGCACTTCGCTGCGACGGCGTATTCGCCCTGCCGGTACGGCATGCGGGGCTGCCGGCCGAGGGCGATGTCGATGGCCACCTCGTGGTTGGAGCTGCCGTCGACCTTGGCGAACAATTCGCTGTGCGACTGGGAGATCCGGGTGTTGACCTCGATCAGCCAGAGCTTGTCGTTCTCCTCGTCCCACATGAACTCGGAGTTGAAGCAGCCGTTGTCGAAGCCGACGTGGCGCAGGTAGCGCTCGGTGATGTCGATCATGCGTGCCTGCACTTCCTCGGGCACGGTGCTCGCCGGGTAGTCGAGGCGTTCGAAGCTGTGCCCGGCGGCGTCCTTGCGCATGTCGAACACGCCGTGGACGTTGAACTGCCCCTGGAACATCGTGCCCTCGGGGGCGGACTGGGTACCGCTGACGACCTGCTCGGCGAGGCAGGTGGTGCCCGAGCTCTTCCCGATCTCGTCCGGGAGGTCGACGCGGCGCAGAACCTCGTCGAAAGCGTTACCGACGAGTCCGATCTTCTCGCGGATCTCGACGAGGGCCTCGGCGAATTCCTGCTCGTTGTGGATCTCGAATCCGAGTTGCGACGAATGCGACTTCACGGGCTTGACCCAGAACGGGAAGTCGAGCTCGATGCTGTCGAGGGCGTTGTCGTCGAAGGGGTCGAACGAGTTGAACTGCGGGAGGCACTCGGGGACCGATTCCTTCTGGACGAGTCGGCTCCAGTACTTGTGCTCGGTGGCGACGATGCTGCGCAGCGGCGGCGAGGGGATGTTCCGTTCGGCGGCGAGGATGGGGGCGAGCACGCTGGTGGGGAAGTCCCAGTGGGCGATGATCCCGTCCACGCTGCCAGGGAAATCGTCGAGTTCGCGCCGGCAGGCGTCGAGGAGATCGTCGAACACGTATTCGTCCGGCTCCACCAGGCTTTCGTAATCGAGGAGGCCGTGGAAGCTCAGCTGTTCGGCGCCGCGTACGGTCTCGAGCTCCTTGCGCTGGATATCGGTGAGTCCGAGGACGAAGATGTTGGTGCTCATAGATGAAGCCTTCCCGATCCCTCGCATCACAAAACAAACCGGTATCGAAACAAACCGCAGGAAAGGTACTTTCACGCGCAACCGCCCCGGCTCGCGGGTCGGGGCGGTTGTATCGGAAGGGGTCAGGGAGTCTCGGGGTCGAGGGCGTCCTTGACCTTGCCCACGAGTCCTTTCTCCGTTCCCATTGCGGCAGAACGGGGCTTGCCCTGCGACCCGTCGTAGGTCGCGTACAGCTTCGGGTCCGGCGGCGGTGCGCTCGCCACATCGCCCAGCGGGACGGGGTCGGCGAGGAACGACATGGGTGTCGTGCCGTCGGGGCCGGTGCCGTGCGCCCAGCGACCCTGATCGGCGGCCGCGCCGTCGGACAGGTACCACAGGCTGGACGCGTGCTCGGAGTGCTCCTCGTCGAACAGTGCGTTCGGGGCGATCGGGCTGGGCTCGATACCGTCGGCCTTCAGTTCCTCGATGGCCGCGAGCCACAGGTTCTGGTGGTAGGTGTCGCGGGCGAGGTTGAACCGGAGCATGTCGTTGACACCCGGATCGTCCGTCATGTTGTACAACCGGGCTGTCTGCACTCTGCCCTGCGCTTCGGCGGCGACGTTGGCGTGGAAATCGGCGAGAAGATTGCCGCTGGCCACGATGAAGCGGCCGTTCCTGGGCACACCGTTGCTGTCGGAGAGGGTGGGTCCGCCACCGGAGATGATGGCCTGCTGAGGATCCATGCCGCCGAGTACCGCTGCGACCACCGGATCGGCGGCGGCGTTCTTGGTGGACTCCGTGGCGGGTGCGCCTTCGAGGAGACGCGCCACCATGGTGGCGATCATTTCGACGTGCCCGATCTCCTCGGTGGCAACGTCCATGATCATGTCCTTGTACTTGCCGGGCATTCGACAGTTCCAGCCCTGGAACAGGTACTGCATGGTCACGGTCATCTCGCCGTACGCGCCGCCGATCAACTCCTGGAGTTTGCGGGCGTAGACGGGATCGGGCTTCTCCGGCTTGACGTCGAACTGCAGATGGTCTGTGTGACGAAACATGTTGCCCCTCGAATGCCGATTGTCGTGCGAAGACGTGTCGCGCGAGAAGGCGCGACTGTGCACACACCCGTGGCGCCTGGTCTCGACGCCGCCTCGGTTGGCCCGTGGTGCTATGTGCGGCTACCCCTGCTCGAGCAGCTCAAACGCCTGGGGATTGCCACCGTTTGTCAACGGTTGTGTGTCAACGTGGAGGGATGGAGAACAGGCCGGAATCCACCCTCGACGACGTCGGGAAGGTGGCTCGCAGCAAGGGCGTGGCGTGGTTGCGGACCGCTGCGGCGGCCGTGCTCGTGATCGTGCTGGTGGCCGGAGTGCTGGGCTTTCTCGGCGTGCGGAGTTCGACGGCCACTGCGCAGGGCGGCGGGTACGAACTCGAACTGACCTATCCGCGCATCGCGCGCTCCGGTCTCGACGTTCCCTGGGCGGTGACGGTGCGCCGTGACGGCGGTTTCGACGGGGAGATCGTCCTGGCAATCGACACGTCCTATTTCGAGGTCCTCGAGATGCGGGGCCGGCTGCCCGAGCCGTCCTCGGAGACCGCGGGCGAGGGGCTGGCGTACCTGACCTTCGACCCGCCACCCGGCGACGAGTTCACCTTCGCGCTCGACGTGCGGATCCGGGCCGGGAGGCAATGGGGCGAATCGGGCTCCGTCTCGGTGATGGACGCCGAGAAATCGGCAGTGACAATCTATTTCGATACCTGGCTGGTGCCCTGATGGAAATCGTGATCCGCGCGCTCGTCCTGTTCCTGTTCCTGTGGGGGATCACCCGCCTCGTCGGCCGATCGAGTGTCGGCGAACTGAGCACGTTCCAACTCGTGTTGTTCGTGGCCATGGGCGATCTCGTGCAGCAGGGGATCACGCAGGACGACGTGTCCATGACGAGTGCGGTCCTCACCATCGGTGTCTTCGCGGTGCTGACCCTGGCCCTGTCGATGATCAACGCCCGATTTCCGCGGATGCGCGGCATCACGCACGGGGTCCCCGTGGTGATCGTCCACGACGGTGAACCCGACCTGCAGAACCTGAAACGGGAACGTCTGTCCCTCGACGACCTCATGGCCGCCGCGCGTCAACAGGGCATCCGGCGGTTCGCCGACATCGACCTCGCGGTGCTCGAGACGAACGGGAGGATCTCCTTCTTCGCCCGGACGAGCGCTCAGGACGGCGCGCCGGAGGAACCCGACCCGGCGTGACGGGGTGCCGCGCCGTCCTGACGCTCAGGTATTGCGTCCGGTCAGTGCGTCGCGCAGTCGGTCCACCATGCCGACCCCCGGTCCGACGGTCTTGTGGAACAGTTCGGAATGCGGCGCGGACGGATGCGGCCGGGTCGGGGCCAGCTTCTTGGCGGCCTGTACCTTGGTGCCGACCTCCACGAGGGTGTCCTGCCCGAGATGCGTCCTCAACGCCGGGAACTGGTCGGATTCTTCGTCGTTCGCGTGGTGGCGCAGAAGATCCTGCAACTTCTTCACCAACGTCGTGAACTCCGCACTCGATGCTTCCGCGCCCTCGAGTTGCTTCATCACCTGCACGATCTCGTCGTGCTCCTCCTTGTCGTGTTCGACGGCTTCCGTGCCGCCGGAATTCGGTCCCTCGTGGGCGGTTTCGGTCATCGATGTCTCCTTCGAACGGTCAGGATCGTCCGGTATCGCCGGTCTCGTCCGGTTCGTCCTCGCCCTCCGCCTGGTCGGGCTGCTGCGGAGCCTTGGAGAGGAGGTTGTCGGGATCGGCGTCGGGATCTTCGGCTGCGTCGTACGGATCGGCAGAACCGTCTGTGCTGCTCATGTACCAAGGGGTTCACCACTACCGGCGAGGGCAAACACTCCGGCGACCGACGGGGATTCGCATCCTGCCGGGGTAGGTGGTTTGGGGAGCCGGGCGGGGGTAGTCCTAGGGAGACCGCCTTTCACCGAGAAATGTTCGGAGGAAGATCATGACCGGACCGCACGACACTCCCGATCTCGACGACGTGATCGACCCGACCGAGTCCGCGCCCAAGGATCGGCGCGAGCACGGCAAGTCGCCGGACCGCGTCGACGACGACTATCTCGAGTACCGCACGGAGCAGGAACGCATTGCCGCCGGCGTCGAGGACTACGACCCCGACCACGTCCCACCCGCAACCGAGTAGCCGCTGCGTCACAGACGGATTCTCGGCGAACCATCGGAAGGAGCAGAGAGATGGAACGAGGGAGCGACAAGCACGGTCCGAAGAAGGACGACGCGCTCGCAGAGGAAACCGAAGGAATGATCCGCGCCAACCGTCCGACCCGCGCCGACGAGGCACGCGATCCGGAGCCGCCGGCCGACGACGATCCGGATGTGCGGCCCTGGCACACCGAAGGTCCGGGCGGCGGAGCTTCGGAGGGCGGGGGTCCGGAGGGCGGGGGTCCGGCGGGCTCTGCCTGAGTCGATGCGAGCGTGGCGCGTGGTGGAGCCCGGCCCCGTCGCCGGTCACCCTTTGCGGTTCGAATCCGTCCCGCTTCCCGAGACCGGACCGAACGATCTTCTGGTGCGCGTGCTGGCCTGCGGTGTGTGCCGCACCGACCTGCACGTCGCCGAGGGGGATCTCCCCGTCCACCGGGCGGGTGTCGTCCCGGGGCACGAGGTGGTCGGCGTGGTCCATCGAGTGGGGGAGGCGGTCGAAGGGTTCGCCGACGGCGACCGCGTCGGCGTGGCCTGGCTGCGTTCGACCTGTGGGCAGTGCCGCTACTGTCGTCGTGGCGACGAGAACCTGTGCCCGGATTCGAGATACACCGGTTGGGACGAGGACGGCGGGTACGCCGAGTTCGTCGCCGTACCGGCGGCGTACGCCCTCCCGCTGCCCGACGGATACGAGGACGTCGAACTCGCTCCGCTCCTCTGTGCCGGCATCATCGGCTACCGCGCGCTGAAGCGCGCCTCGGTTCCCGACGGCGGGAGGCTCGGCATCTACGGCTTCGGCGGCAGCGCCCACATCGCGGCGCAGGTCGCCCTGGCGCGAGGTGCCGAGGTGCACGTCATGACGAGGAGCGAGGATGCGCGGAATCTGGCCCGCGAACTCGGGGCCGCGTCGGTGCAGGGCGCCGCGGACGCGCCACCGGTGCCCCTCGATGCCGCCATCCTCTTCGCACCCGTCGGCGACCTCGTGCCGCCCGCACTCGAAGCACTCGACCGCGGCGGCATCCTGTCGATCGCCGGCATCCATCTGACGGACGTCCCGCAACTGAACTACCAGCGGCATCTGTTCCACGAGCGCGAGATTCGGTCGGTGACCGCCAATACCCGTAAGGATTCCCGGGAGTTCCTCGCGTTCGCCGGGCAGCACCGCATCAGGGTCGCGACGATGCGATACGGGCTGGACGACGCCGATCGCGCGCTGGCGGATCTCGCCGGCGACCGCGTGCGCGGCGCTGCCGTCCTCGTCCCCTGATGGTCCGGATCGATACGGTGCGCTCCGCCCGAGATCACCAAGTCGGGACTTTCTACCCTACGGGAACATCCCGCCCGGGACGACGATAATAGTGTCGGACCCAGGAGGGCCCCTCGGACTTCTCACCCACGAGGAGATGAGGACAATGTCGACATCATCGGCTCATTCTGCAATGCACACCCATCCCGACATCGTCGAGATGCGCGAACGCTACGACCGGATGGGCGAACAGCCCACAGTCCAGGTCACCGACGGATTGATGATGGTTGCCGGTCTGTACGCGGCGGCATCCGCCTGGATCATCGGCTTCGCCGATCAGACGGCACTCGCCACCACCAATCTGATCTGCGGCCTCGCGGTCGCACTGCTCGCCATGGCGCTCGGTTCGGCCTACGGCCGCACCCACGGTCTGGCGTTCGTCGCGCCGCTGCTCGGTCTGTGGTTGTTCGTCTCGCCGTGGCTGGTCAGCGGAGTAGATACCAGTACGTCCATGATCTGGTCCCACGTCATCGTGGGTGCGATCGTGTTCGTCCTGGGCGTGGCCGCGGCTGCGATGGGCACCGGCCTGATGGACCGTTCGCGTTGACGGTGCAGTAACCCGGGTATACGGGACCCGGACGGTGCTGCCGGCTGCATGTCTGAACCGGCAGCACCTCACCGGGTGCGGCGTCCGGACACCGATTCCGGCTACCGAGGGCAATACCCCTCGGTCGAACGCTGCAACCCCGTTGCCGTTTCGCTGCCACGATGCAGTATGCACACCGGTGAAGGCCGCGGCGCTCGTAGTGCGAACTCGGTGAGGTTCGAACGACAATTGCGAGAATCCATCGAGGAACTCGCTCGTGAGATGCACGACGACCGATGGCCCGCGTTCGCTTCCCGAGCGGCCCGTCTGGGTGCTTCGAGGGATGTCATCGGGCAGGCGAAGGGCGTTCTCATGGAACGCTTCGGCCTCGACGCGGAGAGCGCATTCGAAATGCTGCGCAGGTTGTCCCAGGAGCGCAACCAACTCGTGCGCGACCTTGCCGTCGAGGTGGTCGAGACCGCCCGACCTCCGCGTGAACGGTAGAGCGAATCCTCCCCAGGCGGATGCGCCGGATCGCCCGGAACTGAGCACCGTGCGCATCCATTCAGTGTGTCGTGCGTCACATCTGATCAAAATGATGCGCTGGAAAATCTTATGTTGACGAGTTCGCCTAGCTCAATCAACTATTGCTGTACCAAATGACGCGATCGAAGTGGCGCAGACACAATCGGACGCCGCGACGAAGGACGGGTGGTACGCAATGACCGAGACCGCAATCCGGGAGAGCGAACGACTTCCCTACGACCTCGACGACCGATATCGCTCGGGCTCCGGCACCGTGCTGCTCACCGGCGTGCAGGCCATCGCCCGGCTGTTCGTCGAACAGCAGGTACGGGCCATGCGGGACGGTCGCCGGGTGGCGACCTTCGTCTCCGGATATCAGGGCAGCCCCCTCGGTGGTCTCGACAAGATGCTCCACGGCATGCCGAAGGTCCTCGCCGAGCACGACATCACCTTCGTGCCCGGATTCAACGAGGAACTCGCCGCCACCGCGGTGTGGGGCAGCCAGGGACAGCTCGGCGCCGGCACACCGACTCACGACGGCGTCGTCGGCGTCTGGTACGGCAAGGGCCCCGGCCTCGACCGCGCCACCGACGCGCTGCGTCACGCCAACATGTACGGCGTGAACCCGAACGGCGGCGTGCTGCTCATGGTGGGTGACGACCCCGCGTCGAAGTCGTCGACCGTGCCCGCCGTCAGCGAGCGATCCCTCGCCGCCCTCGGCATCCCGGTCCTGTTCCCGCGCAACGCCGCCGAGATCGTCACCCTGGGCCTGCACGGCGTCGCGCTGTCGCGTGCCTCGGGCTGCCTCGTCGCCCTCAAGATCGTCGCGGACGTCGCCGACGGCGCCTGGTCCGTCGACGGCTCCATCTCCGACCTGCCCATCGCGGTCCCCGAGATCGAATGGGAAGGACGGCCGTTCGTCTACAAGCAGCGCCCCATGGCCGCGCCCGGCGACAGCGTCATCGCCGAGGCCGACCTCTACGGCCCGCGCTGGAAGATCGTCCAGGAATACGGCCGCCTCAACGGCCTCGACGTGATCGAGGTCGACCCGCCGCAGGCCCGCGTCGGCCTCGCCGCCACCGGCACCACCTTCGACGCCCTGCGCCAGACCCTGCTCGACCTCGGTGTCGACGACGCCGCGCTGCACCGCGCCGGCATCCGACTGCTGCGCATCGGCATGCCGTACCCCATCGGTCCCGAGATCGTCCGCGAATTCGCCCGCGGCCTCGACGAACTGATCGTGGTCGAGGACAAGACCGCCTTCGTCGAGACCCAGATCCGCGAGATCCTCTACGGCACCGCGAACGCCCCGCAGATCGTCGGCAAGAAGGACGCCGACGGCCGCCCGCTCGTGCCCGTCGACGGTGAGCTCACCGCAGGTCGCCTGCGCGGCCCGCTGCGTCGCGTGTTGCGCGGCCACGTCGAACTCGGTCCCGCACCCCTGCCGCAGTTGTCGCTCGAGGTGCTGTCGACCCAGCGCACCCCCTACTTCTGCAGCGGCTGCCCGCACAACCGATCCACCGCTCTGCCGGAGGGTTCGATCGGCGGCGGCGGCATCGGCTGTCACACCCTCGTCACCCTGTCCGGCCGCAAGGACAGCGCCGTCACCGGCCTGACCCAGATGGGTGGCGAAGGTGCGCAGTGGATCGGCCAGGCGCCGTTCACCGACATCGGCCACATGTTCCAGAACCTCGGCGACGGAACCTATTTCCACTCCGGTCAGCTCGCCGTCCAGGCGTGCGTCGCCGCCGGCGTGAACATCACCTTCAAGCTGCTCTACAACGACGTCGTGGCGATGACCGGCGCGCAGGACGCCGAAGGCGCCCTGAAGATCCCGGCGCTGACCCACAAGCTCACCACCGAGGGTGTCCGCAAGATCATCATCTGCTCCGACGAACCGAAGCGCCTCCGCAAGCGCACCCTTGCCCGCGGCACCGAGGTCTGGCACCGCGACCGGCTCGACGAGGCGCAGAAGCTGCTGCGCGAGATCGAGGGCGTCACCGTGCTCATCTACGACCAGCACTGCGCCGCCGACGCGCGCCGTCAGCGCAAGCGTGGCACCCTGCCCGCCCGCACGACCCGCGTCGTCATCAACGAAGCGGTGTGCGAGGGCTGCGGCGACTGCGGCGTCAAGAGCAACTGCCTGTCGGTGCAGCCGGTCGACACCGAATTCGGTTCGAAGACCCGCATCGATCAGACCTCCTGCAACACCGACTACTCGTGCCTCGACGGCGACTGCCCGTCCTTCGTGACCGTCGAGACGTCGCTCGAGAAGCCGAAGCGTCGCAAGGCTCCGACCCCGCCGCGCATCCCGGACGCCGCCATCGACACCCCCAAGGGAACCCGCAACGTCTTCCTCGCGGGCATCGGCGGCACCGGCATCGTCACCGTCAACCAGGTGCTCGCCACGGCCGCACTGCGCGCCGGATTCGAGGTCGAGTCGCTCGACCAGATCGGCATGAGCCAGAAGGCCGGCCCGGTGGTCTCCCACCTGCGCTTCGCCGCCGACGGACTCGAGCCCGGCAACCGCGTCGGCCCGGGCGGTGCCACCGCTCTGCTCGCGCTCGACCTGCTCACCGCGACCGAGCCGAAGAACCTCGCCTACGCGAACCGTGAGGAGACCGTGGCAGTCGCGTCGACGAGCCGCGTCCCCACCGGCGACATGGTCTACGACCGCTCTGTCCGGCACCCCGACGAGCACGACCTGCTCGCCCGCCTCGACACCGCGACCCGCACGACCGTCTCGTTCGACGCCCTCGCCGCAGCCCAGGCGCTGTTCGGTGAGACCTCGGCCGCGAACTTCCTCGTCGTGGGCGCCGCCCACCAGCTCGGCGGACTCGAGATCCCCGCCGACGCCATCGAGGAGGCCATCGAGATCAACGGTGTGGCCGTCGCGACCAACATCGCCGCCTTCCGCTGGGGCCGGGTGGCCGTCGCGGATCCCGCGGCCTTCGCCGCCGCGACCGCACCGGCCCCCACGGAGCGCGCCGCCACCGTCGCACCGGAGCGTCTGTTCGCCGGCACCACCTTCACGGGTGAGGTCGAGCGGCTCGTGCGGATCCGCGCCGCGTCGCTGATCGACTTCCAGAGCGAAGCCCTCGCCGCCCGCTACATCGCGCAGGTGCAGGCGGCCTGGGAGGCCGAGCGTCGCGTCACGAACCGCACGGACTTCAGCGAGGCCGTCGCCCGCGGACTGTTCAAGTTCACCGCCTACAAGGACGAGTACGAGGTCGCCCGCATGCTCGTCGACCCGGCCTTCCTCGACGAGGTGCAGGGCCAGGTCCCCGGTGGGCGCAAGCTCACCTACCGCCTGCACCCGCCGGCGCTGCGCGCACTCGGCCGTGAGAAGAAGGTCGGCTTCGGACCGAAATCGCATGTCGCGCTGAAGGCTCTGGCCAAGGCGAAGCGTCTGCGCGGCACGAAGCTCGATCCCTTCGGCTACGCCCACGTCCGCCGCGTCGAGCGTGCTCTGCTCGCCCACTACACCGCCACGATCCAGCGGCTCGCCGCCGGCCTGGACGTCGACTCCTACGACCGCGCCGTCGAGATCGCGGCCCTGCCCGACATGGTGCGCGGCTACGAGGACGTCAAGCTCCGCTCCGTCGAGCAGTACCGGGCCCGCCTCGCCGAGCTCGGCATCGACACCGACTTCTGAAGCACGAACACCCTCTGCTGCAAAGGAACCCACCGATGACCACCTCTGTTCTCGACCTCCCCGAGTTCACCACGTCCGACGGCGTGTTCGGCCGCTCGGCCCGCCTGACCGACCGTCCGCACGAGCAGGTCGTCTTCCATCACGACGCGGCCACCGGCTTGCGCGCCATCGTCGCGATCCACTCCACCGCACTCGGACCCGCCCTCGGCGGCACCCGCTTCTACCCCTACGCGGACGAGATGTCGGCACTCGAGGACGTGCTGCGACTGTCGTGGGGCATGACCTACAAGGCCGCGGTGTCCGGTGTGAACCTCGGTGGCGGCAAGGCCGTCATCATCGGTGATCCGAAGATGGACAAGAACGACGAACTGCTCGCCGCCTACGGACGATTCGTCGAGTCACTCGGTGGTCGCTACATCACCGCCGCCGACGTGGGAACCCGCGCGGAGGACCTCGACGTGGTGGGCCGGCACACCGCCCACGCCGTGGGGCGCACCGTCGCCGCCGGCGGATCCGGCGACAGCTCGCCGCTGACCGCGCTCGGTGTCTTCCAGGCCATGCGTGCCGGCGCTCGGACGGTCTGGGGCGAAACGACTCTCGCGGGTCGCACGGTCGGTGTCGAGGGTCTCGGCAAGGTCGGCTACGAACTCGTGAAGCTGCTCGTCGCCGACGGTGCCGAGGTGATCGTCTCCGACGTGAACCCCGCCGCGGTCGCCCGCGTGGTCGACGAGTTCCCGGCGCAGGTCACCGACAACGTCGTCGCCTCGTCCGCCGACGTCTACGCCCCGTGCGCTCTCGGCGGCACGCTGACCTCGACCACCGCTGCCCACCTCGACGCACGTCTCGTGTGCGGTGCGGCCAACAACCAGCTCGCGCAGCCCGAGGTGGAGGGCCTGCTGGGCAAGCGCGGAATCGTCTGGGTACCCGACTATGTCGCGAACGCGGGCGGACTGATCCAGGTCGCCGGCGAGGTCGACGGATCCGCCGCCGACGTCGTCCGCACACGAGTGGAGTCGATCTTCGAGCGCACCGCCGAGATCTTCGACGTCTCCAGCACTCTCGGCGTCACGCCGGGCGCAGCGGCCAACCGGATCGCCGAGCGCCGCATCGATACTGCCTGATCCGCACAGGGGAACTGATCCGCACAGGGGAACTGATCCGCACAGGGGAACAAGGGGAGGCGCCGCGAGGTGCCTCCCCTTCTCGTGTCTTCAGGAGTTTCCGGCCGACGAGGAACGCCCGTGCCCCGCATTGCGGGTGATGTGCTCGACGAGTGGCTGCGTCCGGTACTCGATCGGCGTGGTGAGCGCGAGCGTCGTGGTGGTGTGCGCGACGCCCTCGATGGCGTGGAGCCGTTCGAGGACCAACAGGAGGTCCTCCTGGGACTGCGCCGCCATCCGGATCAGGAGATCCTCCCGGCCCGTTGTCGCGTGGACTTCCAATACCTCTGGGAATTGGCCTAATTGGGCGATCACATGCCCCATCTGTGCCTGGACGAGCTCGGCGCCGATGAACGCCTGCAGCGGCACACCCAGCTTCGGCAGGTCGACGACCGGTCGGTATCCGGTGACGGCACCGGACTCCTCGAGTTTTCTGATGCGCGACTGCACGGTGTTGCGGGCGATGCCGAGCTTCGCCGACAGGTCGACGATTCCTGCCCGGGGGTTGTGCGTGAGCTCTCCGAGGAGAGCTGCGTCGAGCCGGTCGAGACTGAACACGATGACACCCTTTCCGTTGTGATGCGCGTCACCACTCGAGCATAATGCTCAGCCGAACAGAAAGATATTGACACTTCACGAGCCAGTGCCATGATTGCTACATCAAATGCTCACGCAAACACTGCTTGCTGCAACGTAATGCGCGCGAAGTGAGCGACATGCCTACCCCTCGCCCGGACCAGGCGTGGCGGGCGCCGCAATCACCCCGAGGAGCACACAATGCCCGGAGTCGGCATCTGGCGGACCAAATCCGTCGAACAGTCGATCGCGGATACCGATGAACCCGGTTCGCGGCTACGACGAGAACTGACCGCCAAGGATCTGACCGTGTTCGGCGTCGCCGTCGTGGTCGGAGCCGGAATCTTCACCCTCACCGCCCGCACCGCCGGCAATCTCGCCGGACCGTCCATCTCGCTGGCGTTCGTCCTCGCCGCGATCGCGTGCGGTCTCGCCGCACTGTGTTACGCGGAGTTCGCCTCTGCGGTACCGGTCGCCGGCAGCGCCTACACCTTCTCCTACGCCACCTTCGGTGAGTTCGTCGCCTGGATCATCGGATGGGACCTGATCCTCGAGTTCGCCCTCGCCTCCGCGGTCGTCGCCAAGGGATGGTCGATGTATCTCGGGGGCATGTTCGGCGGGAACGCGTCGATCGACCTCGGACCGATCACGGTCGACTGGGGGTCGCTGCTCATCGTCGGCGCCATCACGATCATCCTCGCGATCGGCACCAAGGTCTCGTCGCGGGTCTCCGCCGTCGTCACCGCCATCAAGGTCGCGGTGGTCCTGCTCGTCATCGTCGTCGGCATCTTCTACATCGACAAGTCCAACTACTCGCCGTACGTCCCGCAGGCCGAAGAGGCGGAGAGCGACGCATCCGGTCTGCATCAGTCGCTGTTCTCGGCGCTCACCGGCGCGGGCGGCAGCACCTACGGCTGGTACGGCCTCCTCGCCGCAGCGAGCCTGGTCTTCTTCGCCTTCATCGGCTTCGACGTCGTCGCCACCACCGCCGAGGAGACCAAGAACCCCCAGAAGGCCCTGCCCCGCGGCATCTTCGGTTCGCTGGCGATCGTCACCGTCCTCTACGTCGGCGTCACGCTCGTGCTCACCGGCATGGTGAAGTACACCGACCTGCGCACCGGCAGCGAGCTGGTCGGTGACGGCAGTGCCACGCTGGCCACGGCTTTCGAGGCACACGGCATCACCTGGGCGCAGATGGCCATCAACATCGGTGGCCTCGCCGGCCTCACCACCGTCGTGATGGTGATGATGCTCGGCCAGACCCGCGTGCTGTTCGCGATGTCCCGCGACGGACTCGTCACCCGCAAGCTCGCCGTCACGAACCACAAGGGTGTGCCCGTGCGCATCACCCTGATGGTCGGTGGTGTCGTGGCCGTCCTCGCCGCGGTGTTCCCGATGGGTGTGCTCGAGGAGATGGTCAACATCGGCACGCTGTTCGCCTTCGTCCTGGTCTGTGTCGGCGTGATGGTGCTCCGCCGTACCCGCCCCGACCTGCCCCGCGGATTCCGGGTGCCGCTCGTGCCTCTGGTCCCGATCCTCGCGGTCCTCGCCTGCGGCTGGCTCATGCTCAACCTTTCGGTCGAGACGTGGATCCGCTTCACCGTCTGGATGGTCCTGGGAGTGGCGATCTACTTCGTCTACGGTCGCCGCAAGTCGGTGCTCGGACAACGCCTGAAGCTCGAGGCCGCGCAGCAGGAAGCCGCGAAGCACGAAGCGAGGGAACCTGAACCGGTATAGATCCGTCGTCCACGAGCCCGCCCGCACCGAATCGGTGTGGGCGGGCTCGTGTGTTCCGGCGGTTCCGGGTACCCGACCGGAAGGAAAGCGGACACCGTCCGATCGTGACGCCGGAAGAGGAGGAGATGGCGCCGCAGTGCGCCCACTGTCACTGCCGCATCCTCGGGCACGGCGTGGAGTCGGCGGATGCCGTCTTCTGCTGCGCGCATTGTGCTCGTCAGGCCGGGCACGCCGAGCTGGCGGATCGTGCCTGACGGAAGAGTGCGAAGCGCGCGAAAGCGGCAGAACGGACTCTGCGAGTTGATCTTTCGGTGAACTCGAGAAAGACCTATGCACGCGAGTGAGCAGATTGCTCTATGCTGTGAACAGCGCCGCAGAGACGAAGGTCACAAGGGTTACCCGGCGTTTCGTCCGAACGCAGGACGAATCGGACATCGGGACCTGATTACCATCGATCTGCCCCTGTCGTCGGGGAGGCCGACAGGGAAGGGCCCCCGCCAGCGATTCGAGGGGAGGAGCCGGCGGGGGCCTCGCGCTGTATCTCCTGTGTCGGGGAGGACTCTAGGGAGACACGGCCACCTACGCCGTGGCCGCTTTGGAGCTTAGGTGACAGCTGGGCACTCGTCCAGAGTCGATACTGAAACGAGACCTGAGAATCTTCTCGGGGTCGAACCGAGACGTTCACCCTGCTTTGCGGCGGATGGGGCCCGTTTCGACGTCGCTTTCCGCCGGAAAGACGGGGGTCGGCATGGCTCTGGACCGGTCGGGATGCCTGCGGTACGACGCCGGTCGCTGCGAACGCCGCCGCCGCCGACGGTTCCGCGTCGTCCAGAAACCCCAGGCTGCGATGCACACGCCCACTCCCGAGAGCAGGTCGGCCTCGGTCAGTCCGTGATTCGGCGTCACCGAGTACAGCACACGACCCTCGAGAGGTCCGTTCATCAGTACCCAGAGCCCGGAGGCCACGAACGCGGCCGAGCTCGACAGCAGGTGGGGGCGCGAGAGGCACCACGTCGACGCGGCGAACAACGAACACATCGCGACGAGCGAGTAGAACACGGCGTTCTGCACGGTCGACTCCTCTCGCTCCTGCCGGATATCGATCAACTGTACTGGCGGAGGAGCCGGACCTACCGAGTCGCAAGTCGTGACTCTCGCAACAGGAGCATCAGCTCAGGCGTTGCAGGGTGACGGTCGTCAGAGCAAGCACCTGATCGTCGGCTCCGGCGTCCGGAGGTTCACAACACACGGGTGAGGCTCACAACCCTGATGGTCGACCATGGGCGTTGTGAGCCTATTCGGGTCTCGGTATCTCCGCGAACGAGTCACGCTGCTGAACCATCCACACCGGAGCGATGAAGATGCCTTCCGCTTCCACGCAGATCCCCTCCGAGTCGGCGATGTGCCCCACGACGAACGCCTTACGTCCCTCGACGCGGTCGAGTTTCGCCTCCACGCGCAGAGCGCCGAGGGGAGTGCGCTTGCGGTAGCGGATGGCGAGCGTGCCCGTCATCCCTGGATATCCCGAGATGCGCGCGGCGTCGCCGAGGATCTGGTCGAGCAGCAGTGCGGAGACCCCGCCGTGCACGTGCCCGGCCGGCCCCTCGTAGACGGGACCGAGGTGGATGTCCGTCCACACGCGTCCGTCGTCGTCCTCGTGGATGCCGCCGATCGGGGCGATCGCGTTGCGCAAGCCTATTGCGGCGTTTCCCCAGTTACGGAATCGGCCCGAATCGTTGAACCGGGTGCCGTACGGGCCGTCCTCCCGGTCGCGTTCGAGGATCTCGCGCGCGGCTGCGAGATGTTCCCGCGCCCGCGCGACGTCGTCGGCATCCACACGCGTCTGCAGTGCGAGTTGGATCAGCTCGCGCACGTCTCCGGTGAGCGGACCGTAGGTGGCCCTCTGCTGATCGATTTCCTCGTCGGACAATCCGTCGTTGACGTAGAGCTCGAGGATGGAATCGGTCATCAGGGTTCTCCGGATCGTGAGCGTGGTGAAAGAAAGTAGTCGACCGCGCGCACTGTGGACGAGTCAAGTTCTGCTGCCGCTGTACGGGATCGCCGCAAGATCCGCCAGACGGACCGCTCTGTACGAAAATGTGTGAGCCACCGCATGGGGGGGAATCGATGAGAGAACCCCGTCGGCTCAACGAGGGGAGGGGCCGACGGGGTCCGTCCGTGCCGAGTCGAAAAGGGGAGGAGACGCGGCACGGTTTGTTGCGAGGAGCAACAACGTCTCTACGCTATCGACGATTGTGTCACCTGCCAACCTCACCGATGGGTGATCGGCGGGGTGAAATTCGCCCGGTCTGCACCTCTGGCGAGCGGCGTAATACGAGCGTACCGTTCGCTTCTGCGTGCGCGGGTATGCGCCGGACAGGAGTCGGTGGTCGTGGCCGTAACCATCCGCAAGGGCCGTGACAGCATCACCAAGCGAGTGCTGCTGGGAAGGCCGCTGCGAAGCGACACACTCGGCCACACGCTGTTGCCGAAACGGATAGCCCTGCCGGTCTTCGCGTCCGACGCTCTGTCGTCCGTCGCCTATGCGCCGGAGGAGATCTTCCTCGTGTTGTCGGTGGCGGGCCTGTCCGCCTACGCATTCTCCGGGTGGATCGGTCTCGCGGTCGCCGTCGTCCTCGTCGTAGTGGTCGCGAGCTACCGGCAGAACGTGCATGCCTATCCGTCGGGGGGCGGCGACTACGAGGTGGCGACGAAGAACCTCGGTGCGATCGCCGGCCTGACGGTGGGCAGCGCGCTGATCGTCGACTACGTGCTGACGGTCGCCGTGTCGATCTCGTCGGCCGCCCAGAACATCGGGTCGGCCGTCCCCTTCGTCGAACACCACAAAGTGCTGTTCGCCATCACCGCGATCACACTCCTCACCGCGGTCAATCTGCGCGGACTCCGCGAAGCCGGAGCAGCTTTCGCCGTGCCCACCTATGCCTTCATGTTCTGTGTCGGGGTGATGCTCGTCTGGGGCTTCGTGCGTCTCGTCGTGTCCGACGTCCCTCTGCGCGCCGAGTCGTCGCACTACGAACTCGCCGCCGAACAATCCCACCTGGCC
The DNA here is from genome assembly GCF_019641445.1 of Rhodococcus sp. DMU2021. NCBI lineage: Bacteria > Bacillati > Actinomycetota > Actinomycetes > Mycobacteriales > Nocardiaceae > Rhodococcus > Rhodococcus sp. DMU2021. The sequence goes on from NZ_JAIFKB010000009.1 coordinate 193,456, forward strand.
GGGCTGGCCTTCGCCTTCCTCCTCGCCCGCGCGTTCTCGTCGGGATGTGCGGCCCTGACGGGAGTGGAGGCCATCAGCAACGGGGTGCCGGCCTTCCGGAAACCGAAATCGCACAACGCTGCCACCACCCTGCTCCTGCTGGGCGCCATCGCGATCACGCTGCTGATGGGCATCATCGTCCTCGCCGAGCGACTGGGGGTCGTCGTCGCCGCAGATCCCGCGACACAATTGAGCGGGGCACCGGCCGACTATCACCAGAAGACACTGATCGCGCAGGTCGCCGAGACGGTCTTCACCGGTTTCCCGCTCGGTTTCTACCTCGTCACCGCCGTGACCGCGTTGATCCTCGTCCTCGCCGCGAATACGGCATTCAACGGGTTCCCGGTTCTCGCGTCGGTACTCGCGCAGGACAAACACCTGCCGACCCAGCTGCGCACCCGGGGCGATCGGCTCGCGTTCAGCAACGGCATCGTCTTCCTGGCTCTCGGAGCGATCGTGCTGGTATGGGCGTTCGACGCCGAGGTCACCCATCTCATCCAGCTCTACATCGTCGGAGTGTTCGTCTCCTTCACGTTGAGCCAGACCGGAATGGTTCGTCACTGGACGCGGCTGTTGGCCACCGAAACCGACTCGCGTCACCGCCGGAGAATGCAGCGTTCGCGCGTCGTCAACGGTGTGGGTCTGGCGATGACGGGGACCGTCCTGATCATCGTGCTCATCACGAAATTCCTCGCCGGCGCGTGGATCGCGATCCTCGCCATGGTGATCGTCTTCGTGACGATGCGGGCCGTCAACCACCACTACCGACGTGTGGCGGCCGAACTCGACGCCGGCAAATGGGACGGTCTGCTGCCCAGCCGCACGTATTCGATCGTGCTCGTGGCCAAGCTGCACCACCCGACACGTCGCGCGCTCGCGTACGCCTCGGCCACCCACCCCGACACCCTCGAAGCGATCACCGTCGACGTCGACGAGGAGGACACCCGCGCTCTCGTGCGCGAATGGGAAGCCAGCGACATCACGATTCCGTTGAAGGTGCTGGAGTCGCCGTACCGGGAGATCACGCGACCGGTACTCGACTACGTCAGGCGGGTGCGCGGCAACTCGCCGCGCGACGTGGTGACCGTCTTCATCCCCGAATACGTCGTGGGGCACTGGTGGGAGAATCTGCTCCACAATCAGAGCGCGCTGCGACTCAAGAGTCGTCTGCTGTTCCAGCCCGGGGTGATGGTGACGAGTGTGCCGTGGCGGTTGCACTCTTCGGATTCGAGTTAGACGAGCGCGGAGTCCGGTTCTCGATCAGGTTCGCGATGTCTGCACCGGCTCGCAGCAACATTTCGGACTGCACTGCGATGGTGTGCAGGCGCTCGTGGAGTGCGTCCCTAGCAGTATCGGTGTCATTGTCGGTTCCGATCGCTGCCATCACCGCCCGGACCGCCGGGATGCGGTAGCCACCCGCGCGTAGTGCGGCAACGATCCGCGCATCCCGCGCCGCGGCGGGGGAGTAGCTCCGCGCAGCGTTACGGTCGATCCGTTCGGGCGCGACCAATCCCTCCTTCTCCCAGAACCTCAGGGTGGACGATCGCACTCCGATGGCGTTCGCCAGCTCGGTGATGCTCATGGCGTCGCCGGGTAGTGGAGGCGCGTCGTGGGCGGCCTCGTCGACGATGGTGTCGAGTGCGCGGAGCGCGGTGAGACTCTCGGCGCGTGCCCGCGCGAGCCCACTGTGGAGTTCGACGACACGGGCGAGTGCCTCGTCGTAGGGGAGGACCTGCACATCGTGCATGACCCTGCGCGCCTCGACGGGACCCACCGCGACAGCCAGTGCGCGGTACGCGCGCAGGGCCGTGACGTGTTCGGGACCGAATCTGCGATAGCTGTTGGGCATTCGTACGGCGGAAGGGATCACTCCGAGGCGTTCGAGATCGCGCACCTGCTGCACGGAGTATCCGGTGGCTGCGGCCAGGCGCCCCGTCGTCATCGTGTGCTCCACTGCTCGAACCCTCCATAAGCACTTCAAGGTGACACTCGAAGTATGACCATGGAACAGATCCTCGCGCAGATCAGAAGCTTCAGCGGTGTCCTCGAGCTCGCACCACAGGATGGGAGTGGGCTCCCCGAGATTTCGTGGGGCGACCATTTCTTCTACTACGCCCCGGACGGCGAGATCCCGCACAAGCGGCAGCCCTACGCGACGATCGTGACGAAGAACTATCCGAACGATGGGGATTCACGCCTCGACGAGCCGGGCCGATGGCGCATGAACGTGCATGCGGGGACGCAGCTGTTCACCGAGTTGCTCGGCTACCCACCCCGGTCCGTCGACCCCTCGACGATCGACTTCGCCGAGGCCGACGTCTTCATCCCTCATCCGCTCTACGGCTCACTGGGATGGGTCGCGGTCGTCGAACCCGGCGAGCGGACCACGCCGCGTCTGCTCGAAGTGCTGCGCGACGCCCACCTGGCCGATCGGCGCCGACTCGAATGCAGGAGCGCGCTGCGCGACACGGAGTGATCGTGCGAAAAAGCTTCTGCTGTCACCCATCCCTGTTGTGAGCACTCTCGAAGAACGACATCACGGTGACGACTCCGATGCCGACGTACCCGCTCTTCGGGATGTAGACGAAGACGCGGCCACGGCGCGCGGCACCATCGCTCCGACCACGGGTTCGTCTAGGTCGCGCACCGAATACCAGGGCTGGGTGTAGCCCATGAACTCGACGATCGGACGGATTACACGCGGCTCGGTTGGAGCACGTCGCGGAGCACGGCGGCGAAAGCTTCAGGATCGCCGGGCATACCCTCTGAGGCACCCATGAAGCCACCGTGATCGCCGGGGAACAGCGTCGGAGTTGTGCCGAGCCGGTCGGCGAGCGCTGCCGAGGCGCGGCCGCACAGCTGGCGTACCGACTCGCGACCACCTGCGACGACGATGCGCGTGGACGCGTTCGCGAGAGCGTCGAGATCGGGGTGGTAGCCCGTGCACGACATCCAGTTCTGGCCCAGCAGCACGTCGTCGCGGGTCCCGTCGTCCTCGCTGGGCAGTCCGAAGTCGGACGGGCTCGGAGCGGGCCGGTCGAGATAGTCGGAGGTCAGTTCACCTTCGTAGCCGACCAGGGCGATGAACTTCGCCATGGCCGGTCCGAGGCCGCTGCGCTGATAGGTGTCGCGAATGTCGTCGCGCACCGCCTCGGCCCCGATGCGATCGGGCAGCAGCTCGACGATCGGCGGTTCGTGCGCGACCAGCGTGCGCACCTGCTCGGGATGGCGCGAGACGAGTTCGAGCGCGTTGACCGCGCCGCCGCTGCTGGCGAAGACGTCGACGGGACCGAGATCGAGTTCGACGAGGATCCGGTGCAGGTCGTCGGCGTGCAGAGCGGGAGTGGACTGCATCGACGTGTCGGTGCGCGTGCCACGACCCGTGCCGCGCGGGTCGTAGGTGACCACCGTCCGGTCGTCGAAGAAGGAGGCGAGGCTCGTGAAGCCGCTCGCGTCCATCGGGGATCCGGCGAGCAGCAGCGAGGTGGCGTCGCCGGGGACGGTGCGGACGTCGTAGACGAGAGTCGCGCCAGGGACGTCGATCGAGTGGGTGACGAATTCGGGCATGTCGGCTCCTTCTGGGGTCGGTGACCATACCGACCCGCGCCGCCCGAGAAATTCATCGCACATACGACCGCGTCCGCACCCATGACGGATGCGGACGCGGTGTGCGCTGGCTCAGTGGGCGATGCCCGGTTTCGCAGGCAGTCCGCCGAGGAGCGCAAGAGATCCGAAGTGCATATGTGTTCCTCCTGTCGTTCGGTTATCCGGACTGCGTCCGCACCGGGACGCTGACCGAGGAGTACCCGCCGCCTCGGTGCGAAACACTGCCGCGGACCGAAAATTCACTTCGTTATGTTTTCGTGCCCTCGGGGAGTTTTCGCGCGGTCGGACCCGGCCGGGTCTGCGACTCGCTCGGCCGCAGCGGACCGTGGCCGTGGGCGCATTGCACGACCGCTTCGACCGAAGCGCCACAGTCGCGGTGTTCGATGAGCAGTGACGGGCCGTCGGGATCTGCACAGTATTTGTCCCCCCACTGGAGCAGGGCGATGACCGGAACTACCGAGGCTCGTCCGACGATCGAGGACTACGGGCAGAAGCCGCCGAGCCGATTCGTCGAGGCGAGCGGCTTCGTCGTCGAGGAAGCCACTTCCTGCGTTCGACGACGGGATGCCGCGCGTCGGTCACGGCAGAACCGTTGCAGCAGGGGAGGACTCAGCAACTGTGGCTGGTGATCATCACCGACACCACGACCGGCAAGGTCCTCGCTCGCGGTCAGCTGCGACTGCAGAACGTTCCGTTGCCGGAGTAGTTGTTTGCGCGCATCGGTGTCGGGAATCCGTATTCATGGCAAGCATGGAACCGTTTCTCCCGATCAAGCACACCGGCTCCAACGAGATCGACGCGGCCGATCCCGGTCAGGGCGCGCCGGCTACAGATCCCGGACCCGTCCCGGGTGAGGACGTCGACCCCGAGATGGCGCAGCGCGAGAAGGACGAACTCGAGAAGAAGATGTCCGAAAAGTGTGACGAGGAAACAGTTTTCCGGACTCCGGAAGTGGATCCGTCCGAATGGACCGAACCGCGCCCGCACGCAGGGGGTGGTGCGGGCGCGGAGTCGATCGGTCCGGCTGTCAGAGAATGATGCCGAGAGCGGCGAGCAGTCCACCAAGGGTCAGTGCGAGAGATCCGAGCAGCATAGGAATACCTCCATGTCGTTGTGGATGGGCACGCCCGCGAACGGGCGCGGGAAGTGAATGGATCCGCAAGATCGATTCACTTCCGTCCCATACTTCGCGAAGGCCTCAAAGCCTGTTACCTGCCGTCACTAGTTGTTATATTTCTGTGATAAAAGTGTCCGATTAGACCGAAATGCCCTTTGGTCATGGGCGTTTCAGGACTTGGGATTCACGGCGTTCTGGGACTTTCCGCGTTCGATCACCGCAGCCCGTCGCTCGGCGACCCGCGACGGCGAGAACTCCCGCATCCACTCTTCCGAGGTCTGCTGCTCCATCCGTAGGGCCGGTTCGACGACATGCTCCTCGGCCCGGCGGTACGACGCGAGCAACGCCCGCATACCGGATTGGTCGTTGCCGGCGATCGTCCGCGCGACCTCCACGGCCGTGCCGAGCAGTTCGTCATGCGCGACGACCTGCGTCACCAGACCCGCACGCAGCGCCTCCTCGGCACCCACGAAGTTTCCGGACAGGCTCATGCGACGCGCGAAGCCCGGACCCACCGCCGCGGGCAGGCGCTGGGTGAGTCCCCAACCCGGCAGGACGCCGACTCGCGCGTGGGTGTCGGCGAAGCGGGCGCGCTCGGACGCGATGAGGAAGTCGCACGCGAGTGCCATTTCGAGACCACCGGTGATGGCGGCGCCGTTCACCGCGCCGATGATCGGCTTGGAGATGGGCTTCCACGGATGACCGACGGGGAGGTCGGCGCCGGACACCAGCGACAGGTTGCCTCCACCTTCCCCGAGTTCCTGCAGGTCGAGTCCGGCGCAGAAGGCCGGGTCGGTGCCGGTAAGGACCACGACGTTCGTCTCGTCGTCCGCCTCCGCTGCAGCGATCTCGGTGCGCAGGGCATCGATGAGCGCCGAGCTCAGCGCATTCCGCGCCTCCGGGCGGTTGAAGGTGAGAATGCGGACGGAATCGCGCTGCTCGACGAGCAGGATTTCTTCGGAAGTCATGGGCCCGACAGTATCCGTAACTTCGGTGGATCCGACCTCGCTCAGCGGGGCTGAATCCACTGAACTTGTGCCTGCGTACGTTCCCCGATCCAGGAGCGCATCGAGTCGACGCTCTCCTGCAGCGCCTCGGCAGTGAGGCCGTCGGAGGTCGGCACCGACGCCGCCACCGCGTCGAGCACCTCGAGTGCCAGACCGTTGCCGTAGATCTGTTCGGACAGCTCCTGATACACCCGGTGGTAGATCTCCGTGAAGGCGTCGGAGTCGAGGAAACGGGTCTTCAAGGTATTGCCGCCGCCTGGTCCGCGACTCTCGCCTCCAGGCATTCCAGGTGGCATGGCCTGAGGCATCCCCTCCGGTGGCGCGGCGCCCACCATGCCCTGCGGGCGACCGCCCTGTCCCATGCCGCCCATCATGGAGATGGAGTCGTCCGGGCCGGCGGAAGTATCACCCTGCATGGCCATGTTCAGATCCCACGAGACCACCGAGAGCTTCTTCGTGTCGAGGTCGTACCAGAGGTAGTAGTTCTGACCGGGTCCGGCCATGTCGTCGAAGTTGACGAGCAGGTTCTGTGTGGCGACGTACCGGGCGAAGGACTCGACGTCGACCCAGTCGGCGAGGTGCGCGTCGAACTCTGCGTCGTCGGCCGAGTCCATCCACTTCAGGAAGCTGATGATGGGTTGCAGCGTACCGGAGTCGGCGGCATTGATCTCCTCGAACTGGTCGGCGTAGTCCGACTGGTCGTCGCCGACGTACTCGAACCGCGACGACGCATCGGCCTTGTAGAGATAGCCGGGGGAGTCGAACAGCGAGTTGGCGTACTGCTCATCGGGATGCTCGAGCACCAGTCGTGTCGCGGTGGCGCTGTCGTTGACCGAGTACACCGTGTACGCGTACCGCTGGGTCGGTTGATCGGTCTCGGCGGTGAGCGACAACGCCATCGCCTCGTTGATCACCGGCGAGCCGGGCCGCACCGACAGTTCTGTCATGCCCTGATACGCGCGACCGTCGACGTACTCGTCGAAACGGATCAGCAAGGGCAACGAGGTCGGATCCTCCGGATCCACCTGAACCGTGCCCTCCATCCCGGGCGGGCCTTGCGCCTGATCGAAACCCTCGCCCTGCAGGCCGCGCAGCGTCGAGTTGCCCTTCAGGCGCACACCCACGTCGTCGATGTGGGTGCCGTCGATGACCACATCGGCGACCACCCACTCCTTGTCGCCGTCCTTCTCGTATGCGGAGATCATGTCGTCGTACTCGGCGTCGCCGATCTCGAGCGACAACTCGTGTGTGACGGAGGTGTCGAACAGATCGACTGTGCCGGCGACGTTCTCGGTGATCTCCGAGGAGATGATCGTCGGGTCGCCTGTGATGTAGGGCCGCACGCGTGTCGCTCCGAAGGCCGTGGCCACGATCGCGACGAACGCGATGAACGCCACCGGCAGTTTCCAGTGCCGCCGCAGCGAGGTCGGTATCCGGTGCCGCAGACGGCGCCGCGGGGTGGGTGCAGTCATCACAGGTCGGTCTGGTCGTATCCGGTCAGGACGCTCACCCGCTGGCCGGCATTGACGGCGCTCAGTGCCGCGATCAGGTCGTTCGAGCTCGTGCCCTTCTTCAGCTGCGCCGTGTAGTACAGCTCCACCAGAGCGCCGGCGCGGACGGATTCGGTGGACACCAACTCGTATTCACTGCAGTGCTTGATGAGAACGTCCTCGACGGTGCTGGTGTAGGCAGGCTCCGGCGGCACCTGCACCTTGACCACCTGACGCTGCACGTCGAGCGTGAACCAGTTGAACTTGTTCATGATCAGCAGTACGAGGCAGATCGCGACGGTCGCCGCGATGGCGAGTACGTAGAAGCGGGTACCGGTGGTCATGCCGATGGCCATCACCAGGAAGATGAACCCGACATCGCGAGTTTCTTTGATGGCGTTGCGGAATCGCACCACCGAGAGCGCGCCGACGAGAGCGAACGCCCGGGCGATGTTCGATCCGACCACCAGCATGATGAGCGCGATGACCATGCCGACCAGCACCAGCGTCTGCACGTAGGACTGGCTGTAGGAGACGTTCTTGTGCGTGTAGCGGTAGACCCACGCAATGACGCTCGACAGCACGAACGACAACGCCAGCGACACCACGATGTCGAAGGTCGTGAACGTGCCACTGAGATCTTGGAAATCGAAGTTCATATCCGTCCTTGTTTCGGAGAAGGGAAGTCAGCGAGCCGGAATCGGTTCGGTGGACAGAAGATCGGTGGGTACCCGCGCGTCGGAGCCGTCCGGCGACACCAGGTCCGGTGCACCGAAACGGGACCGGGGTGCGAGCCCGAACGCCTCGACCGACTGGCAGTACTTCGACACCCGGATCACCGACATGTCCAGCCGGGCCGTCAAATCGGTCGCCCAGTAGGGCACCCGCTCGTTGGCCTTGAGCTCTACGACGGCCAGCTTCGGCGGGATGATGAAGCGGTTCTCTGCGCCGGACGCGAAGTGGAAGTCGCGGTCGCGGCCGTGCACCTTGTGGTCGATCGTCACACGCAGACCGAGGTCGGCGTCGCGTCCGACGAACGCCTCGCGCAGATAGCCGGTGGTCACGATCGGTCGCAGATCCAGATTCCCCACGAGACCGGAGACCTCGTCGACGAACGGCCGCTGCGAGTCGTCGCACTCGATGTCCTCGCGTCCGTTCAGCCACCGCAGGGCGACACCGTACGGGAGGGCAGTGCGACGCTTCTGCGTCACCCGGTTGACGCGCTGCTTGATCTCGACCTGCACGGGAGAGTCGTCGGTGCATGCGGCCGGATCGCCGTACAGCCGCATGCGTACCTTGCGGCGGAACTTCAAGCCTTCGATCTTCTCCCAGTAGAACCGCAGATCCGGGGTGTCGTAGTACAGCGACGTCACCGGATAGCCCCCGTGTGGGGAGTACGGATCGGTGTCCATCCGGGCGGCGAGCTCGCGCCGTAGTTCGGGCACCTTCATCTCGTCGACGAAATACTTGATCTCGTACCGGTTGAACGCGTGCAGTCTGCTCGCGGTCTGCTGATAGCCGTTGTTCACCCCCACATCACACACTCGTGATCTCGAGGTTCCGTGGAGTTCTCCTGGCAACTTCCTGACAATCGGAAAGCTCACAGGAACCTGCCAGGAAATCTCGAGCGCGGTGCCAGCCCTACCCGCGACAATCGAAGTCGTGACCGACCGGATTCCCGAAGCGCGCGTGCTCGTCGTCGACGACGAGCCGAGCATCGTCGAACTGCTGTCCGTGAGCCTGAAGTTCCAGGGCTTCGAGGTGGAGACCGCGAGCAACGGCGCCGAAGGACTGGACAAGGCGCGACGCTTCCGGCCCGACGCAGTGATCCTCGACGTGATGATGCCCGGGATGGACGGCATGGGCCTGCTGCGCCGCCTGCGCGCCGACGGCATCGACGCGCCCGTGCTGTTCCTGACCGCGAAAGACGCGGTGGAGGACAAGGTCGCGGGCCTGACGCTCGGCGCCGACGACTACGTCACCAAACCGTTCAGCCTCGAAGAGGTCATCGCCCGGCTGCGCACGATCCTGCGCCGCGCCGGCAAGGTGTCCGAGACCGAACGCAGCTCCCGCATCACCTTCGCCGACCTCGAACTCGACGAAGACACCCACGAGGTGTTCAAGGCCGGCAAGCCCGTGTCGCTGTCGCCGACCGAGTTCACGCTGCTGCGGTACTTCATGCTCAACGCCGGGACGGTGCTGAGCAAACCCCGCATCCTCGAGCACGTGTGGAACTACGACTTCGGCGGTGAGGTCGGGGTTGTCGAGTCGTACGTGTCGTATCTGCGACGCAAGGTGGACATCGGCGACGTCCCCCTCATCCACACCGTTCGCGGGGTGGGCTACGTGATGCGGGAACCCCGCACATGAACCGGCTGCGGGCGCTGCCACTCCGTTGGACGCTGGTGGCCGCCCTGGTGCTCCTGGCCGGCATCGGTCTGCTCGCGTCGGGTGTTGCCGTCACCTCAGCTCTGCAGAACTCTCTGCTGTCGCGCGTCGACCGGGACCTCGAGGAGGCCGCACGGACCTGGGCGCGACCCGACAAGCCGCCACCGACGCCACCGCTGGACGCCCCCACCTCCCGGCGACCACCGAGCCCCTTCTACGTTCAGGTCGTCGACGCCGACGGACAAGTGCTGTTCGTCGTCAACGACGAGTCGACCGCACCGGATGTGCCTGAGGATCCGACCGGTAGGCCCGTCACCGTCGGATCCGTGGGCGACGACGGTCCGCACTGGCGGGTGATGAGCACCGAGAACACGTCGGGTGTCGTGACCACCGTCGGGATGAGCCTGGCCGAGGCCGACGAGACGGTGGACAGCCTCGTCCTGCTGCAGACGGTGATCGGTGCGGTCGTGCTGGTCGCACTGGCGGTGGGCGGCGGTGTCGTCGTGCGGATGAGCCTGCGTCCCCTCGACGAGGTCGAGCGCACCGCCGCCGCGATCGCTGAAGGCGACCTCAGCGAGCGGGTGCCCGAGGGCGATCCCCGAACCGAGATCGGGCGGTTGTCGGTGACCTTCAACGCCATGCTCGGCAGGATCGAATCAGCCTTCGCAGCAACCGCAGCATCCGAGGAGTCGGCGCGACGCTCGGAGGAGAAGATGCGTCGCTTCGTCGCCGATGCCAGCCACGAACTCCGCACCCCGCTCACCACCATCCGCGGTTTCGCCGAGTTGTACCGGCAGGGCGCGAGTGCCGACACCGGCATGCTCATGGACCGCATCGAACGCGAGGCCCGCCGCATGGGCCTGCTCGTCGAAGACCTGCTGATGCTCGCGCGACTCGACGAACAACGTCCGCTCGACCGTTCCCCGGTGGATCTGCTCGCGGTCGCCGCCGACGCGGTGCACAACGCGCGTGCCGTCGCACCCGAACGGACCATTACCCTCGACATCATCGACGGCCCAGGCACTCCCGAGGTTCTCGGCGATGACGCCCGTCTGCGTCAGGTGTTGAGCAATCTCGTCACAAACGCCCTGACCCACACCCCACCCGACGCCGATGTCACCGTTCGGGTGGGAACCGCGGACACCGATGCGATCTTGGAAGTCGCCGACACTGGCCCCGGACTCGACCCCGACGACCGGGAGCGCGTCTTCGAACGCTTCTACCGCGCCGACGCCTCCCGCACCCGCGCGTCGGGTGGGAGCGGTCTGGGTCTGTCGATCGTCGCTGCGCTGGTCGCGGCGCACGGCGGGAAGGTGGAGGTGGAGTCGGAGAAGGGTGCCGGCTCGACCTTCCGTGTCCGCACCCCACGTCTCACCCCACGCTGACGCACTGAAACGGGGTTCGCCCCTGCAACACGCCGCGCCAACCCCGTTTCACCGCGCGAGAAGTCGCCGGGCGTGCGATAGAACTCCGTTTGTCCCGCTGGGCTGAAAAGCTGTGTCGCCGCATACATCGCGGTTCCTAGTCTCGGCTCATCCGAGGAAGGGAACCGGCAACAATGCAGTCGCTCGCCTGTCACACCTGCGGCGCTCGCGTGCTCGTCGCGAAGTACAGCCCAGCTCATACCAGCATCCAATGGTCCGACGAGGCCCGGCAGTCGTGCCGAGAGATCACCACCGCGGGTCCGGGTGCCTACGTGATGCGGTGCGAGGCGCTCGATCGCGCCGTGGACGAGGCGGTGGCCGACGGTGTGATCCGGACCGGGAACCGGATCGATCCTGCGATCGCTCCTCTCGCTTCCACGGAGACGGTCGCCCCAGCCCGGTGACCGTCGTTCGCGTTCGACCCTCGTCAGCCCCTTCACCTCTCGTCAGCGCAGGAGAAAACATGACCGTCCCTCAGGAGCGGATCGAGATCCGCAACATCGATCCAGGTACCAACCCCACCCGTTTCGCGCGCGGATGGCATTGCATCGGCCTCGCGAAGGACTTCCGCGACGGAAAGCCGCACCAGGTCAAGGTGTTCGGCACCGACCTGGTGGTCTTCGCCGACACGGCCGGAAAGTTGCACGTGCTCGACGCCTTCTGTCGGCACATGGGCGGGAACCTCGCGCGCGGTGAGATCAAGGGCGACACCATCGCCTGTCCGTTCCACGACTGGCGCTGGAACGGACAGGGCCGTTGCGAGGCCGTGCCGTACGCGCGGCGTACCCCGAAGCTCGGCCGCACCAAAGCATGGACGACGATGGAGCGCAACGGTGTTCTGTTCGTCTGGCACTGCCCGCAGGGTAGTGAGCCCACTCCCGAACTCGCGATCCCCGAGATCGAGGGCTACGAGGACGGTCAGTGGAGCGACTGGACGTGGACGACCATCCACGTCGAGGGGTCGCACTGCCGGGAGATCGTCGACAACGTCGTCGACATGGCGCACTTCTTCTACGTGCACTTCCAGATGCCCGAGTACTTCAAGAACGTCTTCGACGGGCACATCGCCGGCCAGCACATGCGCTCCTACGGGCGCGACGACATCAAGACCGGTGTGCAGATGGATCTGCCGGAGGCGCAGACCATCTCGGACGCTTTCTACTACGGTCCGTCCTTCATGCTCGATACGATCTACACGGTCTCCGAAGGCACGACCATCGAGTCGAAGCTGATCAACTGCCACTACCCGGTCACGAACAACTCGTTCGTGCTGCAGTTCGGCACGATCGTCAAGAAGATCGAGGGCATGTCCGAGGAGCAGGCCGCCGAGATGGCGACGATGTTCACCGGCGGTCTCGAGGAGCAGTTCGCCCAGGACATCGAGATCTGGAAGCACAAGTCCCGCATCGAGAATCCGCTCCTCACCGAGGAGGACGGTCCGGTCTACCAGCTGCGTCGCTGGTACAACCAGTTCTACGTCGACCTCGAGGACGTCACGCCGGACATGACGCAGCGTTTCGAGTTCGAGGTGGACACCTCCCGTGCGCTCGAGTCGTGGCACAAGGAGGTCGAGGGGAACCTCGCAGGTTCGGCGGAGTGATCCGATGATCCGTCCCGCCGCACCCGGCGGGACGGATCACTCGTCGCGTCGGCGGAACCCGTCGACGAACAACGACACGATGGTGCGCGAGAGATCGGCGAGGGTGCGGTCCGGTCCGGGCCGGTACCAGCGGGAGGCGTGCCAGACCGCGTCGTAGATAAGTTCCCGGAACGTCTCGGGATCGATGTCGGTACGGAAGACGCCTTCGGCGATGCCGTCGCGGATGGCCTCTCGCCACGCGACCTGCATGGCGTCGGCCGAGGAGACCATGTCGGCCTCGACGACGCGCTCGCGCATGTACTCGCCTTCGCGTCGCCAGATGGAGGTCGCGCCGTGATAGTCCTCGGAGGTCTCCAGCGCGATCTGTGTGAAGGCCTCGAGTCGCTCGACCGGCGGTAGCGACCGAGCGAGCACCTCGCGGCATCGTTCGTTGAGGTCGGTGATGTATTCGCGAATGAGCTCGGTGACGATCGCTTCCTTGGATGGGAAGTAGTGGTAGAGCGCTCCGGAGTAGACACCGACCGCGTCGGCGATTTCGCGGATGGTTGTGGCGGTGACCCCCTTGCGGGCGAAGATCTCCGCCGACCGGTCGAGTATCTGCCGCTTTCGCTCCTGCGGGTTCACCGTTGTCCTCTCGTAAGGCCCGTACAGGCTCGGTTCGGACCGTATTCTGCCACACCCATTGATCAACCGATCAATGGGTTGATGTCTTTCATGTCTTCAGGAGTGTGCATGGCCGTGTCCCGGATGGACCCGATCGTTCCCGCTATGCCGCTGGCAGGTGCCACAGCTCTCGTGACCGGCGCGGGTCAGGGTATCGGGAGGGGGATTGCGCTCGCGCTCGCCGCCGCCGGAGCCTCGGTCGCCGTGGTGGGTCGTACCGCAACGACGATCGGCGCCACTGTGGTCGAGATCGAAGCTCGGGGTGGTCGTGCGGTGCCGTACGTGTGCGACGTAACCGACCCGGCAGCGGTGGATGCGACCGTCGCCGAGGTGGTTGCACAGTTCGGTGGACTCACAATCCTGGTCAACAACGCGCAAACACCCGCTCCGGGAACGCTGCTGGAACTCGCCGAAGCCGTGTACCGCGACGGTATGGAGTCCGGTCCGACCGCCACTTGGCGGATGATGCGGGCCTGTCATCCGTACCTGCGTGGCGGTGGATCGATCGTCAATCTCGGGTCGGCGGCCGGCATCCGGTGGAACCCCTCCGGTACGGGCGGATACGCCGCTGCGAAGGAAGCGATCCGGGTTCTCACCCGCACCGCCGCCTGTGAGTGGGCGGCGGACGGCGTCCGCGTCAATTCGATTCTGCCGCTAGCCGATTCGGTAGCCATGCAGGAGTGGGCGGAACGCGAGCCGGAAGAAGCGGCCGCGTACGCGAGTTCGATTCCGCTCGGTCGACTCGGCGATCCCGAAACCGACATCGGGCCCGCCGTCGTCTTCCTGTGCAGTGAGGCCGCCCGCTACATCACGGGCCACTCACTCCCGGTGGACGGTGGTCAGGCGTTGGTGCGCTGACCCACCGATCGACCGAGATGTGGCCGAGAATCGCTCGGGGACAGGGCGCGCCACACCGCCCGCGCCGCGAGCCGGACCGGGGTGGCCCGGCCGACGGTGTCGACGGTGTCGACGTGACCTGTCACGGACAGTGCTCCCACGCATATCTGCCCGTTTCCGATCGGCGCCGCCACGCACGCGACACCCGGTGCCGATTCCTCGCGCTCGTGTGCGACGTGCCGTTCGCGAATGCGTGCGATCTCGTTGCGGGGCAGCAGATTCTCGGCCCTCGGAGCAGCGGGGTGCGTGCATCCTGTTGCAGGAGGAGAGGCGTGTAGTCGGGTGTGGGCCAGAAGGGCTTTTCCGAGTGCGGTGCGATGTGCCGGCTGCCGTCCGCCGATGCGCGAAGGGAGCACGAGGGGTCCACGTCCGATCTTGTCGACGTAGCGCACGTCGCCCCCGTCGAGGACGGCCAGATGCACGACGAGACCCGTCGCCGAATGCAGGTCGTGCAGGACGGGATGGGCTGCTCGGTGCAGGCGGTCGTGGTTCCGCGCCAACGCGCCCCATTCGAGGGGTGTGCGTCCGAGAGCGTAGGTCTTGCCGCGCTTGCTCACCCAGCCGTGCTCGATGAGCTGGGTGAGCAAGCGATGGGTGGACGAGCGTGGCAGACCCGTGCGAGTCGAGAGCTCGGAGAGGGTGAGCCGATTGCCGGTGTGGAACTCGTCCAGCAGTCCGGCCACGCGGGCGATGAAGGCGTTGGAGAACTCGTCGTCGAGTGTCATGGGATCCTCGCAATGCATCGAGATCATCGACTGATCGATTGATCAGCAGATCGGTTGACGGGGTGTGGCGTCACGCGGTCAAAGTCGTCTCCAGATGGTCGGCTGCCCGACGCAACCGCCGGACCGCGTCCTCCCTGCTCGCCTCGACCGGGCCGGCCAGCGACAGCGCGGCGATCTCGCCGTCGCCCGCAGCGAAGGCGGCGACGGCGTGCCGGAAGCACTCGCCCCCGTGTACGACACCGCCGACGATCGAGTGCCCGTTGCTGCCCGTCAGGGCGGGGTGGGATCCGTCGCGTCGGGCCAGCAGTGCCAGGCCGGCGACAGTGTCCTCGGCAGGGCGCCGCTGGCCCGCCCACGTGCTGTCGGTGACCTGCGCGCCACTCACTTTCTCCAGGTAGACGACCTGATCGTTGTCGAGGACGGTCAGGTGGACGGCCAGTCCGGTCTCGCGGTGCAGCGCGTACATCGAGCGGAGAGCGGCGCTGTGGATGCGGTCGTGTGCCTGCGCGAGGGCGCCTAGCTCGACGATCTTCGGGCCGAGGTGATAGGTGGTGCCGCTGCGACGCATCCACCCGACCCGCACGAGTTGGAGAAGCATCCGATGAGCGGACGAACGGGGGAAGCCTGTCCGTCGGCACAGCTCGGTGAGGGTGAGGCCGTCCGTGTCGCGGAACGGTTCGAGCAGCAGGTCGAGGCGGTCCATGACGGATGTGGGGGTGGGGAGGACTTCGGGCATGGTCTTCTCCGTGGCATGTTCGTTGATTGATCGACCGATCAATGAGTAGCTACGACTGTAGCGCCACTCGGAGCTTCCCGAAAGAACGAATTTCAGGAACAACGAAAATGCACCGCGACCGGAAGTCGCGGTGCATTCGTCGGACGGACCGAGGGGTGTCAGGCAGTGGGTGGCAGGAACGCCTTCAGCGGCTCGGATCCCGACTGGTCGTGGCCCCAGTACGCGTCCGCGGTGATCTCCTCGGACGTGTAGTGACGCTCGTCGACGAGCATGCCCTCGGTGCCGAACTCCAGGTCCCAGCCTCCGGGTGCACGAACGTAGAACGAGATCATCTTGTCGTTGGTGTGCCGGCCGAGCGTCGACGAGATCGAGAAGTCGAGCTTGTTCACCCGGTCGAGCGCCTGACCGACCGCGTCGAGCGTGTCGACCTCGGTCATCAGGTGCACCAGTCCGGGCTCCTCGTTCGGCGGAGCCGGGCACAGCGCGAGGCTGTGGTGCCGCTCGTTGATGCCGAGGAATCGGACGCGCACGAGACCGTCCTCGTCGAGACGGATCGAGCCGCGCGGCAGGAAACCGAGCACCTGCGTGTAGAACTCGTACGTCTCGGCGAAGTTCGCCGTCGGCAGTACGACGTGCCCCAGGCCGAGGCCGTCGGTCACCCAGCGTCCACCGAACCGCGTCACGACCGGACTGTGGTCGAGCACCGGACCGAAGAACACCTCGAGGCGGGTTCCGGCCGGATCCTCGAACGCGATGGCGCCCTCGGCGTCGATGTAGGTTGCTTCCTTGTGCGAGAGCACCTCGACGGTGCGTCCCGACTTCTCTACGGCCTCACGCACGCGCTGGAGCGCGAACTCGTCACGCACCTCCCAGCCCACGGCCAGTGCCTTGTCGGAATGGCCGGGCAACACCTGGATGCGCGAGCGGCGCTCGTCGACGCGGGCGTAGAAGCCGTCGGCCTCGGGGCCCGTCCCCTCGGCCATGCCGAGCCCGTCGAGCAGCAGGGCGCGCCAGCGCGGCACGTCCTGGGTCTGGATGCGGAGGTAACCGAGACCTCTCAGTTCAGTCATGTCGTCGTCCTCGAATGTCGAAGGGGATCAGATCATTGCGCGGTAGGGACCCTGCGGGTCGCCGCCGAGCTGAGTGAGGGCTGCGGAGTGGTAGATCATGCCGGGCACGTGGATGGCGTGGGTCAGGCCGACGTGCGCGTCGCGCCAGAAGCGCTGCATCGGCGTCTTCAGGTGCACCGCCGCGCCACCGGCACGCGCGAAGATCTCGTCCATCGCCCGCACCGCACGCCACGCCGACGAGATCTGGGTGCGCCGGCCGATGGCGCGCTCCTCGAAGCTGATCTCCTCACCGCGGTCGGTCTTGTCCCAGAACCGGTCGACGGTCTCGAGGAGCGCGAGCCGCGACGCGGAGATCTCGGCGGCTGCCTCGCTGATCGCGAACAGGACGTACGGGTCCTCCTTGATGGGGACACCGGTGACCTGAACGCGCTCCTTCTGTGCGGCGACGTAGCAGGCCAGCGCACCCTCGGTCATGCCGATCAGCGACGAGGTGATGCCCAGCGGGAAGATGTACGAGAAGGGGAACTTGTACAGCGTCTCGTCGCGACCCGCGTGCCGCCAGCCGTTTCCGCTCAGGACGATGTCGGCGTCGATCGTGCGGTACTCGGGCAGGAACGCGTCCTTGACGATCAGATCCTTCGACCCGGTGCCGCGCAACCCGATGACGTTCCAGCTGTCCGCGTCGATCTCGTAGTCCGAGCGGGGGAGCAGCACGTGCAGGACCTGCCCGGTGCGGTTGCCGTCCTTGTCGCCGACTGCAGCGCCGATCATGACCCAACCACAGTGGTCGGTACCCGACGAGAACGACCAGCGGCCGTTGAGGATGTAACCCCCGTCGACGGGCACCGCGACACCCATCGGTGCGTACGGCGACGCCATCCACATGTCGTTGTCGTCGCCCCAGATCTCTTCCTGGGCCTTCGTGTCGAAGAAGGTGAGCTCCCACGGGTGCACACCGACGATGCCGGCCACCCAGCCGGTCGCACCGTCGAGAGCACCGATGGACATGACGGTCTCGGCGAACTCGCGGGGGTGGGCTTCCGAGCCGCCGAACTCCTTCGGCTGCAACATGCGGATGATGCCGGAATCGCGCAGGTGCTTCGCCGAGATGTCCGACAGCCGCATCTGTTCGTCGCCGACGAGGCCTTCACTGCGGATCTCGTCCGCGTGCTGCATGATCCTGTCCAATACCTGACCCATGACGGTGACTCTTCCTGGGAATCGGCTGCTGACGAGCCGGGACTACGTGGAGGGGTGCTCCGCGAATCGGAGCGACCTGCACTGTGCAGGTGTGGCGTGTCGAACAGTCCCAGCTGTGATGTGAGCGCGCACCGGTGTTTCCGTTGAACGGAACATCCTGGGCAACTCGGAGGGGGTCCCGCGCTCATGTTGACGCCGTGAAACGAGGCTTGCCCCTGCAACACGCCGCGCCGGACCCGTTTCACCGCGCGAGGATGCCGGTTGTTCCGATCAACGGGACGTCGCAGGAGTTCCCGTCCGAGGACCGGTAGGCAGGGGAGGTGACCGCTCGCTCCGGAAGGATCGCCATGACCGAGACCACGGACCGCCCGATCAGCGACCTGTCTGCGGCCGAACGGCTTCTCGCCATCCACGAGATCCAGCAGGTCTTCTCGGCCCGGCTGCGGGTGATGGACACCAAGCAGTGGGAGCAGTACCCCACCCTGCACACCGAGGACGTGGTGAGCGAGACGTGGGGCGGACTGCCCAGCGACAAGCAGCCCCGCACCGGCGAACAGCCCGGCCGTGTAGTCGGACGCGAGGCACTCACACGCGCTATCAGCAACTTCCTCGACGGACCCGTGTCGATCACCTCGGCACACCACGGCCACTGCCCCGAGATCGTCCTCGAATCAGCCACGAGCGCGCGCGGCGTCTGGGCGATGGAGGACGAGTTGTGGTGGGACAACGACGGCGTCGAGGAGTCGCTGCACGGCTGGGGGCACTATCACGAGGAGTACCGCAAGGTCGACGGTGTCTGGCTGATCTCCTACCGCAAGCTCACGCGCCTTCGTGAGGTGCACACGCCTGGCTTCTTCAGTTTCCTGAAACGAACACCCGACCCGAGCTGACGCGCCGAAACGAGGCTCGCGCGGGCGTGTTGCCGACGCGAGCCTCGTTTCAGCGTGCCAATTCTCGATGAGGCGTGCTCAGTAGAGATCGTCGAGCTTGTCGAGATCGACGCCCTTCGTCTCGCGACTGGTGGCCACGGCGATCACGGTGATCGACATGGTGATCACCAGATAGACGATGACTGCGGTGGCACTGAAGCGGTCGACCAGCCACACCGCGATGAACGGGGCAGGAGCCCCGGCGATGATCGACGAGCCCTGGAACACCAGCGACGAACCGGCGAAGCGGTACTTGGTGGGGAACAATTCCGTGATCCATGCGGCTTCGGGACCCGCAAGCATGCCGTGCAGCAGCGCGCCGACGCACACACCCACACCGAGCGCGGTCATGTTCTCGGTGTGCACCAGGGAGAAGAAGATCGGTGCCCAGATGATGAGCGACACGGCCGGGACGAGCATGGCGATCTTGCGTCCCACCCGGTCGGACCACCATCCGCCGCCGATCATTCCGAGGAACTGGCAGACCGACGCGAAGGCGACGGTGGTGACGATGGCACCGCGGGTGTAGTCGAAATAGGTCGTGGCGTACGCGATGACGAAGATCGTGTAGACGTAGAACGCGATGTTCTCGCCCAGGCGCATGCCGAGACCGTGGAGCAGCGGGCGCGGCTTACGCAGAGCCTCGATGATGCTGGACGATTCCTTGCGGGCAGCCTTGTTCTCGGCGGACTCGGCCTTCTCCTGCGCGGCCCGGTAGACCGGCGATTCCTCGACGCCCCGACGGATCAGGAAGCCGATGACGAGCAACGGCACGGCGAGGAGGAAGGCGACGCGCCAGCCCCAGTCGTCGAATGCGTCCCCGGGGAAGACGACCGCGAGTATGCCCACCGTGACGGTGGCCAGGACGGTACCGGCCGGAGCTCCGGACTGCGGCCATGCCGCCCAGAATCCCCGGCGCTTGGGTTCGCCGTATTCGCTGACCAGGATCACTGCGGCGCCGAACTCGCCGCCGAGCGCGAAGCCCTGGATCATGCGCAGGACCACCAGGGCGACGGTGGCCCAGATGCCGATCTGACCGTAGGTGGGGAGCAGTCCGATCGCGGCGGTCGCGCCTCCCAGCATGAGGAACGTTGCAACCAGAATGGGTTTGCGTCCGAACTTGTCACCGAGATGGCCGAAGACGATGCCGCCGAGGGGCCGGGCGACGAACCCGAGCCCCTGTGTCGCAAGTGCCATCAACAAGGAGGCGACCGGGTTGCCGCTGGGGAAGAACAGAGGGCCGAGGACGGTCGCGGCGAGGATGCCGTAGATCGCGAAGTCGTACCACTCGAGGACGGCGCCGGCCATGCTGCCGGCCAGAACCCGTTTGAACGGGGTTCTGGTGGTCGGTGTGCCGGAGTCCGGTGGGACGGACGGCGTACCCGACTGCTCGATGGTGGTCATGTCGTGCCTTTCGGATCAGTTTCGAGGGTTGTTGTGTCACAGCTGGAGGGTCAGCTTGTCGCCGCATGCGCGGGAGCAGCAGGTCATCATGGTTTTTCCGGCTGCGCGCTCGGCCTTGGTGAGGACCAGGTCGCGGTGGTCGACCTCGCCGTCGAGGACAGGTACCTCGCATGCGCCGCAGATGCCTTCCTCACAATCGCTCTGCGCGTCGATGTTGGCGGCTCGAAGTGCCTGGAGCACTGT
The DNA here is from genome assembly GCF_019641445.1 of Rhodococcus sp. DMU2021. NCBI lineage: Bacteria > Bacillati > Actinomycetota > Actinomycetes > Mycobacteriales > Nocardiaceae > Rhodococcus > Rhodococcus sp. DMU2021. The sequence continues at coordinate 213,994 of NZ_JAIFKB010000009.1, forward strand.
CTGATCGGCAGCGACCGGGACGGTGATGCCGGAATCCTTCAGCACCACCTCGAAGCCGTGCTCCTTGGAGGGATCGAGTTCTTCGAGCGTGGAGGAGAAGTGTTCGACGTGCAGGGTGTCGTCGGGCCAATGTGCGGTGGCCTCGCTCAGTGCGGAGAGCAGACGCTCGGGACCGCACGAGTACACCTGCGTGCCCTCTTCCGGTTCGGCGAAGAGAGCGGGAAGGTCCATGCGGGTGCCTTCGTCGCCGGGGTAGAGCCGGACCCGATCGCCGTGGTCGCGTGCGAGACGGTCGAGAAATGCCATCGAGGTGCGCGAGCGGCCGGCGTAAAGGATCTCGTAGTCGACTTCGGCGGCCTTGACCTGATCGGCCATCGCGATTACCGGGGTGATGCCGATGCCACCGGCGACGAAGACATACCGTTTCGCGTCGGGGTCGAGCTTGAAGTGGTTGCGGGGACCCCGCACCCGAAGCGTGTCGCCGACGGACAGTTCGGTGTGGATCCACCGGGACCCACCTCGGCTCTCCTGATCGTGGAGAACGGCCACCTGGAAAGTGTTGCGATCGTTCGGGTCACCGCACAGTGAGTACTGTCGCGACACTGCACCGCAGTCGACGTCGATATGCGACCCGGCGGACCATTTCGGCAGCGGCCGCCCGCTCGTGTCGCGCAGGGTGATCAGCAGGGTGTCGTCGGCAACGCGTTCCAGCCCGGAGACGGCCATGGTGCGAGCAATCGTGTTCTTCGACGGTTCGCCGATCTTGACCGGCTGCTGAAGGGACAGCAATTCCGGGTCGGCTCGTTCGGGGTTGCGCGCCGGGTCCCACCGGACCCACACGTGATCGGGGCCGCGGAAGGAGGTGTTGGGCAGGTAGGTGAATTCCTGATCCGGTACCAGTTCCATGTGGGGGAGACGCCGGGTCAGTTCTTCGAGGAAGATCTGGATCTCCATGCGTGCGAGGTTCTTTCCCATGCACTGGTGGCTGCCGTAGCCGAAGGTGAGGTGGTCGCTGGCGTTGTCGCGCCGGATGTCGAAGTCGTCGGCCTGGTCGAAGTGGCGTTCGTCGTGGTTCGCGGACGAGTTGACGATCAGTAGCTTCGCCCCGGCAGGAATGGCGACACCGTTGATCGTGGTGTCCGCGGTGACGAGACGCCGCCACGCCGCTACCGATCCGGAATGACGCAGGCATTCTTCGACCGCGTTGGGGATCAGGCTCGGGTCGGCGCAGATCTCTTCCCACACGTCGCGATGTTCGAGCAACAGCCGCAAGGCATTCGCAGAGGCGTTGGCGGTCGTCTCGTGCGCGGCGACGATGCCGGCCATCATCATCGAGTGCAGGTAGGAGTCGGTGACGACGTCCGGCTGTTCCTGCTGAACGCGGATGCCGAAAGGCATCCAGCCGTGCCCGCTGGGATCCTTCCGCATCTTGTCGAGAACGGTGCCCGCGAACTGCCAGAACTTCCCGACCGCGTCGGCTACGGCGACCTGCTGCTCGGGAGCCGGACGTCCCCACGTGTTGACGGTGTGTGCGATCGAGTACTCGCGCAGGGTGTCCATGTCCTCCTCGGGCACACCGAGGAAGTGCAGTGCGACGGTGAGCGGAACCTCCCAGAGCATCTCGTCGACGAGGTCGACGTGACCGGCATCGATGAAACGATCGACGTATTCGCGGGTCAGTCGGCGCACCATCGGCTCGTGGTGGGCGAGCGCGGCGGGAGTGAAGGGCTCCATCAGCGCTCGCCGTCGCGGCATGTGTGCCGGTTCGTCCTCGTTGACGAGAGTGCGGTTCATGGCATAGCCGTATCGGGCCAGAACAGCGTTCGCCTCGTCGGAGGTCGGGGTGATCTTCTCGAGAGCGATCGAAGGCGAGAAGAGTTCGTTGTCGCGGAAGACGGCTTTGACGTCTTCGTAGCGCGTGACCACCCAGTACCCGAGTTCGGGGCTGTAGAAGACGGGCTCTTCGTCACGCGACCAACGCAGAGATGCGGCGGGGTCCACCTGGTACGGCCCGGTGAAGGGATCGAACGATGCGGCGCGCGGGGAGACGGGGCAGCCGGTAGGGGAGGTGAAGGCGGTGTGGTCGATGGGGCAGCGGCTCTCCGCGGCGGGTTGCGGGGTGTCGAGGACGGTGCCGATCGACTGACTCGTCATGATGCTCTCCATCTGCGAACTGCGAATTTACTTTTATCGAACATATGTGTTCGTTGAACGCACATTCAGACGGTAACGGTGGTCACACTCGGCGTCAATGCCGGGGTTGGATCTCTGTGCTGAGGGCAAGAAAAGGACGCCCTCAGCGGGCGTCCTCGAGCGCGGCTGTACTGGTCAGGTATCGAGCAGGCTGTTGATCCGTGCGGCGGTCGCCACAACGGCGGTTGCCGCAATGTCGGTATCGAGACCTTCGATCGCGACGACGCCGACGCTCGCCTCGAATCCCATGCCCTCATGGTCGACGGGAGAGCGCACGCCGGCTGCCACGCCGACAGCGCCGTGTTCGAGTTCGCCGGTGGTGATGCTGAAGCCGTCCTCGCGTGCGCGTCGGATCGCGTCGGTGTCGGACTCCGATGCGGGGCGACCGGCAAGGATGGCGATACCGGCCGCGCCCTTGGACACGGGATGTCTGGTGCCGACTCGGTAGCCCACTCGGAGGATGCCCGAATCGGGTTCGGCCACCGCGATCACTACGCACTCGTCGCCCTCGAGGGTCGACAGGAAAGCAGTGGCCGATGTCTGCTGAGCCAGGTCTCGCAGGAGCGGTTGCGTCACCTCGCGCAAGCGGGGACGGAAGCGCGAACCGAGTAGTGCGGCTCCCACTGCCAATCTGATCCGGCCGTCATGCATTCGGGCTACGAGCGAGTGTGCTTCGAGAGTCGCGACGATTCGATAGCCGATGGCCCGAGCGACCTCCAGTTCGGCCGAGAGTTCCGCGATCGAGATTCCCCCTGGTCGCTGCGACACGATGTCCAGCGCGCGTAGACCGCGATCAAGGGTCTGGAGGGTGCTCAACAGGTCTCCTCGGGGCTCTCGCTAGCGATACCGAAGCCTATCCCGACCACATCTCCGGCTATCGGCATGGCGGTCGGGTTGCGCGGGCCGCGTGGTGTCCTCACCACCTGGCAGGGGGCGCTTGATGTTTCGGAAACTCGAAGTAACACTATTCGGCGCCCGGCTCTCGTCGATCTCGGGAAATCGATCGGGTCCCGGGTTGGAAAGAACGTCACATAAACGTGATTATCATCACTTCTCGTATTCCCATCGTTCGGACTACGACCAGGTAGATGCACTCGAAGACCAAGGGATTCAACCGAACACACGACACGATCCCATGACCGGCTACCGAACAGGGTCTGGATTTCCCGGCTGATCTGCGACAAGACTTCGATTCACACGTAACGCTCAGTTATTTCTCAGGGATAGTTCGGGTAACGCTCGCTCGAGTCCGGTTCCAGCGCCGGGGCCGGATTCGTCGGGAAATAGTTTTGTCTCGGGGAGGAGGCACATTCATGGGGAGGACTGCGGGATGACGACGGTCGATGATCGAGGGCTCGACCCGTCCGACGCTCAGCGGCGCGCACCTGACCGTGCGCCCGCGGACGCGTCGCCCGGCACCGGTGTCAACCGGTGGAAGTGGCAGAACGTGTACGTGAAGAGGCTGTGCCTCACGGACGCGATCACCGTGGTCCTCTCCGTGATCCTGGCGCAGACCGTCCGCTTCGGCTACGAGGATCTACTCCGCGCCGGAGGTGGCGGTCAGCTCGATTACACGGTGGTATCTGCCGGCCTCATCGTGGCCTGGCTGGGCGCGCTGAGCGTCTTCCGTACGCGGTCGCGTCGCGTGATCGGTGCCGGCTACGACGAGTATCAGCGGGTCATCTCGGCGACGCTCGCCGTGTTCGGCACCATCGCCATCATCGCGCTCATCACCAACCAGCAGATCGCGCGTGGCTTCCTTGCTATCGCTCTGCCGGTGGGTCTTGCCGGTTTGCTGTTGTCTCGGTGGGTGTGGCGGAAGGTCATCGCGCGCAAGCGTGCTCGCGGTGAGTTCCAGACCTCGGTGCTGGTGGTCGGTGGTGCTCGGGCGGTGCGGCACATGGCTCGCACCTTTGCCCGTCAGGACGGGGAAGGCTATTGCGTCGTCGGCGTGTGCGTGCCGCGTTATTCGGGTGCGCCAGGTGATGTGATCGATGTCGACGGCCGGGAGATCACCGTCTACGGCGACGAACACTCCGTCGTCGAAGCGCTCGAGCTGTCGGGGGCGGACACAGTGGTGGTCACCGCCACCGAAACCCTGGGCAGCGACGGTTTGCACGATCTGGTCTGGCAGCTCGAGCCGCTCGACACCGACCTGGTCGTCGCCACCGGTGTGGTCGATGTGGCCGGCCCGCGCATCGAGATGCGCCCGGTGGCCGGTCTGCCGCTGATCCACGTGGAGAAGCCCAGTTATCACGGGGCGAAGCGGTCGGGGAAGCGGATCTTCGATCTCGTCTTCGCGAGCGCGGTACTGGTGGCGTTGGCTCCGGTGTTCGCGGTCATCGCGCTGCTGATCAAGCTCGAGGACCGGGGTCCGGTCTTCTACAAGGCCGAACGGATCGGTCTCGACGGTGAGCCGTTCGGGATGATCAAGTTCCGGTCGATGGTGACCAATGCCGACACGATGGTCGACACCTTGCTGGCGCAGAACGAGGGCGCCGGCCCGCTGTTCAAGATGAAGGACGACCCGCGGGTCACCCGTATCGGCAAGGTAATGCGGCGGTTCAGCATCGACGAGTTGCCGCAGTTCCTCAACGTTATTCGCGGGGAGATGAGTGTGGTGGGTCCGCGTCCGCCGTTGCGGCGTGAGGTGGAGGCCTACGACGGTCGGGTCAAGCGCCGCCTGTTGGTGCGTCCCGGTGTCACCGGCCTCTGGCAGGTCAGCGGTCGCTCGGATCTGTCGTGGGATGAGTCGGTGCGACTGGACCTGTCGTATGTGGAGAACTGGTCGATGGTGAGCGATGTGCTGATCATCGGCAAGACCGTCAAAGCCGTGCTCGCCAGCGACGGCGCCTACTGACCACAAGCTCGAAAAAGAACGGCCTCGGGGTTTCGACTCCGGGGCCGTTCTCGATCTCCGACACACAACCGTGATTTGACTTTCCGCTGTGATGACCCGCACAGTATGTACGCACAGCGTTCACTACGTACGCAGTGCGTACAAAATCTCTCGTTCCCTTGGAAGGAACCTTCGGTGTCACGACGCTCATTCGAATTCGGCCGGATCCGCACGGCGGCAGTAGTGGTGTCGGGTGTTCTCGCGCTCGCACTCACGGGCTGCAGCTCCGGTGAATCTGCAGCTCAGGAGACACCCGCAGCCCAGGAAACGACGGCGTCGGATGGTTCGCCCACGGACTCCGCTCACCCGGCCTCCGAAGCTCCCGCCGAGGGGGAGATGCGTGTGACGCTGCTCGGCACGGGCAGCCCGGTGCCGAGCACTGAGCGCTACGGCATGTCCACGCTGGTCCAGGCCAACGGCTTGAACCTCGTCTTCGATGCGGGACGCGGAGCCACAGTCCGCCTGACGCAGGCCGGCGTTCCGGTCGGTCAGGTCGACGCCGTCTTCCTCACCCACTTCCATTCCGACCACATCAACGGTCTGTCCGACCTCTGGATGAGTAGCTACGTCCCGGCACTCGGTGGGCGCGAGGGCGCCTTCCAGCTCTACGGACCCGTCGGCGTCCGGAACATCGGCGACGGAATGCAGAGCACCTACCGCAACGACATCGACGTGCGCGTCGCGGACAAGGAAGTCGATCCCGCGACCACGCCGATCGAATCGCACGAGTTCGCAGAAGACGGCGTCGTCTTCGACCAGGACGGCGTCACCGTCACGATGTTCACCGTGGAGCACGATCCGGTCGGTGCGATCCAGCCGGCGGTCGGCTATCGCGTCGACTATGCGGGCAAGTCGGTGCTCATCAGCGGCGACACCGTTCCCACCGAGAACGTCCTGAAGTTCGGTGAAGGCGTCGACGTGCTGGTGCACGAGGTCGCCGACTTCGAGGATCCGTCGGCGCTCCCCAGCGTGTACGCGCATCACACGAACCCGCAGCAGGCAGGTGACATCTTCGAGCAGACCCAGCCGAAGATGGCGGTCTACAGCCACATCGTCAACGGCATCCCCGGCCGCGTCCCCGGCATCTCCGATGAGATGCTCGTCGAACGCACCCGCGAGAACTACGACGGCCCGCTGACCGTCGGCACCGACCTGATGACCTTCCTCATCACCGGCGATGAGGTGCGCGTCGACAGCTGATCGACAGCACGGACCGAACCCCGCCGGCACCGCCGGCGGGGTTTCGCCGTGCGGTATCCGGGGGCATCTGGTCCCTGTACCGCGTTTCCCGACGAGGAGGATCCGACATGGCGGCCAGCGTCTCCGACCGTTTCGACATCGACGCCACACCCGAGCAGGTGATGCGCGCCCTCGAGGATGTCGAGCGCATCCCCGAGTGGTCGTCGGCCCACAAGAGCGTGGAGGTACTCACCCGGGATGCCGACGGTCGCCCACAGCGGGTTCGCATGACGCTGTCGTTGTTCGGCTTCTCCGACACCCAGACCATCGAGCACGACTGGACCGAGCGGTCGACGTCGTGGACGCTCGTCGAGAGCGCGATGCAGCGCAGTCAGGACGGCGAATACGCGCTGGAGCAGATCTCGCGCGGCACCCGAGTTCACGTCACCATGTCGCTCGAACCGAAGGTTCCGGTTCCCGGTTTCGTGCTGAAACGCGGGCAGAAGCATGCGGTCGAAGCGGTCCGGAAGGGGCTGACCGAGTTCGTCCTGTCCAATTACGCCTGACTCGCCGTCGGCAGTTCCAGAGTGAACCGGGCTCCGCAGCCCGGTCCGTCACTGTGCGCGTGGATGCGACCATCGTGGGCTTCGACGAGTGCCCGCGCGATCGTCAGGCCGATGCCGCTGCCGCCGTGATTCCGGTCGCGGGCGGTGTCCGCGCGGTAGAACCGGTCGAAGAGGTGGTCGAGGTGATCGGGCGCGATGCCGGCGCCCGTGTCGGTCACGGTGATCTCCGTTCGGCCGCGGCCCAGGATGCGAGTGGCGACGGTGACGTTTCCTCCTGCCGGTGTGTGCCGTAGGGCGTTGTCCAGCAGGTTCGCCAGCACCTGTCCGAGCCGGTCGGGATCGACCGTCACCGGCGCAGATTCGACGACCTCGGCCTGCAACGTCACGCCTTTGCCGTCGTACTGCTCGCGCACCGCGTCGACCGCCGTGGCGACGAGGGTGCCGGTGGTAGTGGGCACCCGATGGATGCGGGTGAGGTGCTCTTCCGCCCGGGAGACCGCGGTGATGTCCTGTGCCAGGCGGTTCAGCCGGTGGGTGGCGGCTCGCAGAATCTGCCGGGTGTCGTCGTCGAGAGTGCGGACGCCGTCCTCGAGTGCTTCCAGATAGGAGTCGAGTGTGGCGATGGGTGTTCGCATTTCGTGCCCGAGGTCGGCGAGCATTCTGCGCCTTGTGATTTCGGTGGCTTCGAGGCGTCGTGCCAGCTCGTTGAAACTGGTTGCCAGTTCGTCGAATTCGTGGCCGAGGTCGGGGCTGGGGACGCGGGTGTCGTAGCGACCTCCGGCGATCTGCGCAGTGGAGGTGGTCACCGTGTCGAGCGAACGCTGGATCCGTCGCGCGATGTACCAACTGACCGCCGAGGCCAACAGCACTGCGATCGCGACCGCCAGACCCCACGCGAGGACGATGGCCCAGGTGAAGGCTTCTTCGACGTGAGCGGCCTGGCTCGAATCGTGATCGATGCCCGCTTGTCCGAGATGGTCGTGGAAGATCCCGGGAGCGAGAGCGGACGCGACCAGCCATGCGCTGACGGCACATCCGACGACGACGGCGACGAGCGCGAGGAACAGGCGGGTGCCGAAACTCGTCGCGCTGGGGGAGCCGGACGTCATCGCCCTGTTCCCATCCGGTAGCCGACGCCCCGCACGGTGCGCACGAAACGTCCCTGGTTCGCGTCGTCGCCGAGTTTGCGACGCAGATGCCCGATGTGCACATCCACGAGGTGGTCGTCACCGACCCAATTCTGCCCCCAGACGGCCGCGATGAGCTGAGCACGGGTGAACACGACTCCCGGGTCCTGCGCCAGGGCAGCGAGGACGTCGAACTCGGTGCGGGTGAGTGCGACCGGCGTGCCGCGCACGGCGACCTCCCGTCCGTCGACGTCGAGGGACAGCTCCCCGAACGTCCGCGCCTCCCGCCTCGCGGACGCTACGACCCGCGCGGTGGTCCGGGGACGACGCAGCATCGCTTGGATGCGGGCCATGAGTTCGCGCGGGCTGAACGGCTTCGTCAGGTAGTCGTCTGCCCCGACGGACAGACCGATCAGGGTGTCGACTTCCTCGGTGCGCGCGGTGAGCATCACGACGTACGCGTCGGAGAAGGTTCGCAGCTGCCGGCACACCTCGACACCGTCGAGTCCGGGTAGGCCGAGGTCAAGCACCAGGATGTCGGGGTCGACCTGCCGCGCGAGGGTCACGGCCTCGGATCCGTCGCCGGTGATCGTCACGTCGAAGCCGTCGCGTTCGAGATACGAACCCACGAGCGTCGCCAACGACCCCTCGTCCTCGACGACCATGGCTCGCATCCGGGCGGTCGAGCTCGGGACGGGTGCGGATCCGCCGGAAGGTCCCGTCACACGGGCAGAAGAAGGCATGGGATCCATCATCGTCACCCGCAGAGGTGCTGACGATGCGCCCGCAGATCTTGAGCAAATCTCCATGCGATCTCCATCGGATCCCGGGAGTACACCTGCGAGGGTGGACATCATGAACAAGAAGACTCTGGCTGCCGGTGCGATCGCGCTGGCGGTGACGTTCGCAGCGTCGGCGTGCAGTGATTCCGGTGGCGACGAAGCAACCACGGCGACCGCCACTTCGGTCCCGACATCCGCCGAGGCGAACTCCGCGCGGTTCGACCAGGACGATGTGATGTTCTCGCGCATGATGATCCCGCACCATGCGCAGGCCATCGAGATGAGCGACATGCTGCTGGCAAAGGACGGCATCCCGGAGCCGGTGAGGGCGCTGGCCGAGCAGATCAAGGCAGAGCAACGACCCGAGATCGAGCAGTTCGAGGCATGGCTCCAGGAATGGGGCATGCCCATGCGCGGTGACGACGCTCCTGGAATGAACGGCCACATGTCCGGCATGCCATCTGTCTCGGACATGCCGGGTATGGACGACATGCCGCACATGGACGGGATGATGAGCGAGCAGGACATGCAGGCACTGTCCGACGCGCAGGGCGTCGACGCTGCCCGCCTGTTCCTGGAGCAGATGATCGTCCACCATGAGGGAGCGATCGAGATGGCGCAGGACGAGATCGAGGACGGGCAGTATCCCGAGACCGTCGAGCTGGCCCGCACCATCGCCGACACGCAGCAGAAGGAAATCGACACGATGCGTCAGTTGTTGACCACTCTGTAGCCGATCCGCGTCGCGGGTTCGTCCCGTCGGCCGAGTCAGGAGCTGTCGATGTCCCAGCAGGTGCACGAACACAAGCACGAGCACGAGCACGCCGGTCACGATCGTCACGCGGGACACGGCGCCCACGGCGAGACGTTCCGGCGACGGTTCTGGGTCAGTCTGATCCTGTCGGTGCCGGTCGTGGTCTTCAGCCACATGGTCGCCGAGCTCTTCGGCTACCACCTCCCGGATGTTCCGGGTACCGAGTGGATCCCACCGGTGCTGGGCACCGTCATCTTCTTCTATGGCGGCGTGCCGTTCCTGACCGGAGGCTGGGCCGAACTGCGTTCCCGCCGACCGGGGATGATGCTGCTGATCGCGATGGCCATCACGGTGGCCTTCGTCGCGTCGTGGGCCACGACTCTCGAGGTCGGCGGTTTCGACCTGGACTTCTGGTGGGAATTGGCGCTGCTGATCGTCATCATGCTGCTCGGTCACTGGCTCGAGATGCGGGCGCTGGGTTCGGCGTCCGGTGCACTCGAAGCACTGGCCGCGATGTTGCCGGACACCGCAGAGAAGGTCACCGACGATGGTGTCGTCGAGGTGCCGTTGCACGAAGTGTCCCTCGACGATGTGGTGCTCGTGCGTGCCGGAGCGCGCGTGCCCGCCGACGGCACCGTCATCGACGGGACCGCCGAGGTCGACGAGTCGATGGTCACCGGTGAATCCAAGACCGTCACCCGCGACGTCGGCGACACGGTGGTCGCGGGCACCGTCGCCACCGACAGCGCGCTCCGGGTGCGGATCACGGCGGTGGGAGAGGACACCGCGTTGGCCGGCATCCAGCGCATGGTCGCCGATGCCCAGGCGTCCTCGTCCCGCGCGCAAGCGCTGGCGGATCGCGCCGCGGCCTTCCTCTTCTATTTCGCCGCAATCTCGGGTGCTCTCACCTTTGTCGTGTGGACGTTGCTCGGCAATCTCGACGAAGCCGTGGTGCGTACCGTGACCGTCTTGGTCATCGCCTGTCCCCATGCGCTGGGTCTTGCGATCCCGCTGGTGATCGCGATCTCGACCGAGCGCGCAGCGCGCGCGGGTGTGCTCGTCAAGGATCGGTTGGCACTCGAACGCATGCGCACCGTCGACGCAGTGCTGTTCGACAAGACCGGCACCCTCACGCAGGGCAAGCATCAGGTCACCGGTGTCGTCGCGACGGCGGGAACCGACGAGGAACATCTGCTCGCCCTGGCAGCTGCGGTCGAAGCCGACAGTGAGCACCCGGTCGCGCGAGCCATCGTCGCCGCCGCCGATGCCAGCGTGCCGTCGGCAGAGCGGATGGCGGTGACGGACTTCCGCTCGTTGCCCGGCCGCGGTGTGCGCGGACTGGTCGACGGTGTGGAGGTGACGATCGGCGGACCGTCCATGCTGTCGTCCCTGCAGTTGTCGGTGCCCGACGACGTCGCCGCAGTCACCGACGGGTGGGTGCGACGCGGTGCATCGGTGCTGCACGTTGCCTCCGACGGTCGGGTGCTCGGAGCCGTGGCGCTCGAGGACACCGTGCGCGACGAATCGCGGCAGGCCGTCGACGCCCTGCACGCGCGGGGCGTGAAGGTCGCGATGATCACCGGTGATGCCCAGCAGGTGGCCGACGCCGTGGCCGCCGATCTCGGCATCGACGAAGTGTTCGCGGAAGTGCTCCCGGAACACAAGGACGCGAAGGTCGCCGAATTGCAGAAGCGCGGGCACACCGTCGCAATGGTCGGCGACGGGGTCAACGACGCGCCTGCCCTCGCGCGAGCCGACGTCGGTATCGCGATCGGAGCGGGCACGGACGTCGCGATCGAGTCGGCCGGTGTCGTCCTCGCCGCGAACGATCCGCGAGCAGTGCTGTCGATCATCAAGCTCTCGCACGCGAGTTACCGCAAGATGTGGCAGAACCTGCTGTGGGCAACCGGATACAACGTCGTCGCCGTTCCGTTGGCGGCCGGTGTGCTGGCCTTCGCCGGTATCGCGATCTCGCCGGCCGTGGCCGCGGTGCTCATGTCGGCGTCGACGATCGTCGTCGCGCTCAACGCGCAGACGCTCAGGCGCCTCGATCTCGACCCCGGGCACGCTACCGACGGACGAGTTTCCCGATAACTTCTCTTTTGTTGACGCGCGCGAGCGACACTTCTGTGAGACGATCTCAATCGCATAACGTATCGGAGTCGCTACGGAGGACGCGGCTTCGATATACGGGGTTGTCGACGTCCGAGTGCAGGGAGGTGCTCGAGCGTCGAAGCGTCTCGGGGAGGAGACACACTATGAGGGTTCTTCCGTCATGACCACAGTTCGTCCAGCGAACTATGATGCTGTGCACAGCGTTTCATGTGTCGATGCCGGTACTGGCGCTCCGGCCGGTAATCGGATGTCCACCAGGTGGGGCTGGCAGAAGTCCTACGTCAACACTCTGTTCGTCACCGACGCTCTGGTCGTCGTGCTCGCCATTGCGCTCGCGCATGTGGTGCGGTTCGGTCAGGACTCGCTCGTCACCATGGACGGCGTCGGAACGCTGAGTTACACGCTCGTCTCCGTCGCATTCGGCGCCGCGTGGATCGCATTTCTTTCACTGTTCCGTACACGCTCCAGGCGGGTGATCGGCGCCGGCTTCGAGGAATATCAGCGCGTCGTTTCGGCGACGCTCAATCTTTTCGGCCTCGTAGCCATCGTGGCGCTCATCTTCCGGATGGAGCTCGCCCGCGGTTATCTAGCCATCGCTCTACCCGTCGGTCTGGCGGGCCTGCTGTTCTTTCGGTGGGTCTGGCGGAGGGCCGTCGCACGTCGGCGCCGGAAGGGCGAGTTCACGACGTCAGTGCTGGTAGTGGGCGGTGCTCGCGCAGTTCGTCACATGGCCAGCACGTTCCAGCGTCGTAGCGGTGAGGGCTATCGCGTCGTGGGTGTGTGCGTGCCGCGCTATTCCGGTGTGCCGGGCGAGAGCATCGATGTGGACGGTCGGCAGATCCCGATCCACGGCGACGAGAACACCGTCGTCGAAGCGTTGCGTGCCTCGGGTGCCGACACCGTCGCGGTGACCGCCACCGAGACCCTCGGTCACGAGGGCATCCGCGACCTGCTGTGGCAGCTCGAACCCGAGCGCGCCGATCTGGTGGTCGCGACCGGCGTTGTCGACGTCGCCGGACCGCGCATCGAGATGCGCCCGGTTGCCGGCTTGCCGCTGATCCATGTGGAGAAGCCGAGCTATCACGGTGCCAAGCGCAGCGGGAAGCGTCTGTTCGACCTCGCGTTCTCGCTCGCCGCGCTGCTGTGTCTCGCTCCGGTCTTTGCTGTCGTAGCGCTGCTGATCAAGCTCGAGGACGGCGGCCCGATCTTCTACAGGTCCGAGCGCATCGGCCTCGACGGAACTCCGTTCGGAATGATCAAGTTCCGATCGATGGTGCAGAACGCCGACAAGCTGGTCGACCAATTGCTCGATCAGAACGAGGGCGCCGGCCTGCTCTTCAAGATGAAGGAGGACCCGCGCGTCACCCGTGTGGGTCGAGTTCTGCGTCGCTTCAGCCTCGACGAGTTGCCGCAGTTCATCAACGTCGTGCGCGGCGAGATGAGCGTGGTGGGTCCGCGTCCGCCGCTGCGTCGCGAGGTGGAGAGCTATGACGGCCGGGTCAAGCGTCGTCTGCTGGTGCGTCCCGGTGTGACGGGCCTGTGGCAGGTCAGCGGCCGCTCGGATCTGTCGTGGGACGAGTCGGTGCGTCTGGACCTGTCGTATGTGGAGAACTGGTCCATGGTCTCCGACGTGCTGATCATCATGAAGACCGTGAAGGCGGTCGTCGCCAGCGAAGGCGCGTACTGATCTTCGGGCGAAACAGTCCTCGCCCCAAGATCAACTTCGCGGTAGTGTCTCAGGCTGTCGCCGTCCCCTGCACGGTGACATCGAACCCCGCCGGAAGGTTACTCGCATGGCCTTCCGGCGGGGCTTCTGTTGTCTGTGGGCACACTTCTTCTGGTCCAAGTAGGTCTTATGTCTCGAGCGGCAGGGTGAATTCATCGGGTGATATCCGGCCCGTCAGGCTACGAAACACGAAGTTGGACCGTTGTCCAACTTGTGCAGTGGATTGTGTTCGTACTCCTCGGTTGGGCTGTCGTGTCGATCGCCGTGGCCGTGATCTTCGGGCGAATCATTCGGGCTCGTGACCAGCGCGAGGTCCCGCCACCGTTTCCCGAAGACGGTGATACGCGATGGGAGGACGCAGGTTGAGCCGGTGATAGCTGCCTCGACGGTCTTCGGGCATCCGGGGGCGTTTGCGAGGCGGGTCCGGCGGGAAGCCGACTGTCAACGACATCTGCGCAGTTCAATGACTCCACCGATGTACAGGACGGTATTTCATGCCTGAGGAAGACGTACACACCACTAAGACCGATCAACTGACGTTTCAGGATCCGACCACTCGCTACCCGTCCATCTCACCTCCGAAGCAGGATCAGCCCGAGCCGGGACTCGACGCCGACATGGTGCCCAAGGCCGACATCGGCGAGTTCTCGTACCGAGGCACGGGCAGGCTCGAAGGACGCAAGGCACTGATCACCGGTGGGGACTCGGGCATCGGCGCTGCTACTGCCATCGCCTTCGCGCGGGAGGGTGCCGACGTCGCGATCTCGTACCTGCCGGATGAGGAACCCGACGCAAAGAACGTCGCTCGCATCATCAGCGAGAGCGGCCGTAAGGCGATCACGCTTCCCGGTGATCTGACGGATGCCTCGTTCTGCTCCGACGTCGTGAATCAGGCGGTCGAACAGCTCGGCGGATTGGACATCCTCGTCAACAACGCCGGCAAGCAGATTGCCGTCGAAGGGTTGGATGATCTTCCCGACGATCAGCTCGAGCAGACCTTCCAGGTGAACATCCTCGCGATGTTCCGCACCACGCGCGCAGCGTTGAAGCACCTGCAGCCGGGTTCGACGATCATCAACACCACGTCGGTTGTGGCGTACCAGCCGTCGCCGGCGTTGATCGACTACTCGTCGACGAAGGCTGCGATCAACAACTTCACGAAGAACATGGCGACCCAGCTGGCGGAGAAGGGCATCCGCGTGAATGCGGTTGCGCCCGGACCGATCTGGACGCCCCTCCAACCGTCGGACGGTCAGCCGAAGGAAGAGTTGCCCGAGTTCGGGCAGAACACCCCGCTCGGACGTGCGGGGCAGCCGACCGAGTTGGCGCCGGCCTACGTGTTCTTGGCGTCGCCTGAGTCCAGTTATGTAGTGGGCGCGACGATCCACGTCAACGGCGGGATGCCGTCGCCGTAGAACGAGCCGTAATCAACGAGTCGTGCGCGCCAGTGAATCTCCACTGGCGCGCACGACTCGTTCTGGAGTTTCAGACTGCGCTGGATGCAGCGTGCCGGTAAGTGCTTCCCCGGGCTGTCGAGATCGGCACGACAGAAGCAACGTCGGCCGAGGTTTCCGCCAGCGCGGCGAGGATCTGCTCGGGACCGGCGCATGTGCTTGCACACGTGATCCCTCGAGCGCGGAGCTTCTGAAGAGTGAGTGCTTCGGCGGCGGTGCAGTAGCCGTCGAGGATGTCCTCGGTGAGGATCGCGTAGTCCACCTCGCCTTCGAAAGCGGTGGTGGTCTCGATGCCTGCAAGATCGAGTCGCTCCTGCAGCTGAGTCCACCGGTCGAGTGCGACAGCGCTGGAGGGAGTGCCGAGGAAAAGTACCCGTGCCGGTCGGTCGGAAAGCGGGGATGTCGTCACAGGCTGCTCCAGGGTGCGAGTAGGTCAGGTGAAACCGAATTGCCACTCCCGGTAGGGAGTTACACCTTCACCTGTGAAATGTGGTGTTTCACACTGTGTACAGGACTCGTTCACCCTCCGCTACCCGGGCAGCTATCAGGAAACATGAATGTGACAGAAGTGGTTACGATTCCGCCCGGGCACGTGGGACTTTCGTCCCGAAATTCTGGTCCAAACACGCGAAGCGACCAATCGTCCTCGAAGCGTCGGGGCCGGCGTCGGCTACGACCTATGGGGAGGCCCGAGCACGACCGCGCCGGGACCGATCCCGAGCGGTAGCGCAGCAAGAACCTCGATCACCGACCAGGCAGTGATCGCAGACGTGCGCCCACTCGACGCCGGGTCGATCGCGTTCTCGAACGTCAGCTCGTACCGGCCGAGCGGTGACTCCCACTCGACGACGTGGCGTGTACTGGTGGCATCTGGGTCGGCAACGACCACCACCTCGACCCGATCGAGCCCGAGCGTCGCGAGCGCGAGAGCCACCGACGAATTCGAGGTTCGAGGGAAAACCAGCGCTGCTTCCCTGGCCGATCCTCGGAAGACCTCCCGTTCGACATCCAGACTTTCTTCGATGCCGAGAGCACTGGGTCGCTTGATCGTCGTGTGGGTCAGGCGGGCGTCACGTGCTCCTGCTCGTGTCGCTGCGGCCAGAACATCGAAGCCGCCGATCGCGCCCGTCGGGAGAAGTACACGGCCTGGTCCGGAGCTGAACGATTCCACCTCGAAGCCGCGGTCGGCGAAGACTCCACACGAACAGACGATGATGTCCTTACCGCGTTTCACCACTTCGGGTAGCACTGTCCGGGCTGCATCGACCGTGGCAGCTTCGACCACGATATCGGCAGCGTCGAACGCAGCAGCGACTTCCGCAGGGCTACTTCGTGAGTTCAACACGGCCGTGAGGCTTACGTCCGGCACTGAGCCGGCGTGCAGGGCGTCGATCACCGTCTGCCCGATCGCGCCAGTCCCAACCACGCACACTGCGATCGGTCGATGTTCGATTTCTTCGGGTGCCAGTTGCCTCACATCCTCCGCGGCGTGCCGCCGCTCGTTTCCACGAAATACGGGCTCATGGTACCGAGAGAAAGAATCGGCGGTGTCTGATTCGCGACGTCGTCGTATCGCTCGCATGACCGTTCAAGGATCGGAATGTATTGCTGTGAGGGCAACTACGGCGCCGATGCACCGCCGACGGCGGCAAGCGCGCTCACGCTGCCAAGGGCATCGTCTCCCGGGGCGGAGGGGTAATCCTGTGCGGCGCCACTTGGCGGCATGGGCATCGCACTGCACGTCCGAGTTCGTCGTCGGGTAACCAGCCATATTCGTCGCACCGACCGCATCGTGGCGGGAGTTTCGGGCGGGGTGGTTGCAGCGACTGCCAGATCGGGATCCATGCTGCTGCGGAGCGAGCCGGGTCCCACGGTCGATGACGTTCGAGCGCGGCGCGGACGAGAGCCTCTACGCCGTGAGTGTCGATCGATTGCTCGACGAGGGTGCACTTCGCCGGCGTCAGGGTGTCGAACCGTGCAGACAGGCCGGCCCGGCGGCACGCCGTGGCCAATCGGTCGATGGGAGATGGCTGCTGCTCGCGTGTTGCATCGCAGGTGCGATTTGTCGGGTGGGGGAGTGCAGCAGGTTCATTTGTTGGTTCAAGGACGGTTCGGGTGACCGGGGTGTCACCCCGCTCGGTCGTTCTTGTCACCCCGTGGCGCTTCGTCTTGTCACCTCGTTCAGAGCTGCGGGGTGACGAGGTGCCACCCCGCTTCATCGACAGGTTGTACAGGACGGGGCGGCGGTCTTCGCGAGGGATTGTCGCCGCAATTCGGGCTTGATCGCCTTTGGAAATGAGGCCGAGAGCAACAAGCGCTTTCAAACAACGCTGCACCTGACGTTCACTGATGCGGGCGTACCCGGCGAGCTTCCGCACGGATGGATACGCATCCCCTCCATGCTGGGACGCATGATTTGCCAGGCCGAGTAGCACCACTGTCAGCGCCGGCGCCGACGGCATGCCGGGAGGAGTAGGGGACGGAATGTCGGCGCGTTCGAGCGCCCAGGTGATCGCTTCGATGCTCACGACGTCACCTGCGCATAGGTATGCTGACGCATGTTCGACTCCTAGATAGTCGGACATCCGGCCCGTCGCGATGCCAGTCGCGGCGGGCCATCTGTTTTGAGTTGTTCGCACACTTGTTCGGGTGTGGTTGATCATCTTGGCATCGGGACCGATGGGGCGTCAACGGGCTCCGCCGTGGACGATGCATCCCAGGAAGACGCATATTGTCCCTCGTTCGGATGAAAAATATGAGTGATTCAAGAAAATGGCGTAACGGAAGAATCGGACGCCGCGAAGATGCAGTGTCAGTGCATCTTCGATTGGGGTTCCATGAGTGAGCGTCCATTGGTCGACCACGCGGCCGATACGATCCAGTTCCAGCGCGTCGATGACGGTACGTTAAGTCGCCACGCCCGTGCGTCTGTCGGGTCCGGGGTCGACGGTGCGGACCGGTTGCGATCGTCGGCCGGTCGTCCAGCTTCGAAGCGGGTTGTGTTCAAGGAACGGAACGGCCCTAATTTGTGGCTGATCACCGCGATCGTGGCGTTGATAGCAGCGGTTGCGTTGTTTGTCGGAGGCGTGGCAGTGAATCAAGCTCGTGATTCGACACCGACGTATCAGTCTGTCTACGTTCCGGAGAACGTACTGGGCGGATCGCAGAAGTAGCTGCGCCAACGCCAAACGTAGCGAGACCCGCCGGCAAAGGGGAGGAGCCAGCGGGTCTCAGTTGTCGCCAATTCCCGAGAGGGGAAGAGGCGTGTTGCGGGGAGGCAACACACTTGAGAGTTTAACCAGAACCGGTGCCATGCGGCACATCGAGGTAGGGACCTAAGTCCCATCGTTGGGACTTGACCGCATCTTGCTCAGTTGGCGCCTGAGGTATCCAGATCCAGCCGCTCGTGAAGCCACTTCCGGAGGCCATCGCCGTACTCCTCGCTGTCGAGTGCCGCATCGACTGCTGCGCGGAGGTAACCGCCCGGGTTACCGAGGTCATGGCGGGTGCCTCGATGTACGACGACGTGGACCGGGTGACCTCCTTCGATCAGCAGCGCAATCGCGTCGGTCAGTTGGAGTTCCCCCCCTGCGCCCGGCTTGATCCGACGTAGGGCATCAAAGATCTCGCGGTCCAACAGGTACCGGCCGGCGGCGGCTAGTGTGGACGGAGCGTCGGCAAGCGCCGGCTTCTCAACCATGCCGCGAACCCGCAGAACATCCGGATTCGCAACGTTGGGTACTTCCTCGACCTCGAAGACGCCGTACGAGCTCACTTGGCTCTTGGGAACGTCGATGGCGCACAGCACGCTTCCGCCGCGCTTGGCGCGGACGCGAGCCATCGTTTCGAGGATGCCGCTCGGTTGTACGAGGTCGTCCGGAAGGAGGACCGCAATCGCGTCTTCGTCCGGCTCCAGCGCGGCTTCGGCACAGCCGACAGCATGACCCAGGCCGAGTGGCTTTTCCTGGACAACTGATTCAACCGTGAGCAGATTGGGCGCCCGTCGTACTTTCTCGAGCAGTTTGAGCTTACCCTTCGCTTCGAGGTGTTCCTCGAGGTCGAAGTCGTCGACGAAATGCGCGACGACTCCGTCTTTTCCAGGAGACGTCACGATGAGAAGTCGTTGCGATCCCGAATGGGCAGCTTCCGTTGCGACGAGTTCGATGCTCGGAGTATCAACGACCGGCAGCAATTCCTTAGGTACTGTCTTGGTTGCAGGCAAGAAACGGGTTCCCATACCAGCAGCGGGCACGATCGCAGTACGGAATCCTTTGGGTGCCTTCAAGTCTTTTTCCACGATGACTACCCCTTCCTTTGAGCGCCCAGCTGAGCTGAGCTTCCCGAATCGTGTACCTTTCAAACCTGTTGAGGCTAGGATTCGCTCATTTATCATTTTGAGGGTGCAATTCTGAAGCCGAGCAGCTTGATGGGAGAATGATAGCGCCGGTTGCAAGTGATCGCGACTCGGGCTCCCATGTAACTGAAAAGGACGTGTTCATTTCAAAAATCAGATTTTCTCAGGAGATTATAAGCGCAGTCGCTAACTTGAAATTTCGTAAGAACTTCGACACTGTTGCGAAATCTTTCGCAGATCGAACGAAATTAAACGGCGACAGATGTCCACCTGGGATGAGTTTGTGCAAGCACGAACATCATCGCGTGATATGGCCGAAGGGAGGGCGTAGCTGTCGAGGGAGTGCCGGAGGGGCGCGCCAAAGTTGCGGCAGGGTCTGCGTCCCCTGAGTGAGCTTGTTCGTATCCCAGGCGCCGATGCTGCGTTCACTCTCTTTGGTGAGACGGAACAGATTTCCTCTTGATTGCGAGAATTTTACTCGAATTCAGCGAGGGTATACGTCCTGATCACTCGCGAAAGGTACGAAGTCCTCATGCGCTGTACAGTCTTTGGAACCGGGTATCTCGGCGCAACGCATGCAGCGTGCATGGCCGAACTTGGGCACGAGGTGATGGGTGTTGACGTCGACCCGAGCAAGATCTCCAAGTTGGAGGTTGGAGAAGTTCCCTTCTACGAACCGGGGCTGCAAGATATGCTGCAGCGCAATGTCGACAGTGGCCGCCTGTCCTTTTCTACTTCGTATGAGGAAGCTGTACGTTTTGCAGATCTTCACTTTATAGCCGTAGGTACACCGCAGAGGCAGGGTGAGTACGCGGCAGACCTCACACAGCTTCTTTCGGTGGTCGACCGCTTGGCGCCCTTGCTTACCGAACCTGCTGTACTTGTGGGAAAATCAACGGTTCCCGTAGGTACGACCGAAATGATTGCGGAGCGCGCGCGCAAACTGGCGCCTGTCGGCGGTGCTCTCGAACTCGCTTGGAACCCGGAGTTCTTACGGGAAGGATTCGCTGTACAGGACACTTTGACGCCCGATCGACTAGTGATCGGGCTTGCGTCAGGTCTCTCTGGGCGCGCCGAGGATTTATTGCGTGAAGTCTATCGGAAATTGGTCGACGAAGAAGTTCCGATAATAATAACCGACCTCGCGACGGCCGAGCTTTCCAAGTCCGCGGCCAACGCGTTCCTGGCAACGAAAATCTCATTCATCAACGCAATTTCCGAAATTTGCGAGCCGGCAGGTGCGAACGTAAGCGATTTGGCAAATATACTCGGATTGGATCCTCGGATCGGGCGCAGTTTCCTGACCAGTGGATTGGGTTTTGGTGGCGGGTGCCTTCCCAAGGATATCCGTGCCTTGATGGCTCGTGCAGGTGAGCTGGGTGCCAGTGAAGCCCTTCATTTCCTTCGCGAAGTAGATAGCATCAACATGCGTCGTAGAACAAAGATGGTGGAGCTTGCACGCCATGCATGCGGAGGATCGGTGCTCGGTGCTCGACTCGCAGTTCTGGGTGCCGCTTTCAAGCCTCGGTCTGACGACGTTCGTGATTCCCCCGCTCTAAGTGTAGCCGGGCAACTTCAGCTTGAGGGGGCTGCCGTCTCCATATTCGACCCGCAGGCAATGGATAACGCTCGTCGGATTTTTCCTACACTGAATTACGCTACAAATTCGTTTGAGGCATGCGAGAGAGCGGACGCCGTCCTTGTGCTAACTGAATGGAGCGAGTTCAAAGATCTCGATCCTTCCGAATTAGCGACGACCGTGCGTTCACGCGTAGTGCTTGATGGTCGGCAGTGTTTGGAGCAAGCGCGGTGGGAGGATGCTGGATGGAGGTACCTAGCTATGGGGCTGCCAACCATCAACCGATAGGTACGTCGGCCCAATCTCCATACACCCCAATTGATTAGATCTCAAGAACGCGCTCGGTGCGGCTGTAGGCGGCCTCGGTGGCCCGTTTCTGTGGCGTCCACCACTGCTCGTGGGCGCGGTACCAGGCGATGGTCGCGGCCAGCCCCTCACGGAAGTCGCGGTAGCGGGGCGCCCAGCCCAGTTCGGTGCGCAGTCGGGTCGCGTCGATGGCGTACCGCAGGTCGTGGCCGGGGCGGTCGGTGACGAAATCGAACTCGTCACGGCCCTTGCCGCACAGCTCGAGGACGGTTTCGACGACGGTACGGTTGTCGGTCTCCCCGTCCGCGCCGATCAG
>NZ_JAIFKB010000010.1:0-186661 GCF_019641445.1 Rhodococcus sp. DMU2021
GAAACGCCCGGTCCCATTCCGAACCCGGAAGCTAAGCCTGTCTGCGCCGATGGTACTGCACTCGACAGGGTGTGGGAGAGTAGGACACCGCCGAACACCCGTTCCGAAAGGGGACCCACTCGTTTGGGTCCCCTTTCGTGTTTTCATGAGAGGATTTTTCTGTGTCCGACGGCAACGGTGAACGTCGGTCCTTCAGGAGTGGAGGATCCACTCCGTGGTCGGGCCGCAAGAACGAGCGCGAGGAACGCGCCGGCGACAGCCGCGACGAGCGCGCACCCCGCGACCGCGACGAGCGCGCACCCCGCGACCGCGACGAGCGTGGACGCGGCGACGACCGCCGGCAGGGTGGCTACGGATCCGCCGGACGTTCGTCCGGACGAGACGACCGTCCGCAGCGCGGTGACGATCGGCGCCCGCACCGGAGCGACGATCGGCGCCCCCAGCGCAGTGACGATCGGCGCCCCCAGCGCAGTGACGATCAGCGCTCCCAGCGTGGCGACGACCGCCGTTCCTTCCAGGGCGGAGACCGCCGGGATCGCGGCCGCGACGACGCTCGTTCCGGTCGCAGCGACCGTCCCTACCGCGAACGTTCCGGAGGCGACGACCGCCCCCGCCGCAGCGATGACCGGTCGAGCCGCGGCGACGAGCGTGGTCGGCAGTACGGCGACCGTCCCCGTCAGGGTTCGGACCGTCCCGGCGGTGAGCGCAGCTACGGCAACCGCGACGATCGTCGTGGCGGCGACCAGCGAGGCAGTGACCAGCGAGGTGGCGGCGACCGGCGAGGCTATTCCGGCGACCGCCGTGGCCCCCAGTCCGGTGACCGTCGTGGCGAGGGAGCACCCCGTCGTCGTGGCGGTGAAGGTGGATTCGGTCCGGGTCGCGGGCGCGATGGCGTCGCACCGCAGCGTCGCGATGCACGTCCGGACGAGCCGGACATCCCCGACGACGTCGAGGCATCCGAGCTCGACCCGACGATCCGCCGCGATCTGCTGAGCCTGGACAAGTCGAACGCGAACTCCGTCGCCCGGCATCTGGTGATGGCCGGTCGTCTGCTCGACGACGATCCTCGCGCCGCGCTCACCCATGCTCGCGCCGCCCGTCAGCGCGCCGGCCGTATCGCGGTCGTCCGCGAGGCCGCCGGCATCACCGCCTACCACGCCGGGGAGTGGGCGGAGGCGCTGTCCGAACTCCGCGCAGCACGTCGCATGTCCGGTGGTACCGGACTGCTCGCCGTGATGGCCGACTGCGAACGCGGTCTCGGTCGCCCCGAGAAGGCGCTCGAACTGGGCCGGAGCGAGGAAGCTCGCAAGCTGACCGGCGACGAGGCGACAGAGCTGCGGATTGTCCTCGCCGGTGCCCGCATGGATCTCGGTCAGTACGACCAGGCCGTCGTCACCCTGCAGACGCCCGATCTCGACCCCGAGCGGACCGGTACACCGGCTGCCCGTCTCTTCTACGCCTACGCCGACGCTCTCGTCGCCGCCGGGCGGACCGAAGAAGGCCTGCAATGGTTCCTGCACTCCGCAGGCGCGGACATCGAAGGCGTCACCGACGCCGAGGAGCGGGTGGAGGAGCTCACCGGAGAGTCGCCGTGACCGACGGCACCGACGTTTCCGGCAGTACGGCTTCCAGCGACAGTCTGCGTCGGATCTACGACGTCCTGCTGCTCGACCTCGACGGCACCGTCTACCGGGGCGCCGAACCCGTCCCGGGTGCCCGCGAGGCGCTGGCCGCCGGTGACGACACCGTTCTGTACGTGACGAACAACGCCAGCCGCCGGCCGTCGGAGGTCGCCCTGCACCTGCGAGAACTCGGCTTCCCGGCCGACGACTCGTCGGTGGTGACGAGCTCGCAGTCCGCTGCGCGCCTGCTGGCCGAGCGGTTCCCGGCCGGCGTTCCGGTGCTCGTCGTCGGCACCGAGGCCCTGGCCGAGGAGGTGGCCGGTGTCGGCCTCACCCCGGTTCGGTCCGCGGACGCGCATCCGGTGGCGGTGGTGCAGGGGCATTCCCCGGACACCGGATGGGCGATCCTGGCGGAGGCGACGCTCGCCGTCCGCGCAGGCGCTCTGTGGGTGGCCACCAACGTGGACTCGACTCTGCCGACCGAGCGCGGACTCGTCCTCGGCAACGGGTCGATGGTCGCGGCGGTGCACAACGCCACCGGCGCGACCCCGATCGTGGCGGGCAAACCTGCAGCTCCGCTGCTCGAGGACGCGATCCGTCGCGGCGGTGCCCGTCGTCCCCTCGTCATCGGTGACCGGTTGGACACCGACATCGAAGGCGCCAACGCCGTCGGTGCGGATTCCCTGCTCGTGCTGACCGGGGTCAGCACCGTCGACGATCTGCTGCGGGCTCCGGCCGAGCAGCGCCCGACCTACGTCGCGGCCTCGCTCACGAGTCTCGATCAGCCGGCCGACCGGCTCCGTGTCGCATCGCACGACTCGTGGGACGTCACGGTCGTCGGGGGTGATCTTCACCTCGCCGCCGCGCCGTCGGCCGCCGATCCGATGGAGGCGCTGCGGGGTCTGCTCGACATCGCCTGGGCCAACCCCGGATTCGGACAGGTCCGTCCGGTGGACGAGCGGGCGCGGTCCGTCGTGGACGCGTGGGCGGCGACGGTCTGATCCGCACCGGAGGGTGTAGCCCGGTCGCATCCATCGACTAGCGTGGACGGCGATGAGCACGCCGATTCCACGTCCGGGCGAACACCTTCCCGGCGCACGCCCCACCGTCGATCCCGCACACGTCCGCGAGGAGGTCGACGCTTTGCTGGCGCGTGTCCGCGAGGGCGCATCCGTCCCCGGTGCCGAGAGCGCCGATCAGTCCGTGCTGCTCGAGCAGGCCGACCTGCTCGAACGAGCCCACGAGGTCCTCGTGCAGGCTTTGTCGACCGTGGACAAGATCTGACGTGGCACGCCGGGCACGCGTCGACGCGGAACTGGTGCGGCGGGGTCTGGCGCGCTCACGCGAGCACGCCAGCGAACTGATCGCCGCAGGTCGGGTGCTGATCGCCGGCACCGTGGCCTCCAAACCGGCGACCGCCGTCGAACCGAACACGCCGTTGATCGTCACCGAGGGGAGCGACGAGGTCTCCTGGGCGTCCCGCGGTGCCCGCAAGCTCCTCGGCGCCCTCGAGGCGTTCACGCCGCAGGGGTTGCAGGTGTCGGGGCGTCGCTGCCTCGACGCCGGCGCGTCAACCGGCGGTTTCACCGATGTCCTGCTGCACGAGGGTGCCGCGGAGGTCGTCGCAGTGGACGTCGGCTACGGCCAGCTGATCTGGCGCCTGCAGTCCGACGAGCGTGTCCACGTGATCGATCGAACGAATGTGCGTAGCATCGACGCGGAGACGATCGACGGGCGTGTCGACCTGGTGGTCGCGGACCTGTCGTTCATCTCGCTGAAGTTGGTGTTGCCGGCGTTCGTCGCCTGCGTCGCCCCCGGCGGCGACCTGCTGCCGATGGTCAAACCGCAGTTCGAGGTGGGCAAGGACCGCGTCGGCAGCGGTGGCGTGGTGCGCGATCCGGCGCTGCGCACCGAGGCGGTGCTCGACGTCGCGCGCGAAGCGCAACGCCAGGGTCTGCTCACCCTCGGAGCGGTGGCGAGTCCGCTGCCCGGACCGTCCGGGAACGTCGAGTACTTCCTGTGGCTGCGGGCCGGAGAGCCGGGGCCGGCGGAACTCGACCCTGCGGTGGTCGAACTGATCGAGCGTGCGGTGCAGGAAGGACCACAGTGAGCGAAGAGACCGCCGCGGAGGGCGCGGTGCGATCGGGCCGGGAGATCCTGCTGGTCTCCCATTCGGGGCGCGACGAGATCGCCGGCACCGCGCTGCGGGTCGCCAAGATGCTCGGTGAGGCCGGTATCGGTCTGCGCACCCTCGACGACGAGGCGGTGAGCAACGGACTCGGCGTCCTCGCCCTGCCGGGCAGTTTCATCAGCGTCGTCGAACCGGGACCGGAGGCGGCCGCCGGCTGCGAGATGGTGATCGTCCTCGGGGGCGACGGCAGCTTCCTGCGGGCCGCCGAACTCGCGCAGTACTCGGCGGTGCCCGTCCTCGGGATCAACCTCGGCCGCATCGGTTTCCTCGCCGAGTCCGAGGCCGAACACCTCGAGGAAGCGCTCATGCAGGTGGTGCGCCGCGAGTACCGCGTCGAACAACGCATGACGCTCGACGTGACGGTGCGCATGGACGCCGAGGTCCTCGACCGCGGGTGGGCGCTCAACGAGGCGAGTCTCGAGAACAAGTCGCGGCTCGGGGTCCTCGAGGTGGTGCTCGAGGTCGACGGTCGTCCGGTCTCGTCGTTCGGCTGCGACGGTGTCCTCGTCGCCACCCCGACGGGATCGACGGCCTACGCCTTCTCGGCCGGCGGACCGATCGTCTGGCCCGAACTCGAAGCGCTGCTGGTGATCCCGAGCAACGCACACGCTCTGTTCGCGCGCCCGCTGGTAACCAGCCCCGAGTCGATCATCGCCGTCGAGACCCTCGCCGGCGGCCACGACGGGGTGGTCTTCTGCGACGGTCGCCGCATCATCGACGTCCCGGCCGGGGCCCGGCTCGAAGTGGTGCGAGGATGCGATCCGGTCCGCTGGGTGCGGCTCGATTCGGCACCGTTCGCGGATCGGATGGTGCGCAAGTTCGAACTTCCGGTGAAGGGCTGGCGGGGAAGGAAACTCTGAGATGCTCGCAGAGATCCGGATCGACAACCTGGGTGTGATCTCCGAGGCGTACGCGCGCTTCCACGGGGGACTGACGGTGCTCACCGGCGAGACCGGTGCCGGCAAGACGATGGTCGTCACGAGCCTGCATCTGCTCTCCGGGGTGCGCGCCGACCCCTCCCGGGTACGGGTCGGCGCCAACCGCGCCGTGGTCGAAGGACGCTTCGAGATCGAACCGGCGCCCAGCCACATCGAACAGCAGATCGCCGAACTGCTCGAGGCCACCGGCGCCCAGCGCGACGAGGACGGCAGCATCATCGCCGTGCGCACCGTCGGTAGCGACGGCCGCTCCCGCGCCCACCTCGGCGGACGCAGCGTGCCGGTGGGGGTGCTGTCCGAATTCACCGGGCCGCTGCTGACCGTGCACGGCCAGAACGACCAGCTGCGGCTCCTGCGTCCCGACGAGCAGCGCGCCGCGCTCGACCGGTTCGGCGGCAAGACCGTCGCCGGTCTGCTCGACCGCTACCGAACCCGGCGACGCCGCTGGCTCGAGGCCCGCGCCGAACTGCAGGAACGCACCGAACGGTCGCGTGAGCTCGCGCAGGAGGCCGATCGCTTGCACTTCGGTCTCGACGAGATCGACCGCGTCGCACCCGAACCGGGGGAGGACACCCGCATCGTCGACGAGGTGCGGCGCCTGTCCGACCTCGACTCGCTGCGCGAGGCGGCCACCGTCGCGCACAACGCCCTCGCCGGCGACGACAGCGGCGACGCCGACGCGTACTCGGCGGCACTCGACCTGCTCGGCGAGGCCCGCGCCCGCCTCGAGGGCTGCGACGATCCCGCCCTGCGCGAGCTCGGGCCCCGCCTCGGCGAGGCGATCGCGGTGGTCACCGACGTCACCGGCGACATCTCCGGTTATCTGTCCGACCTGCCGTCCGACCCGAGCGCGCTCGAGACCCTGCTCAACCGGCAGGCGGAACTGAAGAACCTCACCCGCAAGTACGCCGCCGACATAGACGGCGTGCTCGAGTGGGCGCGCGAGGCCCGCGAACGCCTGTCCGGACTGGACGTCTCCGCGGAGGCGATCGACAAGCTCGCCGCCGAGGTCGACGCGGAGGCCGCCGCGACCGCGGAGACCGCCACCGCGCTGTCGGCGGCGCGGCACAAGGTCGCCGGCAAACTCGCGAAGGCCGTGAGCAAGGAACTGTCCGGCCTCGCGATGGGGCGCGCCGTGCTCGACGTGCACATCGCCGACCGCGCGGCGACCGTGAGCGACACCGCCCCGCTGTCGGTCGGCGACCGGCTCCTGCACGCCGGCGAATCCGGGATCGACGAGGTGGAGTTCCGGCTCGCTCCGCACAGCGACGCCCCGGCCCGCCCGCTCGCCCGCAGCGCGTCCGGCGGTGAGCTCTCCCGCGTCATGCTCGCCCTCGAAGTGGTGCTCGCCGGTTCCGAGCGCGGCGCGACGATGGTCTTCGACGAGGTCGACGCCGGGGTCGGTGGCCGCGCCGCCGTCGAGATCGGCCGGCGTCTCGCGCGCCTGTCGCGCACCCACCAGGTCATCGTGGTCACGCACCTGCCGCAGGTCGCGGCGTTCGCCGACACCCATCTCGTCGTCGACAAGGTCGACGACCGGGCTGGGGTGATCAGCAGCGGGGTGCGCACCCTCAGCGAGGAGGAGAGGGTTACCGAACTGGCCCGCATGCTCGCCGGTCTCGACGATACCGAGACCGGACGTGCGCACGCCGAGGAACTGCTGGCCGTCGCCCACGCCGAGCGCACCGGCTGACCCGCCCGGCGCGCCGGGGTGATGTTCACACGACTACCGGCGCGCCTCCACAACCTCACTCGTATACCGGCGCATCATCTCTTGCATGAAGATGCCGGCGCTGCTGTCCCGTAACAACGAAACGTTGCCCGGAGTGAGTGGCATTGCCCGGGTCGACAGGAACACCGCGAAGCTGCTGCGCCGGATCGGTCCCGGCGACGTGGTCGTCCTCGACGCCATCGACCTCGATCGTGTCACCGCCGACGCGCTCGTCGAGGCGGGCGTCACCGCGGTGATCAACGCGTCCCCGTCGATCTCGGGCCGGTACCCGAATCTCGGTCCCGAAGTGATCGTCGCGCACGACATCGTGCTCGTCGACAACGTCGGCACCGAGGTCTTCAAGAAGATCAAGGACGGCGCGAAGGTCCGGGTGCACGAGGGTGGCGTGTACGCGGGGGAGAAGCTGCTCATCGAGGGCGACGAGCAGACCGACATCGAGATCTCCGACCGCATGATCGAGGCGCGAACCGGGCTCGTCGATCATCTCGAGGCGTTCTCGGGCAACACCATCGAGTTCATCCGCTCGGAGAGCCCGCTGCTCATCGACGGCGTCGGCATCCCCGACATCGACCTGGACCTGCGCGACCGGCACGTCGTCGTCGTCTCCGACGGCCCCGGGCATGTGCAGGACCTCAAGGATCTCAAGCCGTTCATCAAGGAGTACTCACCGATCCTGGTGGGCGTCGGCCCCGGCGCGGACGCCCTCTCCAAGGCGGGCTATCGCCCCGACCTCATCGTCGGCGACCCCGACGAGATCGGCACTTCCACCCTCAAATCGGGCGCCGAAGTGGTGCTGCCCGCCGACCCGGACGGCCACGCCCCGGGTCTCGAGCGGATACAGGATCTCGGCATCGGCGCGATGACCTTCCCCGCCGTCGGCACCCCCACCGACCTGGCGCTGCTGCTCGTCGAGCATCACGGTGCGGCGCTGGTGGTGACCGTCGGCAGCACTGTCTCGCTCGACGAGTTCTTCGACCACGGCCGTCGCGACACCAATCCGTCGGCGGTGATGACCCGTCTGAAGGTCGGGCCGAAACTCGTCGATGCGAAGGCGGTGGCCACCCTCTACCGCAGCCGCGTCTCGGGCGGCGTGATCGCCCTGCTCGTCTTCGCGGCCCTCATCGCCGTGATCGCCGCACTCGCCGTGTCCAATCTCGGTGCCGACGTCGTCGAACTCGCCCGGCAGTGGTGGGACTCCGCCGTCGAGTGGATTCGGGGTCTGCGCGCGTGATCTCGATGCGCCATCACGTCGTTTCCCTGGTGGCGGTGTTCCTCGGCCTGGCGGTCGGGATCGTGCTCGGCTCCGGATTGCTGGCCGACAGCGTCGTCTCCGGCTTGCGCGACGACAAGGCCGAGCTGCGCCGCGAGATCCAGGAGGCCGAGGACCACGGCAGCCGGCTCGAGGCACAACTGCTCGCCGCCGACGGGTTCGACTCGACCGTCGGCCCGCGGATCGTGCGCGACGAACTCCTCGACCGCACCGTCCTTCTCGTGACCACCCCGGACGCCGCACCCGAGGACGTCGACGCCGTCGTGCGGTCCGTCGGTGATGCCGGCGGCCGGGTCACCGCCCGGATCGCGCTGACCGATTCGTTCGTCGACGCCTCCGGCACCGACCAGCTCCGCACAACCGTCACCAACGTCGTGCCCGCCGGCGTGGAACTGCAGACCGGCGCCGTCGACCCGGGCAGTCTCGCCGGGGATCTGCTCGGCGCGGTGCTGCTCGTCGATCCGGGCACCGGGCAACCGCGCAGCACTCCCGAGGAACGCGCCCTCGCCCTGACCACGCTGCGCAGCGGCGGTTTCGTCACCTACGAGGACGGTCAGGTCGAACCGGCCCAGAGCGCCCTCGTTGTCACCGGCGACCACAGCGGCAACGCCGAACGCGCCGGCAATCGCGGGTCGCTCATCGCGCGCTTCGCCGGAGTCGTCGACGGCCGCGGCGCCGGCGCGGTGCTCGCCGGCCGCACGGGGGCAGCGGAGGGCAACGGACCGATCGCCGTCGTGCGGGCCGACGCCGCGCTCGCCGCGGGCCTGTCCACGGTCGACAATCTCGACCGCGAATCGGGGCGCCTGACGACGGTTCTGGCGCTGCGCGAGCAGTACGACGGGGGCACCGGCCGGTACGGGACGGGGCCGAGCGCCACCGCCGTCACCGTCGGCTCCCCGGCCCGCTGAGCGTCGCCGCCTGTGACGTCGATTGCACCGGGGGTCGGCAATCGCGAGTCGGGTACGCGCCCGCCCACGGAGGTGTTACCGTGAAGTTCCGTGGGTCGGCAGGCCCCAGCTGTATCGCATCAGTCCAAAAGTCCTGCACCTGACGTCACGGGAGCTTCTTTGCCACAGTCACGCCACTCGCGTACCCCTACCAAGCACATCTTCGTCAGCGGGGGCGTCGCGTCCTCTCTCGGCAAGGGGCTCACAGCGTCGAGCCTGGGCACTCTGCTCACCGCACGCGGCATGCGCGTGACGATGCAGAAGCTCGACCCGTACCTCAATGTCGACCCCGGCACGATGAACCCGTTCCAGCACGGTGAGGTCTTCGTCACCGAGGACGGCGCCGAGACCGACCTCGACGTGGGCCACTACGAGCGCTTCCTCGACCGCGACCTGTCCGCCGACGCGAACGTCACCACCGGGCAGGTGTACTCCACGGTCATCGCCAAGGAACGCCGCGGCGAATATCTCGGCGACACCGTGCAGGTCATCCCGCACATCACCGACGAGATCAAGCGCCGCATCCTCGCGATGGCCGCACCCGACTCCGAGGGCCAGACCCCCGACGTGGTGATCACCGAGATCGGCGGCACCGTCGGCGACATCGAGTCGCAGCCCTTCCTCGAGGCCGCCCGCCAGGTGCGCCACGAGGTCGGCCGCGACAACTGCTTCTTCCTGCACGTCTCGCTCGTGCCCTATCTCGGGCCGTCCGGTGAGCTGAAGACCAAGCCGACCCAGCACTCGGTGGCCGCGCTGCGCAACATCGGTATCCAGCCCGACGCGCTCGTACTGCGCTGCGACCGCGACGTGCCGGCCTCGCTCAAGGCGAAGATCTCGCTGATGTGCGACGTCGACGTCGCCGGCTGCATCTCCTGCCCCGACGCGCCGAGCATCTACGACATCCCGAAGGTGCTGCACAGCGAGGGACTCGACGCCTACGTCGTGCGCCAGCTCGGCCTGCCCTTCCGGGACGTCGACTGGACCGTGTGGGGCAACCTGCTCGAGCGGGTCCACAACCCCCGCGAGACCGTCGAGGTCGCGCTCGTCGGCAAGTACATCGACCTGCCCGACGCCTACCTGTCGGTCACCGAGGCGCTGCGCGCCGGCGGTTTCGCGCACCGCGCGAAGGTCAAGATCCGCTGGGTCGCCTCCGACGAGTGCGAGACCGAGGCCGGTGCCGAGAAGCACCTCGGCGACGTCGACGCCGTCCTGATCCCCGGCGGCTTCGGCATCCGCGGCATCGAGGGCAAGCTCGGCGCCATCCGGTTCGCCCGCACCCGCCGGATCCCGCTGCTCGGCCTGTGCCTGGGCCTGCAGTGTGTCGTCATCGAGGCCGCGCGGTCGGTCGGCATCGAGGACGCGTCGTCCACCGAGTTCGATCCCGACACCACCGCCCCGGTGATCTCCACGATGGCGGACCAGGAACAGGCGGTCGCCGGTGAGGCCGATCTCGGCGGCACCATGCGTCTCGGTGCCTACCCGGCCACGCTGAAGAAGGGCTCGGTCGTGGCCAGGGCCTACGGCAGCGAGCAGGTCTCCGAACGGCACCGGCACCGCTACGAGGTCAACAACGCCTACCGCGACAAGATCGCCAAGTCCGGTCTGGTGTTCTCCGGCACCTCCCCGGACGGGCGGCTCGTCGAGTTCGTCGAGTACCCGGCCGAGCAGCATCCGTTCTTCGTCGCCACCCAGGCGCACCCGGAACTCAAGAGCCGGCCCACCCGCCCGCACCCGCTGTTTTCCGGCCTCGTTGCCGCGGCACTGCAGTACAAGGCGGCCGAGCGACTCCCGGTCGACATCCACGGCGAGAACAGCACCTCCGAGGAATCGGTCGGCTCGACCGCGTCGACGTCCACCGCCGGCGACGCCGAGTAGTCGACATGGCGCAGCGACACGACTTCCGCACCCTGGACAGCCGGCGGATCTACACGGGCGCCATCGTGTCGCTGCGCGTCGACAACGTGGCGATGCCCGACGGGCACACCGCCGAACGCGAAGTGGTCGAACACCACGGTGCGGTCGCGGTGGTGGCCGTCGACGAGAAGGACCGGGTGGTGCTCGTGCACCAGTACCGGCACCCGCTCGGCCGGCGACTGTGGGAACTGCCCGCCGGGCTGCTCGACGCACCCGGCGAGGACCCCCTCGACACCGCCCGCCGCGAACTCGCCGAGGAGACCGGCCTGGCCGCCGCCGACTGGGAACTCCTCGTCGACATCGCGCTCTCACCCGGATTCACCGACGAAGCCGTGCGCGTCTTCGCCGCCCGCGGCCTGAGCGAGGTCGACCGGCCCGAACCCGAGCACGAGGAGGCCGATCTCGAGGTCCGCCGCGTCCCGGTGGACGAGGCCGTGGCGATGGTGCTGCGCGGGGAGATCGTCAATGCCACCGCGGTGTCCGGTCTCCTCGCGTTCGCAACCGCCCGCGCGACGGGCACCGCGACCCGCGCACCGGACGCGCCGTGGCCGGACCGGCCCACCACCTTCGCCCGCACGCGCGCGGAGGGGTGAGCAGTGCTGCCCGGTGAGGAGCGTCCCGCCACGCAGGTCGCTCCGCAGCCGTCCCCGACACTCACCGGGCAACTCGACGCCTATCTCGCGCACCTGACCGTCGAACGGGGGGTCGCGACGAACACCCTCGCCTCCTACCGCCGCGACCTGCTGCGCTACGTCGAACACCTCACCGACATCCACATCGGTGACCTCGCCGACGTGCACGAACACCACATCAGCGACTTCGCCGCGAGCCTGCGCCGCGGAGACCCGGAACGCAACCGCCCGGCGCTGGCAGCGAGCTCGGCCGCCCGCGCCCTGATCGCCGTGCGCGGCCTCCACCGCTTCGCCGCCGCCGAAGGACAGACCCCGGTCGACGTCGCCCGCACCGTCAAACCCCCGGCGCCCGGGCGTCGCCTGCCCAAGGCGCTGACCGTCGACCAGGTCACCGCGATCCTCGACGCCGCCGGCCGCGACGCCGACGGACCCCGCAGCATGCGCGACCGCGCCCTGCTCGAACTGCTGTACTCCACCGGCGCCCGCATCTCCGAGGCCGTCGGGCTCGACGTCGACGACATCCACACCGAATCACGCTCCGTGCTGCTGCGCGGCAAGGGCGGCAAACAGCGACTCGTCCCGGTCGGACGCCCGGCGCTCGGCGCGCTCGACGCCTATCTCGTGCGGGGACGACCCGCCCTGACAACCGGCCGCACCGCCGCGGTCTTCCTCAACGCGCGCGGCGGCCGCCTGTCGCGGCAGAGCGCGTGGAAGGTGCTGCAGACCGCCGCCGAGCGCGCCGGAGTCGACGTCGGGGTGTCGCCGCACACGCTGCGGCACTCCTTCGCGACGCACCTGCTCGACGGTGGCGCCGAGGTACGCGTGGTACAGGAGTTACTGGGGCATGCTTCTGTGACGACCACGCAGATATACACCCTGGTCACCGCCGGTGCCCTCCGCGAGGTATGGGCGCAGGCGCATCCGCGGGCACGATGACCGACTCCGCAGGGGACGCGTGTCCGTGCGGTGATCCTGCCGACGAAGCGGTAGCGTTCTGGGGACGAGCCGCCGGGTCACCCGACGGGTCGACGAGAAGACATCCGGGTCGCAAGACAGGGGGAGTACCGAACGTGGGCACACCTCGGCCACCCGCCACGTACACGGAGCCGGAGCACCTCCGGTCGAACACCGTCCCGGTCGACGCACACGGCCGCGAGGACACCGACAGAACGTCCACCACCGAGCCTTCCACCACCTCCGGAACCGCTGCCGAGCCCGATCTCGGACCGACCGGCCGGCCACGCCGTCCCGTCCCGGAACCGGTGCCGTTGTCCACCCACGGACCGGCCCGCATCATCGCGATGTGCAACCAGAAGGGCGGGGTCGGCAAGACCACCTCGACCATCAACCTCGGGGCGTCCCTCGCCGAGTACGGGCGCCGCGTCCTGCTCGTCGACCTCGACCCGCAGGGCGCACTGTCCGCCGGACTCGGTGTCGCCCACCACGATCTCGATCTCACCGTGCACAACCTGCTCGTCGAACCGCGGGTGTCCACCGACGACGTGCTCGTGCGCACCCACGTCGAGGGCCTCGACCTGCTGCCGAGCAACATCGACCTGTCGGCGGCCGAGATCCAGCTCGTCTCCGAGGTCGGCCGCGAACAGGCCCTGGGCCGCGCCCTGTACCCGATGCTCGACCGCTACGACTACATCCTCGTCGACTGCCAGCCGTCGCTGGGGTTGCTCACCGTCAACGCGCTCGCCTGCGCCGACTCGGTGCTCATCCCCATGGAATGCGAGTTCTTCAGCCTGCGCGGCCTGGCACTGCTCAACGACACCGTCGCCAAGGTCCGCGACCGGCTCAACCCGAAGCTGACCGTTGCCGGCATCCTCGTCACCATGTTCGATCAGCGCACCCTGCACGGTCGTGAGGTGATGTCGCGGGTCGTGGAGGTCTTCGGCGATCTCGTCTACGACGCCGTCATCAACCGCACCGTCAAGTTCCCCGAGACCAGCGTCGCCGGCGAACCCATCACCCGCTGGGCGCCCACCTCTGCCGGCGCCGAATCGTACCGCGCACTCGCGCGGGAAGTGATCCACCGGAGCGGTCGCTGAGCCCCGTGCACGCTCCCGTTCACGACACCGCGGACACCGGCACGGCACCCGAAGCGGGGGCCGACGCGGTGGTCCTCGAGGAACCCACCGAACCGGACCGGCCGGAGGTCGAGGAGACCACCTCGGGCTTCCATGTGCGCCTGCGCAACTTCGAGGGCCCGTTCGACCTGCTGCTCACCCTCATCTCGCAGCGTCGCCTCGACGTCACCGAGGTGGCTCTCCACGAGGTCACCGACGACTTCATCGCCTACACCCGTAAACTCGGTCCCGAACTCGGCCTCGATCAGACCACCGAGTTCCTGGTCGTCGCCGCGACCCTGCTCGACCTCAAAGCCGCCCGGCTGCTACCCGCGGGCGAGGTCGACGACCCCGAGGACCTCGCCCTGCTCGAAGCCCGCGACCTGCTGTTCGCGCGTCTGCTGCAGTACCGGGCCTACAAGCAGATCGCCGAACAGTTCGCCGCCCTCGAGGCCGCCGCCCTGCGCCGCTATCCGCGCGCGGTGTCGCTCGAGGAGTGCTACGAGAATCTCGTACCGGAGGTCGTGCTCGGTGTCGACGCGCACCGCTTCGCCGAGATCGCGGCCGCGGCGTTCCGGCCGAAACCACCACCGACCGTCGGCCTCGACCACCTGCACACTCCGAAGGTGTCGGTTCCCGAACAGGCCGCCCACATCCTCGGTCTGCTGCGCGCCCGCGGCGCCGGCGTCTGGGTCGGATTCGACGAACTCGTCGCCGACTGCGATCTCGGACTGCTCGTCGTCGCCCGGTTCCTCGCGCTGCTCGAGCTCTACCGCGAACGTGCCGTCACCTTCGAACAACCCGACCCGCTCGGACATCTGCAGGTCGCGTGGACGGGGGAGACCGACGGGGAGGCCATCGATTTCGAGGAGGACTACGGGTGAGCGACGACACCGTCGCGCGGGAGCACGCGGACGATGCTGCGCCCGAGAGTGACGCTGCGCCGGGGAGCACGGACGACACCGCGCGGGAACGTGACGAAGACACTGCTGCGCCGGAACGCGCGTGGGACGGTGAACTTCTCGAGATCGCCGCCGACGAACTCACTGCGGCACTCGAGGCACTGTTGCTCGTCGTCGATACCCCCGCGCCGACCGAGCAGCTCGCGACCGCCATCGGGGTCACCGCCGACCGCGCCGAGGCCGCGCTGCGGCGTCTCGCACAGGACCTCACCGCGCGCGGATCCGGCATCGACCTGCGGTTCGCGGGCGACGGCTGGCGCTTCTACACGCGCCGCGATTTCGCGCCCTACGTCGAGAAGCTGCTGCAGGGTGGCGCGCGCACCAAGCTCACCCGCGCCGCACTCGAGACGCTCGCCGTGATCGCCTACCGGCAACCGGTGACCCGCAGCCGTGTCGGTGCCGTGCGCGGCGTCAACGTCGATGGGGTGATGCGCACCCTGCTCGCGCGCGATCTGATCGCCGAGACGGGCACCGATCCGGAGACCGGCGGCACGCTCTACGTCACCACGGAGCTGTTCCTCGAACGCCTCGGCCTGGCATCTCTGCAGGATCTGCCGCCCGTTGCGCCGCTTCTGCCCGATGTCGATGTGATCGACGACATCGCCGACAGTCTCGAGTCGGACCCACGATTTGAGAGAATGGGTAGGAACGCGCGTCCCGAGACTCTCTCGCCCGCGGAGTTCGATCCAGAGAACTGACAGGAACCAAGTGAATACACCCGCTCGCCGTGATGGCACACCGGACCGTAGAAGAAACAATCCCCGTAGCGCGAACACGCGCAACACCGGGGGATCCCGCTCGGGACGCGCGGAAGCACCGCGTTCCGGAGGACGCACCGAAGCTCCCCGCTCGGGGCGCGCAGGGGCTCCCCGTTCGGGGGAGCGCACCGACTCACCCCGCTCCGATCGCCGGGCCACTCCCGGCCAGTCGGCCGGGGGCCGCAATCCGGCACAGTCGGCCGGAGGTCGCAAACCGGCACAGTCGGCCGGAGGTCGCAAACCGCACCGCAAGGGCACCTCGACCGGTAAGCCCTCCAAGCCTGCCGCCAAGCGCGTCGCGCAGCGCGTCGTTCCGACCGTGAGCAACGCCCGTCCCGCGCGGCACCAGCATCGCGAGGCCGGCCCCGCCCAGCTGCCCGCCGGTGAAGGCGTGCGGCTGCAGAAGGTGCTCGCCCAGGCCGGCGTCGCCTCGCGCCGCGCCGCTGAGGAACTCATCGCCGCGGGTCGCGTCGAGGTCGACGGCAACATCGTCGTCGAGCAGGGCCTGCGCGTGGACCCGGAGAACGCCGTGATCCGGGTCGACGGCGTCCGCGTCGTCATCAACAAGGATCTCGTGCACCTCGTGCTGAACAAGCCCCGCGGCTGGCAGTCCACGATGTCCGATGATCTCGGCCGTCCGTGCGTCGGCGACATCGTCTCCGAACGCGTCGCCGCCGGGCAGCGCCTGTTCCACGTCGGTCGTCTCGACGCCGACACCGAAGGGCTGCTGCTGCTCACCAACGACGGCGAACTGGCCCATCGGCTGATGCACCCGTCCTTCGAGGTGCCCAAGACCTATCTGGCGACCGTCAAGGGTGTGCTCGCCCGCGGTGTCGGCAAGCAGCTCAAGGCAGGCATCGAACTCGAGGACGGACCCGCCTCCGTCGACGAGTTCTCGCTGCTCGAGGTCCACGAGGGCCAGTCGCTGGTGCGGCTCGTGCTGCACGAGGGGCGCAAGCACATCGTGCGACGTCTGCTCGATGCGGTCGGGTTCCCCGTGATCCGGCTCGTGCGCACCAACATCGGTCCCGTGGCGCTCGGCGACCAGCGTCCCGGCACCCTCCGTGTCCTCGGCCGCAACGAGGTCGGGGGCCTGTACCAGGCGGTGAAGCTGTGACGGGCGCACCGGCCGACGCGTTGGTCGTCGCGATGGACGGGCCGTCCGGCACGGGCAAGTCCACCGTCTCCAAGCGTCTCGCGCAGCATCTCGGTGCCGCCTATCTCGACACCGGCGCGATGTACCGCATCGCGACGCTGCACGCCCTGCGCCGCGGCACCGATCTGACCGATCCGGCCGCGATCGCCGCGGTCACCGCCGGCCTGCCGTGGTCGATCGGCACCGACCCCACCGTCGAGGACATCCGCCTCGACGGGGACGACGTGCGCGAGGTCATCCGCGGCGCCGAGGTCACGGCCGCGGTCTCCGCGGTCTCCGCCGTGCCCGAGGTGCGCACCCTGCTCGTCGAGGCCCAGCAGCGGCTCGGCCGCGCCGAGCACCGCGTCGTGATCGAAGGACGCGACATCGGCACCGTCGTCTTCCCCGACGCGGACGTGAAGATCTTCCTCACCGCTTCGGCGGAGGCCCGCGCGCACCGGCGCAACAACCAGAACATCGCCGAGGGTCGCGGCGACGACTACGAGGCGGTCCTCGCCGCGGTGCAGCGCCGCGACCACCTCGACTCCACCCGCGCGGTGTCCCCGCTGCGTGCGGCGGACGACGCGGTCGTCGTGGACACCAGCGACATGAACATCGACGAGGTGATCGCCGCGCTGCTCGCGGTGGTCGCCGAGCAGACTGGAGCGAAGCTGTGAGCGACGACCTGAGTACCGACTACACCGGGTTCGACGGCGACGGAACGTGGTCGGAAGAAGGCGACTGGGACATCGAATTCGCCGAGGGCGGCGACCTCGAGGAGTTCGTCCCGGTCCCGACCGTCGCCGTGGTCGGCCGACCGAACGTCGGCAAATCCACCCTGGTCAACCGCATCATCGGCCGACGGGAAGCCGTCGTCGAGGACGTCCCGGGCGTCACCCGCGACCGCGTCTCGTACGAGGCGTCGTGGAACGGCCGCCGGTTCATGGTGCAGGACACCGGCGGATGGGAACCCGACGCGAAGGGCATGCAGCAGTCCGTGGCCCGCCAGGCGGAGGTCGCGATGCGCACCGCCGACGCGATCCTCGTCGTCGTCGATGCCACCGTGGGCGCCACCAGCGTGGACGAGGCCGTCGCGAAGGTGCTGCGTCGGTCGAAGACTCCGGTGCTGCTCGTGGCGAACAAGGTAGACGACGACCGTGTCGAATCCGAAGCCGCGACACTGTGGTCCCTCGGACTCGGCCAGCCCTATTCGGTATCGGCCACCCACGGTCGCGGCACCGGTGATCTGCTCGACGAGCTGCTCGCCAAGCTGCCGGCCACGCCCCGCGAGGGTACCGGTGGGGAAGGGCCTCGCCGCGTCGCGCTGGTGGGCAAGCCGAACGTCGGCAAGTCGAGCCTGCTCAACAAGCTCGCCGGCGACGAACGGTCGGTGGTGCACGACATCGCCGGCACCACCGTCGACCCGGTGGACTCGATCGTCGAGCTCGGCGGCAAGCCGTGGCGCTTCGTCGACACCGCTGGTCTGCGCAAGCGCGTCAACAGTGCGTCCGGCGCCGAGTTCTACGCCTCCCTGCGCACGCGGGGTGCGATCGACGCGGCCGAGGTGGCGGTGCTGCTCATCGACGCCTCGCAGCCCATCACCGAGCAGGACCAGCGGGTCATCACGATGGTCGTCGAGTCCGGGCGCGCCCTGGTGATCGCGTTCAACAAGTGGGATCTCGTCGACGAGGATCGCCGCTACGAACTCGGCCGCGAGATCGACCGCGACCTGTTGCGGGTGCCGTGGGCATCGCGGGTGAACATCTCCGCCAAGACCGGTCGCGCCGTGCAGAAGCTCGTCCCGGCCATGGAGACGGCCCTCGAGTCGTGGGACAAGCGCATCTCGACCGGACGCCTGAACTCGTGGCTCAAGGAGGTCGTGGCCGCGACTCCGCCGCCGATGCGCGGCGGTCGCCTGCCCCGGGTGTTGTTCGCCACCCAGGCGGCCACGCGGCCGCCGACCTTCGTGCTGTTCACCACGGGCTTCCTCGAGGCCGGCTACCGCCGCTTCCTCGAGCGTCGCCTGCGGGAGGAGTTCAACTTCGACGGCAGTCCCGTGCGGATCTCGGTGCGCGTGCGGGAGAAGCGCGACCGCCGCAAGTGAGCTCCCGACGTCCGGTCGTGAAAACGCGCTGACCAGCCGATTAGTGTTTCGGTCCGTTCCTGTTGTAATCTCTGAGAGCGCTCGGAGAGAGCGCGGACGGGCTGTGGCGCAGCTTGGTAGCGCACTTGACTGGGGGTCAAGTGGTCGCAGGTTCAAATCCTGTCAGCCCGACGTAAACGCCCAGGTGAGAGTAAGTTTCTCGCCTGGGCTTCGTCATGTCCCGGGGGCGTTTTGCCTGGTCCCCCGGCCGACCGAGCAGCCGCGTCGGTGCGGTGCGCGACGTTGGCTCGGCGGCTTCCTGTGGATAAGGGGACCAGAGCCGCAGCGAAGCGGTCGATCGGCGGTCACAGCCTGCGCCCCTGCCGGGCTCGCGGTGCCTTGGACTTCGCGGCACCGCGAGACGATCTGCTGAGAAGGGCATTGGCCTGCCGGTAGTCGATTTTCACCTGGGCGAGGGCGGCCTGGAGCCTGAGCGAGTTGGTCCAGGCGTACTCGGGTCCCTGGACACCCCGGCGCTGGCGCACTCCAGCAACAGGCGGACGTTCGCTTCCCGCAGCCGCTCCAAGAAGGCGCCGATATCGCAGCCATAGACCCCGATCGTCATGATCGTGAGCATCGTATGCTCCCCATCTTCCTGCTGCTCGCGCCGGCGAGACCGGCACGAGCAGCAGGAGTGGCAAGGCCGCGTTACGCGACAGCGGTTCCTTCGAGTTCGATCATCTGACCGGGGATCGCCAGCCGCGTCACCCCGAGCATCGTGGTTGTGGGCGCGACGCCCGCGGCGCCGAGCCGCCCGGCGAGCACGCCGTAGTGCGGGAACAGCGCGTCCACGTCGGTGGTGTACACGTTGAGCCTGACGAGGTCTGTTAGGGACATGCCGGCCTCGGCGAGCACGGCTTCGAGGTTGTCCACGGCCAGCGCGAGCTGGGCCGCGATGTCCCCGTCGTGCTCGGGCCGGCCGTCCTTGCTCATCGCGGTCTGCCCCGAGATGTAGAGGGTCCGGGTGTGCCCTGCGACGACCTCGCCCTGGTTGAATCCCATCTCCTGCGACCATGTCACCGGGTTGACCGCTGTTCGTTCCATTGCCACTCCAATCGTTGCGACTGCGAGCGCCCGGCGGCCGGGTGGCCGCCGTCCTCAACGCCCGCAAACTCAGCCTCCCAACAAAACGCGACATCTTGTGTCATGATTTTTGATAGGAATGAAACTATGCGAGCCGATCGGTTGGTCTCACTGGTGCTGCTGCTGCGCCAGCGGGGTCGGATGACCGCGGACGAGCTCGCCGGCGAGCTGGAGGTCTCCGCCCGCACGGTGCTGCGCGACATCGAGGCGCTGTCCACTGCCGGCGTCCCGGTCTACGCCGATCGCGGGCGACACGGCGGGTTTTCCCTGCTTCCCGGCTTCCGCACGGAGCTGACCGGACTGAACCATGACGAAGCCCTCGCGCTGCTGACCGCCGGGTCGGGCCGCGGCGAGAAGGTCTTCGGCCTCGGCACCGCGCTCGCTTCCGCGATGCGCAAGGTGGTCGATGCGCTGCCCGAAGGCCACCGCACCAGCCTGGACGATGCGGCCCGGCGGTTCCTGGTCGAGCCCGACACCGACCTGCTCTCACGACGGCTGGTCACCGAGGACGTGGCGAGTGGCGTGATGGGCGTAGTCCGCCATGCCGTGCTCACCGGGCACAAGCTTCGCTTCCAGTACACCGCACCGGACAAGGCACCCCGCTGGCACGCCGTCGATCCGATCGGTCTGGTCACCGTTCGCGGCCGCACCTACCTGCTGGCCACCAAGTCGGGAGAGGATCGGACGTACCGGCTCTCGCGCATGGTGACCGCCGAGGAGCTTCCGGAACTGGCCGAGCGTCCCGCGCAGGTTGACCTCGACCGCATCTGGGCCGAGCGCAGCGCCCAGTTCTTGTCGAAGAACCACATCCCTGTGCTGGTCAGGGTCGAACCCACGCGACGTGAGGAGTTGCTGAACACCGCGCGAGCTGTCCGCGCCGAGGAACCGGAGGAAGACGGCTGGGTGCGTCTCGACGTGACCTTCGAGGACCTGCGGCACGCTGTCTGGGCGATCTGGCCGCTCGACACCGCCGCCGAAGTCCTCGCACCCGAGTCGCTGCGTGCGGCCCTCCGCGACCGGGCGGCAACCCTCAATGCCAGATACGAGAGCTTTGCCCGGTCACCTGCGGAGCCTTCGCGCAGCTCAACGCCCGACAGCCACTAGGAGTGACGCCCACGCTACGGCGAAACTGACGGGCAGCGAAGTTCGGATCGCCCCACCCCACCCGCTCAGCGATCGTCGTGATCGGCGCAGCCGTGGTGCGCAGACATGCTGCCATTCGCTCCGTCCGGAGCATCGTCGGGTACGCGATCGGAGATTGCCCGAAGGGCGACGACGCCGAGGCAACGGTGTCCGACGGCGACGTCTCGTCGTGGGCGGTCCCGCGACGTGCGGTCGGGCCCGTGCTGGCCGACCTGATCGACCGACCCGAGTGCGCCGGCGCCACAGTGGCGGTCTCCTGACACGGATCGCGCCGAACACTCCCGGATCCGGTGCGCACCGTCCACGATGAGAAATGCGTCGGCGGACGGTCACTCTCCGTGCGGCACCATCCGTGCCCTGCGGCACCCGCGAAAGGACCACGATGACCACACGATTCAATCCCTATCTCGCATTCCGCGATTCCGCGCGCGAGGCCATGGAGTTCTACAGGTCGGTGTTCGGCGGCGAACTGACGGTGAGCAGATTCGCGGACATGAACGCCTCGCAGGATCCGAGCGAGGACGACAAGGTGATGCACTCGATGCTCACCACCGACCGCGGCTTCGTGCTCATGGCCTCGGACACCCCGAACGGCATGGACTACACGCCCGGCACGAACTTCTCGCTGTCGCTCAGCGGGGACGACGAGAGCGTGCTCCGGGGTTGGTGGGACGCGCTGAGCGAGAGCGGTCGCGTCGACATGCCGCTCGAGCGTGCCCCCTGGGGCGATCTGTTCGGCATGTGCACCGATCGCTTCGGCGTGTCGTGGATGGTCAGCATCGGCGACCAGCAGGGCTGAACCCGCGCCGCTCGGCGCCCGTCAGCCGAGGCGGGCGTCGAGCTCGCGCACCAGTTTCGGTGGCGCGGTCTGCCGATAGGACATGTCGAGCAGTTCGGCGACCTCGTCCCAGTCCACCTCCGGACGGGCGAGGTCGTACCCGACCCACCCGGACGGCCCGAAATACATCGGCACATAGGTGTGGGGTTCCTCGAGCAGCGCGCGGCGCTCCTCCTCGTCGGGCTTGACGATGAGGGAGCGGGGAAACGGTGCGCGGGTGCCCTTCTCGCCGCCTCCGTAGACCGCGAAGGCCGTCCGGGTGGAGAAGAACGGACGGCCGTGCGAGATCTTCTCGGAGGCGCCGGGCAGGGCCAGCGCGAGCGAGCGCACACGAGCTAGCAGGGGATCCGCCTCGTCGAACATCACCGGATGCGGCATGAGCGGAGCGTACCGAGCGACTACGACAACGGTCGCGAGATCAACTCTTCCGACTCGTCAGCGCATGGATACCGGCGTGCAACAGCGGCTCGACGCCGCGGCCGAGTTCCTCGAACCCGTCGCCGACCGTCTTGCCCTGACGGAACCGGAAGTAGATGCCCTCGAGGATCACCGCGAGCTTGTAGTAGGCCAGGGCGAGGTGGAACGCCATGTCCGACAGGTCGCGTCCACCGGCGGCCTCGTACCGGGCAAGCAGTTCGTCGTCGCCGAGGAAGCCCGGAGCGCGGGACACCGTCGACACGGGGAACTCCGTGTTCTCCCGCGCCAGCCGCTGGTACACCAGCAGCAACGCCACATCGGTGAGGGGATCGCCGAGCGTGGCCATCTCCCAGTCCAGCACCGCGACCACCTTGTCGTCGTCGACGAGAACGTTGTCGAGCCGGTAGTCGCCGTGCACGATGCCCACCTCGCCGTCGCCCGGCAGATTGTCGACGAGCAGCCGGTGCAGCTCGTCGGCGCCGTCGAGGTCCCGGCTGTGCGAGTTCTCGAGCTGGGTGGTCCAGCGCCGCACCTGCCGCTCGAGGAAGCCCTGGGGGCGGCCGAAGTCCTCGAGTCCCACGGTCGCCGGGTCCACCGCGTGCAGGGCGGCCAGGGTGTCGACCATCCGCTCGGAGATCACGCGCGTGCGCTCGGCGCCGAGCGGTTCGAGTTGCTCCGCGGTGCGATAGGGCGTCCCCACGACCAGATCCATGAGATAGAAGGGCGCGCCGAGCACCGAATCGTCCTCGCACAGCAGATGCGAGCGGGGGACCGGTACCGCGGTGCCGGCGAGCGCGGAGATGACGCGGTACTCGCGAGCCATGTCGTGGGCGGTCGCGAGGACGTGTCCGAGTGGGGGACGGCGCAACACCAGCCGCAGATCGCCGTCGGTCACCTCGTAGGTGAGATTCGAGCGTCCGCCGCTGATCAGGCGCGCGCGGAGGGGACCGGAGAACAGGTCGGGGGCGGAGGTCTGCAGATAGGCATCGAGCGCATCGAGGTCGAGGCCGGCGGGCACGTCGTTCATCGAGCTCCTTTCCGTCGGCTCCCACTATGACCGCGGGTGGGGATCCGTGTTCGGAGAACTCCCACCCCACGCAGATAATCCGGACTGCACGGAAACCATAAATATCCAGAACTCCCCCCCTCGAGGCCGGTGTCACCGACACCGGCCAGGGCATGCGCCTAGCCGCCGGGGCAGTTGTGACGAACTACTGTCGACCCATGCCCGCTGCTCACCCTCTCGACAGAGACAACGTCCGCGACGCGCTGGACGCGTTCGATTCGCGCCGACTGCCGCTCGACGGCCGCCGGCACGCAGCCGTCGTCGTGGCGGTGCTCGACGACGGGAACGGTAACCCCGTCATGCCCCTCACACGGCGACCGACCCGTCTGCGGGCACATCCCGGCCAGTTCGCGTTGCCGGGCGGACGTCTGGACGAGGGGGAGCAGCCCGAGGAGGCCGCCCTGCGCGAGCTGCACGAGGAACTCGGAATCGACCTCGGCCCCGAGTCCGTCCTCGGCCGGCTCGACGACTACATCACCCGCTCCGGTTACGTCATGTCA
The DNA here is from genome assembly GCF_019641445.1 of Rhodococcus sp. DMU2021. Classification (NCBI taxonomy): domain Bacteria; kingdom Bacillati; phylum Actinomycetota; class Actinomycetes; order Mycobacteriales; family Nocardiaceae; genus Rhodococcus; species Rhodococcus sp. DMU2021. The sequence goes on from NZ_JAIFKB010000010.1 coordinate 23,364, forward strand.
CCGTTCGTCGTGTGGTCGGACACCGCGGTGAGCGATCTGAAGCCCAGCCCCGACGAGGTCGACGTACTCTTCGCCGTCACCACCGACGAACTCGACGTCGACCCGCGCTTCGTCACCATCCCCGAATCCGACAAGCCGGTGATCCAGTGGACCTTCCGCGGTCACCTCGTGCACGCACCGACCGCCGCGGTGGTCTACCAATTCCGCGAAGTCGTGCTGCGCCGGCGGGCCACCCGCATCGACGGTCTCGAGCAGCCGGTCTTCACCTGGCGCTGACACCCCGGAATCTCCGCTCGCGCGGCTGTGGAAGGCTGGACTCCGCGCCCGAACGGAACTCCGGCGGGGCATCACGAGAACGACCTCACGAGAACACGGAGCGGCCCCACCATGACCGATGCGACCGGAACCGCCGACGCGCGCGGATCGGACCGCATCCTCACCGTGCCGAACGTCCTCAGCTTCGTCCGGCTGCTGGGTGTGCCCGTCTTCCTCTATCTCATCCTCGTCGCCCACGCCGACGTCTGGGCGCTGATCCTGCTGGCCGCGAGTAGCATCACCGACTGGGCCGACGGCAAACTCGCCAGGCTGCTCGACCAGACCTCCCGCCTCGGAGCCCTTCTCGATCCCGCCGTCGACCGCCTCTACATCGTGGCCACCCTCGTCGCCCTCGTGGCGCGCGACATCGTGCCTTGGTGGATCGCGGTGATCCTCGTCGGCCGCGAACTCGTCCTGGCGCCGACCCTGGCCGTCTACCGGCGCCGGGAACTGTCCCCGCCGGACGTGCTCTACCTCGGCAAGGGCGCCACCTTCCTGCTCATGTGCGCGCTGCCGCTGATGCTCGGGGCCGTCGCCGTGCCCGCCTCGGAGCCGATCACCGGACCGCTCGGCTGGGCCGCCCTGATCTGGGGGACCGTCCTGTACGTGTGGACCGGCCTGCTGTACCTCGGGCAGGCCGTCGTGACGGCACGGACCGTGCCGGCCGGGCGGTGATCCGATGAGCCGCGCGTGGGAACGCATCCGGCGCAATCCGGTGCCCTCGCTCCTGAAGTCGCTCCTCGAGGATCATCTCGACCCCGGCTACGCTGCGTCCGCCGCGGACCGGGCTGCGGGGCGCTCGAGCACCTCTCCGAGCGCGTCGCGCGCGTGGCTCGGCGCCGGAGTTCTCCTCGCCGGCCTCGTGATCGGCATCGCGTACGCGCACAACGCCGACGTGCAGGCCGGCACCGACAGCACCCGCGCCGAGATCCTCGACTCCCTCCGGGCAGGGGATGAACGCATCACCGCGCTCACTGCACAGCGGGACGAACTCGGTGCCGCGGTCGACGAACGACGCACCACCCTGTTCTCCGACGGAGGCGACGGCGCGACCATCCTCGACCGACTCCGCGACGCCGAGGCCGCAGCCGCGGCAACACCGGTGCGCGGTCCGGGGATCACGGTCACCCTCACCGAACCCACCGCGCGACCGAACCTGTCGGATGCGGCGCGAATCGAGGACCGACCCACCGCGCTCGTCCTCGACCGCGACCTGCAGTCGGTCGTCAACGCGCTGTGGGCGGCCGGTGCGGAGGCCGTAGAGGTCGGGGGCGTGCGGGTGGGTCCCGGGGTGACCATCCGGCAGGCCGGGGGAGCGATGCTCGTCGACAACCGGCCCGTATTCTCCCCGTACACGGTCTCGGCGGTGGGATCTCCCTCCCGACTGCAGACGACCTTCGTCGTCAGCGACGCCTACCTGCGCATCGCGGGGATACAGCAGCTCTACGGGGTGGGATTCACCCTCGCAGAGGAGGACGATCTCGAGTTTCCGGCCGCCACGGTCCGGAGACTCGGCAGCAGTGGAGAAACGGGGTACAGGTGAAGCGACTCGAACACGGTCACGCGCTCTACGCGGTGCTCGCACTGGCGATCGGGATCGGCGCCGGAATCGTGTTCAGCCCACAGGTACCCGATGTCGTACAGCCCTACCTGCCCATCGCGGTGGTCGCCGCGCTCGACACGGTCTTCGGCGGTCTGCGCGCCTATCTCGACGACATCTTCGACGCGAAGGTGTTCGTGGTGTCGTTCGTCTTCAACGTCCTCGTCGCCGCCCTGATCGTGTGGCTCGGCGACCAGCTCGGCGTGGGCACCCAGTTGTCGACCGCGGTCATCGTCGTCCTCGGCATCCGCATCTTCGGAAACGCTGCAGCCCTACGTCGTCGCCTGTTCGGGGCCTGACCGTGACCGAACCGCAACAACCCGGCCCCGCACCCGACACCGGCGCAACGCCCGAAACCGGCACTGCGCGCGCCACCCGATCGCAACGCGTCTTCCTCGTCCTCGCGGCGATTCTCGTCGTCCTGCTCGGCGCCGGCATCGCCACCCAGGTGCGTACGACCGATACCGGCGACGACCTCGACTCGGCGCGCCCTGCGGACCTGCTCGTGCTGCTCGACAACCTCAATCGCCGCGAAGCCGCTCTGCGCCAGGAGATCACCGAACTCGAGCGCACGCTCTCGAGTCTCGAACAGGAAGGCTCGGAAGCGGCACTCGAGGAAGCCCGCACGCGCCTGTACACGCTGTCGGCGCAACTCGGCACCGAACCCGCCACCGGGCCCGGAGTGGTTCTCACCGTCGACGATCCGCGCGAGGGTGTCGGATCGGAGGTGCTGCTCGACATGATCCAGGAGCTGCGCGCGGCGGGTGCCGACACGATGCAGATCGCCGGGGCGAACGGTGAGACCGTGCGCATCGGGGTCGATTCGTGGGTCACCGGACCGGGCGGCGACATCGTCGTCGACGACCGCCGACTCGATGCTCCGTACACCGTCACCGCCATCGGTGACGGACCGACTCTCGCCGCCGCGCTGAACATTCCCGGCGGAGTGGTCGACACGGTCGCCCGTGCGGGCGGATCATTGTCCGTAGAACAGTCTCCGCAGGTGGAGGTGTCCGCCTTGCGGGAGATCGAGCCACGCCAATACTCTCAGCCCGGTAACTGAATCCGACGTTCCGGTCGAACGTCGTCTCCGAAAGGACCAGTCTTGACCGATTTCGCGACACCCGAGGATCTGCGGTACACCCCCGAGCACGAGTGGGTGCGCAGGACGGGCGCGACGACCGTGCGCATCGGGATCACCGACTACGCACAGTCCCAACTCGGCGACGTGGTCTTCGTGCAGCTGCCCGAGGCGGGCGCCGAGATCGCCGCCGGCGAGTCCTTCGGAGAGGTCGAGTCCACCAAGAGCGTGTCGGACGTGTTCGCGCCGCTGACCGCGAAGGTGACCGCCGTCAACATGGAACTCGACGCGAATCCCGAACTGGTGAACAGCAGCCCGTACGAGGACGGCTGGCTCGTCGACGTGGAGATGGGCAGCGAGAACGACCTCGACGAGGCGCTCGCGGAGACGCTCGCCGCGGAAGGTTACCGCGGGATCACGGAAGGCTGACGGACCCGACAGGTAACGTGACCGCGACTGTCTGCGTCAGTACCCCCGAGCGGGGTACGGTCGGATATGGCGTGTGCCGTGTCGGACCTGAACGGGGCGAACGAATCAGCGACCGTCCGGGATCACCCGGGTGGTCGAACGGATAAGGAGAAACGGTGAGCGAGAACGGCAACGCGGGTTACGAGGAGACTCCTGCAGAGACCACTTCGGTATTTCGCGCCGACTTCCTGAACGAAGTGGAGGGCGCGGGTTCGGCCACCACCGAAGCGCCCGTCTCGGGTGTCGAGGGCCTGCCCGCCGGATCGGCGCTGCTGGTCGTCAAGCGGGGGCCCAATGCAGGATCGCGCTTCCTGCTCGACCAGCCCACCACCTCGGCGGGTCGGCATCCCGACAGCGACATCTTCCTCGACGACGTGACCGTCAGCCGTCGGCACGCCGAGTTCCGCCAGGACGAGGGCGAATTCCAGGTCGTCGACGTGGGAAGCCTCAACGGCACCTACGTCAACCGCGAGCCGGTCGACTCCGCCGTTCTCGCGAACGGCGACGAGGTGCAGATCGGCAAGTTCCGGCTGGTGTTCCTGACCGGTCCGCGAGGTAACCAGGGCGCAGGTAGCTGATGACCGCGGCCCGCCAGCCGGCGCCGGCCGGAATGTCGATCGGGTCGGTGCTCGACCGCCTGCGTCCGGAATTTCCGGACGTGACGATCTCGAAGATCCGGTTCCTCGAGGCCGAGGGACTGATCAGCCCGGAACGCACACCCTCGGGCTACCGCCGCTTCTCGATCGCCGATTGCGAGCGTCTGCGGTACGTGCTCACCGCGCAGCGCGATCAGTACCTTCCGCTCAAGGTGATCAAGGAGCAGCTCGAGGCGATCGACCGCGGCGCCGCCACGGTGGGATCGGTCGAGACCCGGATCACCCGGCCGCGTCCGCTGGCGGTGGCCCGCGGCGAGGTCTCGCCGGAGGATCTGCGCACCGATCGCGAGATCCGGGTGAGCCGCGAGGATCTGTGCACCCGTGCCGGGATCGACGCGGCCTTCCTCACCGAGCTTGTGGGGGCGGGCCTGCTCAAGCCGGGCCCGGCCGGTTTCTTCGACGAGGACGCGGTGCTGCTCGCCCGCACGGCGAAGGCGATGGCGGAGTTCGGCCTCGAGGTTCGGCACCTGCGGGCGTTCAAGCTCGCCGCCGACCGCGAGGCCGCGCTCGTCGCGCAGATCGCCGGCCCGATCGCGAAGGGCCGCGACGCCGGGGCACGGCAGCGCGCCGAGGAGATGGTGCGCGAACTGGCCGCACTGTCGTTGACATTGCACACCTGCCTGGTGAAAGCGGCGGTGCAAGGAGCCCTCGACCGTTAGGCGACGAATTCGTCGTCGAGTGCGACCACGGCCCTCCGTCAGGTGGTGACCTACGGCACCTGACGGATGCGCTGGAGGACACTAGAATTCCAGGCAGTACCTGTCGGGTGATCCCACCACCGACGAGCAGCAGGACGGAGGCATCGCGATGAGCGAGATGCGGATAGTAGGGATTCGTATCGAACAGCCGCAGAACCAGCCTGTCCTCCTGCTGCGGGAGGTCGCCGGCGATCGGTATCTGCCGATCTGGATCGGGCAGAACGAAGCGACCGCCATCGCCCTCGAACAGCAGGGGGTCGAACCGGCACGGCCGCTGACCCACGACCTGATCAAGAACCTCCTCGAGGCGTTCGGTCGCAACCTCCGCGAGGTGCGCATCGTCGACCTGCGCGAAGGGACGTTCTACGCGGATCTGGTCTTCGACGGAGGGATGCGTGTTTCCTGCCGGCCCTCCGACGGGGTCGCGGTGGCCTTGCGCATCGGCGCGCCGGTCCACGTCGAGGAACCGGTGCTCACCGAGGCAGGACTGGTCATGCCCGACGAACGGGAGGACGAGGTCGAGAAGTTCAAGGAGTTCCTCGACTCCGTCTCGCCCGACGATTTCAAGGCGACGGACGGCTGAGCGCCGTCCGTCGCACGGCGACGAGCGTTGGCGCGCGCGTCGGCCGTGACGGTAGTAATGTCGAACGTTGCCTTCCGGTCGGCGTGTCGCAGCCCGACGCCCAACACCGGAGCGTACGCTGAGTTGATCCGCCAGGGATGACTCGGTGAGCCTGGGAGGGCTCGATGATCGGATGTGGTCGGGGGATCCACCAATCGATCGTTGCGAGGCAGAACTGGGCGCGCGAGAGGGAGTCAGTAGTGCGAGATCGGACGAAGGGACAGCCACTCGGCGTCGATTCCGGCGATCGCTCGAATCCGGCGCCGCGGACGAACGAGACCGACGAGATCCAACCGGGCCTGTTTCCGGACAACTCGGCGCCCGACGAACTCGTCGGCTACCGCGTGCCCATCGCCTGCCAGATCGCAGGAATCAGCTACCGCCAGCTCGACTACTGGGCCCGCACGAATCTGGTCGTACCGTCCATCCGCGGGGCTGCCGGTTCCGGTAGCCAACGGCTGTACTCGTTCAAGGACATCCTCGTCCTCAAGATCGTCAAGCGCCTGCTCGACACCGGCGTCTCGCTGCAGAACATCCGCGTCGCCGTCGACCATCTCCGCAGCCGTGGGGTGGGCGACCTCGCGAAGATCACTCTTTTCTCCGACGGCACCACCGTCTACGAATGTACGTCGCCCGAAGAGGTCGTCGACCTGCTGCAGGGCGGGCAGGGCGTCTTCGGGATCGCGGTGAGCGGCGCGATGCGCGAGCTCACCGGCAGCATCGCCGATTTCCCCGCCGAACGCGCCGACGGCGGCGGCGTCGAGGAACGCCCCGAGGACGAACTGGCGTCGCGTCGCCGCGAACGCATCAACCGCCGCATCGGCTGACCACACCACTGATGTCGCATCGGCCGACCACATGACCGCTCCACTCCACCGCCGGCGGCACTTTCCGCACCTGCGGTATTTCGACCCCCGCGACGTGAACTAGACTCGAAGACGCGTCGCCATCACGCGGGAGAGACCCGGACACCGAGCCGGGCGCCGAAGGAGCAGCACCTCCCCGTCAATCTCTCAGGCAACCGGGACCGCGTGAGCTCCGACGTCTCTGGAAAGTGGCGGGAGCACCCGCCCGCCCACGGGGAAAGGCTCTGGCCGGCCGAATCTCTCAGGCGCTCGCTCCGCGAGCTCACGACAGAGGGGGAGGAACCACCTCGCGCGACCGCGCGCATGTGGACCTCGCCGACCAGCCCGGGAGCTGCGATGACAGATGCCGTCACCTCGAACTTCGCCGATCGCCACATCGGCCCCGACACCGCCGGCCTGAACCGGATCCTCGACGTCGTGGGAGTCGATTCCCTCGACGCCCTCGCCACCGCCGCGGTGCCGGCCGCCATCCTCGACGACCGTGCAGACAACGTGCCGACCGGCCTCGACGTCCTCGACGCGCCCCGCTCCGAGCACGACGTACTCGCCGAACTGAAGGCACTCGCGTCGCAGAACACCGTGGCGACGTCGATGATCGGCCACGGCTACTACGACACGCTCACGCCGCCCGTGCTGCTGCGCAACATCATCGAGAACCCCGCCTGGTACACGGCCTACACCCCCTACCAGCCGGAGATCAGCCAGGGACGCCTCGAGGCGCTGCTGAACTTCCAGACCATGGTCGCCGACCTGACCGGCATGGAGATCGCGAACTCGTCGATGCTCGACGAGGCCACCGCCGCTGCCGAGGCCATGACCCTGCTGCGCCGCGCAAACCGCAAGTCCAAGAGCCCGCGCCTGGTCGTCGACGTCGACCTGTTCGCGCAGACCGCCGCGGTGCTGGCGACCCGCGCCGAACCGCTCGGTATCGAGATCGTCACCGTCGACCTCGCTGCCGACGGACTTCCCGAGGGCGAGTTCTTCGGCGTGGTCCTCCAGGTGCCCGGCGCTTCGGGCCGCATCATCGACGCCGCTCCGATCATCGCGGCGGCCCACGGCCGCGGCGCGCTCGTCGCCATCGGCGCCGACCTGCTGGCCATGACCTTGATCACCCCGCCCGGGGAGCAGGGTGCCGACGCGTGCTTCGGCACCACCCAGCGGTTCGGTGTGCCGATGGGCTTCGGCGGGCCGCACGCCGGCTACCTCGCCGTCGGTAGCGCCCACACCCGCACCCTGCCCGGACGCCTCGTCGGTGTCTCGGTGGACGCGGACGGCAACCCGGCCTACCGCCTCGCGTTGCAGACCCGTGAGCAGCACATCCGCCGTGAGAAGGCCACCAGCAACATCTGCACCGCCCAGGTGCTCCTCGCCGTGCTCGCGGCCATGTACGCCTCGTACCACGGCGCCGAAGGCCTCACCGGCATCGCCCGCCGCGTCGCCGGGCACGCCCGCCGCCTCGCCGACGGTCTGCGCGCCGGTGGCGTCGAGGTTGTCCACGATGAGTTCTTCGACACCGTCCTCGTGCGTGTCCCGGGGCGTGTCGACGCCGTGCTCGCCGCCGCCCTCGAGGCCGGCATCAACCTGCACCGGGTCGACGACGAGCACGTGTCGATCTCGTGCGACGAGGCCACCACCGCGGCGCACGTCGACGCGGTCCTGCGCGCCTTCGGCGTCACCGCCGGGGACGCCGCCGAGGGAACGGCGCTGCCGCAGGCTCTTGCCCGCACCAGCGAGTTCCTGCAGCATGCGGCGTTCACCCGCTACCGCACCGAGACCGCGATGATGCGTTACCTGCGGCGCCTGTCCGACAAGGACCTCGCCCTCGACCGGACGATGATCCCGCTGGGCTCGTGCACGATGAAGCTCAACGCCGCCGCCGAGATGGAAGCCATCACCTGGCCCGAGTTCGCGGGTCTGCACCCGTTCGCGCCGGCGGACCAGACGGGCGGCATCCGCCGTCTCATCGCCGACCTGGAGGACTGGCTCGCCGCGGTGACGGGGTACGACGCCGTGAGCCTGCAGCCCAACGCCGGCAGCCAGGGCGAGTACGCGGGTCTGCTCGCGATCCGTCACTACCACCTCGATCGCGGCGACACCGATCGGGACATCTGCCTGATCCCGTCGAGCGCGCACGGCACCAATGCCGCATCCGCCGTGATGGCGGGCATGCGTGTCGAGGTCGTCGCGTGCCGCCCGAACGGGGATGTCGATCTCGACGACCTGCGCGCCAAGATCGCCGACCACGGTGCGCGCCTGGCCGCGATCATGATCACTTATCCGTCCACGCACGGTGTGTACGAGCACGACATCGCCGACATCTGCGGTGCCGTGCACGACGCCGGCGGTCAGGTGTACATCGACGGTGCCAACCTCAACGCTCTCGTGGGTCTGGCGCGGCCGGGCAAGTTCGGGGGCGATGTGAGCCACCTGAACCTGCACAAGACGTTCTGCATCCCGCACGGTGGCGGCGGTCCGGGTGTCGGCCCGATCGGCGTCCGTTCGCATCTGGCCCCGTACCTGCCGGGCCATCCGGCGGAGCCGGGACTCGGGGGAGCGGGACCGGTCTCGGCGGCGCCCTACGGATCGGCGTCGATCCTGCCGATCACCTGGGCGTACATCAAGATGATGGGTGCCGAGGGGCTGCGTCGCGCGTCGCTGACGGCGATCGCGTCGGCCAACTACATCGCGCGTCGTCTCGACGAGTACTTCCCGGTGCTGTACACGGGGGAGACCGGCATGGTCGCCCACGAGTGCATCCTCGATCTGCGTCCGCTGACGAAAGCGACGGGGGTGACGGTCGACGACGTCGCGAAGCGTCTGGCCGACTACGGCTTCCACGCGCCGACGATGAGCTTCCCGGTGGCCGGCACCCTCATGGTCGAGCCCACCGAGAGCGAGGACATCGCCGAACTCGACGCGTTCATCGACGCGATGATCTCGATCCGCAGTGAGATCGACCGGGTCGGGGCAGGGGAGTGGCCGGTGGACGACAATCCGCTGCGCGGCGCTCCGCACACCGCGGAATGCCTGGTGGGCGAGTGGAACCACCCGTATTCGCGGGAGATCGCGGTGTTCCCGATGGGGAAGAGCCGAGCCAAGGTTTGGCCGGCGGTGCGGCGTATCGACGGCGCACACGGCGACCGGAACCTGGTGTGCGCGTGCCCGCCCCTGGAGGCGTACAGCGGCTGATGCCGGGGATGGCCGACGGACACGTCCGTCGGCCATCGTCATCGATGGGATAACTCCGAACGATACGGAAATTATAGAAATCCAGAACTGTCCCCCGTCCACAACTAAACTCACCAAGCCACTAAGACAAGGCCGTCAGTTCGCGGCGGTCAGCTCGAGGACGGAGATCTCCGGTGGAGTGCCGACCCGCACGGGCGGTCCCCACGCGCCGGTGCCCTGGGACGTGTAGATCTGCGTGTCGCCGAAGCGGTCGAGTCCGGTGACGGTCGGGTTGGCCAGGGAGACGAACGGCCGCAGCGGCCACATCTGTCCGCCGTGGGTGTGCCCGGACAGTTGCAGGTCGACTCCGAGCTCGCGTGCCTCGTCGACGTGCCGCGGCTGGTGGGCGGCGAGGATCACCGGGGTACCGTCCGCGATGCCGGCGAGGGCGGCGGGCATGTCGGGGTGGTGCGGTTCGGGGGCGGTGTAGTCGTGGACGCCGGCGAGCGCGACGACGTCGCCGTCCCGCTCGAGGACGACATGGTCGTTCCGCAGGGTGCGTACACCGAGCGTCTCCCAGTGGTTCAGCCACGATTCGGCGTCGTCGGAGTAGTACTCGTGGTTGCCGCTGACGCCGTACACCCCGAGCGGGGCCTGCAGTTGCCGGAGCGGTTCGAGATCGGAGCCGACGAGTTCGACGGTGCCGTCGGCGAGGTCGCCGCCGAGCACGATCAGGTCGGGTTGCTCCTCGGCGACGAGGTCGACGACACCTTGCACGAAGTCGGCTCCGCGGGAGGGTCCGACGTGCAGGTCGGTGACGAGCGCGATGCGGGCACCGTCGAAGCCGGCAGGCAGGTCCTGCAGGGCGACGGGCACAGTGACGATCTGCGGCCGGTCGGCCTCGATCGTGCCGTATCCGACGGCGGCGACCGCGGCCACGACGAGCACGGCGGTCGCGATACGCAGCCCCCGTCCCGGGGTCTCGACCGTGCCGTCCTCGGTGATCGGCCGGGGTTGCCCGCGTCGGGCGAGGCGGGCGACGAACAACGCGACTCCGATGAGCAGGAGCCCGAGCATCAGGTACAGCACCACCGCCAACCAACTCCAGCCGAGGAACCCGATGGGGCGGGCCCAGGCAGGATCGAGCACCGTGCCCACCCCGGAGGCGCCGAGCGTGAGCACGAACAGGACGACGAGGACGAGATCGGCGGCGAGTGCGGCAGGTCGCGGCAGGCCGGGTGCCCGGACGAGTCGTCGATGCAGCAGGTAGGTGAGGAGGGCAAGGAAGACCCCCACGACGAGAAGTCGGAGCACGTCAGGACGTCAGCTTTCGGAGGAGGTCGGTGAGATCGGCGGGGTCGGTGGTGTCGACGACGGTGAGGCTGCCGTCGGTAGCTTCGGCGGCCTGTTCGAGGACGAGGTCGGCGCGGTCGCCGAGGACGACGACGTCGATCCGCACGGGGGTGTCGGGGGACGAGAGTTCATCGATCGCGGCGCGCAGGTCGCGGGCGGCTGCTTCGTCGGGGTCGTCGCTGTCGACGACGACGAGTACGGAGTTCGGTCGGCCCGGGTCGTAGTTGTCGACGGCGTCGCGGTAGGCGGCGGTGAGAGTGGCGTAGACGGGTTCGCGGTCGACGAGATCGATGTCGTCGAGGATCGAGGACATCGCCGCGCGCTTGGCTGCGGTGAGTCCGTCGCGGATGACGGCGACACGGTGTCCCTCGGGGGTGTCGGCGAAGACGTACATGCCCATCACCGAGTTGATGGACGCGCGACGCATGGCCTCGCGTACGGCGCCTGCGGTCGCGGTGAGGCGGGTGCCGTCGCCGGCGGGGGTGCCCATGGAGGTGGAGGTGTCGACGACCATCGTGACCTTGCGCGGGGACACCGGGGCGAGACGCAGTGCGACGAGGACGTCGTCGACGGTGGGGTCGGCGGGGGCGAGGACGGTGTCGACGCGGGGCAGCGGAAGTTCCCCGGCGGGTTCGGGGACGGCGTCGGCGGTGCGGAAACCGTGGGCGGTGAGGATGCCGGCCTGCTCGGGGCGCCGCGCGTAGTCGGTGAACTCCGCGGCGGCGCGGGCGAGCGTCTCGTCGACCCAGGGGGCGTCGACGACGGCCGTGGGGAAGTCGACGACGGGCGCGACGCCGATCGGCAGGTGGCCGGTGAGGCCGCGGACCTGTCCATCTGTGAGGGCGCGGTGCAGTTGCTGTTCGATGACCGGCACGGCGTGGATCGGGGCCGCGGTGTCGGGGTGGGTGCCGAGCGCCGCGAGGGTGTCGGCGGTGGTACCGACCGCGCCGAGGGTGTCGGCGCCGAGGGCGAGGGTGCTCACGGCGGTGATGGCGGCGGGGGTGGCGGCCTGTTCGAGGGTGACCGGTCCGGCGCCGATGCCGGTGGTGGCGGCGGTGACGGCTTCGAGGGCGAGGGTGGTGGCGTGGGTCTCGGTGCCGGTGGGCAGGGCGAGGCCGAGGGTGCCCCAGATGTCGAGTCCGCTCTCGCGCATGGCGGCGGGGTCGTTCTGGAGTCGGGGCAGGTCCTGCCAGCGGACGGTGGCGGTGGTGAGGGCGCGGCCGAGGTCGGTGGGGACGGCGAGCACGACCGGGGAGGTGGCGAGGGATCGGGGGGTGCCGTCGATGGCGTCGGCGGCGCGGGCGCTCATACGGGTGTCGAGGGGTACCCACAGGGCGGGTTCGGGGCCGAGCGTCGGATCCCAGGCGTCGGTGCCGAGGGTGTCGGCGGCGGCGAGGCTGTCGACGGTGGTGATCTCGGCGGTGACGCAGTGGTCGCGGATGACGCGGACGCCGCCGTCGGTCCATTGTTCGGCGAGTTCGGTGAGGGCGGGGGCGATGAGGGGGTCGGCGGCGATGTGCAGGACGGTGTCGCCTTCGACGCAGGTTTCGGCGGCGGCGGTGGCCTGGTTGTCGATGTTGTCGCGGAGGCGGAACCAGCCGAGGACGGCGAGCAGGGAGAGTACTACGCCTAGGGTGACCACGATGACGCTGGTGCTGATTCCTCGTCGTCCGCTACCGCGATGTCGCCCGCTCACGTCGTGTCCGCCTCGTTTCGTTCGTCGATCCGATGGTCGAGTCTAGTGAGGGGCGGGATGTGATCCGGCTCCGCCGCGCGGTGCGGGGACGGGCAGGGCCCCGATCCGTGTGGATCGGGGCCCTGTGGTGTCGGTGTGCGGGTCAGGCGTACTTGGCCTTGTACTCGCGGCGACGGCGGTGCAGGATCGGCTCGGTGTAGCCGCTGGGCTGCGTGGTGCCTTCGAGGATGAGTTCCTTGGCGGCTTGGAAGGCGATGCTGTCGTCGAAGTTCGGGGCGAGCGGCCGGTAGCCGGGGTCGCCTTCGTTTTGCCGGTCGACGACGGGGGCCATGCGCTCGAGGGAGGCGACGACGTCGTCGGCGGTGACGACGTCGTGGCGGATCCAGTTGGCGAGGAGCTGGCTGGAGATGCGCAGGGTGGCGCGGTCCTCCATGAGCGCGACGTCGTGGATGTCGGGGACCTTGGAGCAGCCGACGCCCTGGTCGATCCAGCGCACGACGTAGCCGAGGATGGATTGGCAGTTGTTGTCGAGTTCTTCGCGCTTCTCCTCGGCGGACCAGTTGGGGTTCTCGGCGAGGGGAATGGTGAGGATGTCGTCCACGGTGGCGCGGCTCTTGCCCTGGAGCTCGTTCTGGACCGCGAAGACGTCGACCTCGTGGTAGTGGGTGGCGTGCAGGGTGGCTCCGGTGGGTGAGGGTACCCAGGCGGTGTTGGCGCCGGCCTTGGGCTGGCCGATCTTCTGCTCGACCATGTCGCGCATGAGGTCGGTCATGGCCCACATGCCCTTGCCGATCTGGGCCTTGCCCTGCAGGCCGCAGGCGAGGCCGGTGTCGACGTTCCAGTCCTCGTAGGCGGCGATCCAGCGCTGCTGCTTCATGGCGGCCTTGCGGACGACGGGTCCGGCCTCCATGGAGGTGTGGATCTCGTCGCCGGTGCGGTCGAGGAAGCCGGTGTTGATGAACACCACGCGGTCGGAGGCGGCCTTGATGCAGGCGGCGAGGTTGACGGTGGTGCGTCGCTCCTCGTCCATGATGCCGACCTTGAGGGTGTTGGTGGGCAGGGAGAGGACCTCTTCGACGCGGCCGAACAGTTCGGTGGTGAAGGCGGATTCCTCGGGGCCGTGCTGCTTGGGCTTGACGATGTAGATCGAGCCGGTGCGGCTGTTGGCGAGCGGGCCGTGGTCCTCGTCGATGTGCAGACCGTGGATGGCGCACAGGCTGGTGATGAGCGCGTCGAGGATGCCTTCGGGGACCTCGTTGCCGTCGCGGTCGAGGATGGCGGGGTTGGTCATGAGGTGCCCGACGTTGCGGACGAACAGCAGGGAGCGGCCGTGCAGTTCGAGGTCGCTGCCGTCGAGGGCGGTGTAGACGCGGTTCGGGTTCAGCTTACGGGTGAGGGTCTTGCCGCCCTTGTCGAAGGACTCGGACAGGTCGCCGCGGTTGAGGCCGAGCCAGTTGCGGTAGCCGACGACCTTGTCGTCGGCGTCGACGGCGGCGACGGAGTCCTCGAAGTCCATGATGGTGGTGACGGCGGATTCGAGGACGACGTCCTTGACGCCGGCGGCGTCGGTGCTGCCGATGGGGGATTCGGGGTCGATCTGGATCTCGATGTGCAGACCGTGGTTGCGCAGCAGCACCGAGGAGGGGGTGGCCTTGTCGCCGAGGTAGCCGACGAGCTTGTCGGGCTGGGCGAGTCCGGTGACGGTGCCGCCCTCGAGGGTGACTTTCAGTTCGGTGCCGTCGATGCTGTAGCCGGTGGAGTCGGCGTGCGAGCCTTGCGCGAGGGGTGCGGCCTTGTCGAGGAAGTCGCGGGCCCAGGCGATGACCTTGTCGCCGCGGACCTTGTTGTAGCCGGTGCCCTTCTCGGCGCCGCCCTCTTCGGGGATGACGTCGGTGCCGTAGAGCGCGTCGTAGAGCGATCCCCACCGCGCGTTGGAGGCGTTGAGCGCGAAGCGGGCGTTGAGGACGGGCACGACGAGCTGCGGACCGGCGGTCTCGGCGATCTCGGTGTCGACGTTCTCGGTGCCGATGGTGAACGGTTCGGGGGTGGGGACGAGGTAGCCGATCTCTTCGAGGAAGGCCTTGTAGGCGACGGGGTCGTGGGGCTGTCCGGCGCGGTCGCGGTGCCAGCCGTCGATCTTGGCCTGGAGGTCGTCACGCTTGGCGAGCAGTGCCCGGTTCTTGGGGGCGAGGTCGTGGACGATCTTGTCGGTACCCGCCCAGAAGGTGTCCGCGTCGACCCCGCTGCCGGGGATGGCCTCGTTGTTGATGAAGTCGTAGAGAACCTGCGCGATCTGGAGTCCGCCGACCTGCACGCGTTCTGTCATCACCCTCACTCTTTCCGGTTGCTGTGCGGCCGGAAACGTCCCGGCCACACGGAATCGTCGATTATGTTACCCGCCGGTAGTAACGGACGCAGTGGTTCTGTGCGTCTGCAGGACGGTACATCGATTCACCAGCTCTTCTCTCAGAGCTGCGGCGCGACGGGTGAGCGCCGACTGCTCGCGGACGTACTGTGCGCGTCCTGCGGCAGTCTCGATCCTGATGGGCGAGTAGCCGTAGTCCTCGAGATCATACGGGCTCGCCCGCATGTCCAATTCACGGGCTGCGGACGCGTGTCGCAGGCACCGCACCGTCAGCTCCGAATCCGTCAGGGGCAGCAGCTTGTAGGCCCACTTGTACAGATCCATGCCGGCGTGCAGACAGCCGGGTTGTTCGGTGCGTACCTGCTGGTCGCGGGTCAGTTCGGTGGCGTTGCGTGGGACGGCGTCGGGGGTGAAGAACCGGAACGCATCATAATGGGTGCATCGGAGCTGCATTGATTCCACCACTGTGTCGGTTCCGGTGTGGCCGAGCCGCAACGGCACCGACGAGTGCCGCACCCCGTCGGCTCCCGCCCGGTACACCATCGCCCATTCGTGCAATCCGAAGCAGCCGAGCTGCGGCGGACGGGAGGAGGTCGCGGTGAGCAGCCCCGCGACGAAGTCGACGGTGTCGGCGCGTCGGTCGAGCACCTCCCGGCTCACCCGCACCCCCGGCTGCCCGTCGACGGTGGCCCGTTCGTAGCCGGGATGGTCGCGGTAGCCGCGCACCGCGGCCGCGCCGAGCAGCACGGTGCCGTAGCCGGGATGCCAGCGCCGCAGCTGACTCGGCCGCAGGCTGTAGTAGGTGAACAGGAAGTCGTGCACGGGATGGGTGCGGCCGGCGGCGCGTCGTTCGAGATGCCCGGCGAGCAGCTCGTCCACGGCGGCGTGATGGGCGTCGCGCCGCGCGGTCCACTCGTTCTCGGTGAGGATCGCCGGGCGGTCGGTCACGGACAGGGAGCGGGTCATGGTTCTCGTTCGGTCGATCGGGGTGCGGTGGTGCGGGGGCGGTTGCCCAGCGGATCCGCGACCCGGTGGGTGGCGTCGCGGACCGTTCCGACGAACTCTTCCACGAGGTCCTCGAGCGCGACGATGCCCCGCAGTGCTCCGGTGGTGTCGGTCACCCCGGCCAGATGCGCGTTGCTGCGGCGCAGCGCGGCGAGCGCCTCGTCGAGACCGTCGCCGATCCCGATGGTCGGCAGCTCCCGGATCACCGCGGCGGGGATGACGGTCTCGGGACCGGTGGACTGTTCCCGCACCAGATCGAGCACGTCCTTGATGTGCACATAGCCGGTGATCGTGCCGTCCGGACGGCGGGTGGGATACCGGGAGAAGCCGGTGGTGGTGACCGCGTGCTCGACGTCGCCGAGGGTCGGGCCCGCGCCGGTGTGCGGGACGGTGCGTACCCGAGCGAGCGGGATCATCACGTCGGCGACGGTGCGGTTGCCGGTGGCCAGGGCGCGGGTGAGGCGCTTGTGTTCCTCCTCGTCGAGCAGCCCCTCGGAGCGGGATTCGCCGATCATCTCCGTGAGCTCCACGGCGGAGACGGAGGTGTCGAGTTCGTCCTTCGGGTCGATGCGCGCCGCGCGCAGGGTGGCGTTGGCGCACAGGTTGTAGAAGGCGATGACCGGCCGGGCGGGTCGCATGAACAGCAGGTGGATCGGGACGAGCAGCATCGCGGCGCGTTCCGGGCCGGCGATGGCGATGTTCTTCGGCACCATCTCGCCGAGCAGGATGTGCAGCACCACCACGATCGTGAGCCCGATGGTGAACGCGATGGGGTGCAGCAGCGCGTCGGGCACCCCGGCCGCATGCAGCGGCACCTCGATCAGGTGCGCGATGGCCGGTTCGGCGACGCGGCCGAGCAGGATCGAGCAGATCGTGATGCCGAGCTGGGAGCCCGCGAGCATGAGCGAGAGGTGTTCGCCGGCGTGGATGACGGTGCGGGCCCGGGTCTTGCCCTGGGCGAGCAGCGTCTCGAGCCGGTCTCGGCGGACGGTGATGAGGGAGAACTCGGCGCCGACGAAGAAGGCGTTGCCGGCGAGCAGCAGAACGGCGAGGACGATTCCGAACCAGTCGCTCATCGCTGCGCACCCCCCTCGTCGGCGGCCGGGGCGTCGTCCCTGTCACCGTTGTCGCCGTCGGGGTTCTCGGGGTCGGGGGCGGCGCCGGGCACGAGCAGCACCCGGTCGATGCGGTGCCCGTCCATCTCGAGGATGCGCGCGTACCAGGTGAGGTCGCGTTCGCCGCGGCGCAGCGGCAGCTGGATCTCGTCGTCGACCTCGGGGATGCGGCCGAGTTCGGTGAGGATCAGCCCGGCGAGGGTCTCGTAGTCGCCGTCGGGGGCGCGGTAGCCGGTGAGCTGGGCGAGCTCGTCGGTGCGCAGCAGACCCGTGCACGACCAGCCCTCTCCGTCGCGGTGGGCGTCGAGTTCGGTCTCGTCGTGTTCGTCGCGGACGTCGCCGACGATCTCCTCGACGAGGTCCTCCATGGTGATCAGTCCGGCGGTGCCGCCGTATTCGTCGACGACGAGCGCGACCTGCATGCCGTCCGAGCGCACCCGTTCCATGACGGTGTCGCCGTCGAGGCTGGTCGGCACGGTGGGCACGAGGCGGGCGAGGGCGCCGACGGCGGTGGTGCCGCGCGCCGGGCCGGGCACGGTGAACGCGTGCTTGACATGCACGACGCCGAGCGGGGCGTCGAGGTCGCCGTCGACGATCGGGAAGCGGGAGTAGCCGGTGCGGGCGGACAGTTCGATGAGGTCGAGGACGGTGGCGTTGCGGTCGAGGCTCTCGACGGTGCTGCGCGGGGTCATGAGGTCCTCGGCGGTGCGGTCCCCGAACTGCAGGGATCGGTAGACCAGGCGGGCGGTGTGCTCGTCGAGGGTGCCGCTGCGGGCCGAGGCGCGCACCAGCGAACCGAGCTCCTGCGGGGAACGCGCCGAGCGCAGTTCCTCGGCCGGTTCGATGCCGAAGCGCCGCACGATGTGGTTGGCGGCGCCGTTGAGTCCGAGGATCGCCCAGCGGAACAGCAGGGAGAACGCCAGTTGGAGACCGGCGGTGGCGCGGGCGGTGCCCATGGGCCGGGCGATGGCGATGTTCTTGGGGACCAGTTCGCCGAAGACCATGGAGAAGGACGTGGCGATGAGCAGCGCGAGGACCAGCGAGGCGGTCGAGGCGACGGAGGTGCTCAATCCGATCGCGTCGAACAGCGGGGTGAAGAACTGCGCGAGGATCGGTTCGGCGAGATAGCCGGTGATCAGTGTGGTGATGGTGATGCCGAGCTGGGCGCCGGACAGCTGGAACGACAGGGTGCGGTGCGCGTGCTGGACCTGCCGGGCGCGCCGGTCGCCGTCGTGGGCGTGCGCGTCGACGGCGCTGCGTTCGAGGGCGGTCAGGGAGAACTCGGCGGCGACGAACAGGGCGGTGCCTGCGGTGAGCGCCACGAAGCCGAGGAGCGCGACGATATCGAGCAGGACGGACATCAGAGGCGGTCCTGCCGGGCGGGGTGGTGGCCGGGGTGGTGCCCCGGCCCGATAGAGGATCCTTCCGGCCCGGAGTCGCACTCCGTGCAGGGGGAGGAGGTGTCGGGCGGTGGGGTGGCTGTGGGTGCCGCGGGCACCGGTGTCCTCTCGTCGGGTCCGGTCGCGGACGGTGTCTGCTTGCCGGAAGTGGTTTCGACGGGTACCGATTCTACTGAGGGTGGTTGCCGTGTGTTGCGGTGCCGGTGACGGCGCGGCGCCTACGGTGGGGATCGAGCAGGTGTCCCGGTGGAACGAAGGAGCGTGGATGAGCGGCGGCGAGGGTCCGGAACACGGTGGCGGCGAGCGGGTGCCGAGCCGGTGGGAGGAGATCGTGGCGGAGAATCCGGCGCATTCGTCGTGGTACGTCGAACGGTTCCGTGCGATGGTCGCCCGGGGGCAGGACACTGTCGGGGAGGCCCGGTTGATCGATGCGATGGTGCCGCGTGGGGCGCGGATTCTCGACGCAGGGTGCGGGCCGGGCCGGCTCGGCGGTTATCTGCATCGGGCCGGGCACAGTGTGGTCGGGGTGGATGTCGATCCGGTGCTGATCGCGGCGGCGGAGGAGGATCATCCGGGGCCGAGGTGGCTGGTGGGGGATCTGGCCGAGCTGGATCTGCCGGCCCGCGGTGTCGACGCCGATTTCGATGTGATCGTGTGCGCGGGGAATGTGATGACCTTCGTGGCGCCGTCGACCCGGGTGGCGGTGCTGCGCAATTTCGCGGCGCATCTGGCGCCGCAGGGCCGGGGGGTAATCGGTTTCGGGGCGGGCCGTGAGTATCCGTTCGAGGAGTTCTTCGCCGACGCGCAGCAGGCGGGTCTGGCGGTGCAGGTGCGGTTGTCGACCTGGGATCTGCGGCCGTTCAGCGATGACGCGGAGTTTCTGGTGGCGGTGCTGGGGCGGGCGTAGCCGCGGCGTCGGCGGGGGTGTCGGCGGCCTGGGCGCGGGAGAGCGCCACGGTGGTCACGAGCATCACGACGACGGCGGCGCTGACGAGGATCCGTCCGGAGCCGTCGGTGCGCAGGTGTTCGCCGAGCACCGTCATGCCGAGCACGATCGCGGCGAGCGGTTCGCCGACGGTCAGGGCGGGCAGCGATGCGGTGAGCGATCCGGCCTGGAAGGCGCGTTGCTGCAGGTAGATCGCGGTGGCGCCGGCGGCGACGAGTGTCCAGGTCTGCCACGAGCCGAGCAGCTGCGGGATGCCGTGTTCGGCGAGGTCGGTGACGTGTTTGGTGAACGCGCTGGTCACGCCGTAGAGGACGCCGGCGGCTATCCCGAACGACAGTGCCCGCCGTCGCGGGGAGAGTAGGGCGACGACGACTGCGGCGGCGGTGACGGCGAGCACCGTTCCGAGCGGCAGCGCCCAGCGGGCGGCGGCGGCATCTCCGGTGCCTTCGCTGGGGTTGCCGGCGAGCAGGAAGATCGCCAGCGCCGCGCACAGTGCGCCGGCGAGTAGCCAGGTGGTGCGGGTGACGCGGCGGCCGGTGGTGGCGGCGGCGAGCGGCAACGCGAACAGCAGTGACGCGACGAGCAGGGGCTGGACGAGCAGCACCGATCCGAAGACGAGCGCGATGACCTGCAGTACGTAGCTGCCGCCGTCGCCGAGGATGCCCGCCCACCAGCGGGGGCTGCGCAGCAGCGAGCCGACGAAGGAGTCGGTGTCGGGCACGGCAGCGGCCGAGGTCTGTTGCGCGACACTGCCGACCGCGATGAGCGCGGCGGCGGCGAGTGCGCACAGGACGGCGACTGCCGTGCCCGTCATCGGGTCAGGCCTGCACTTCGGAGCGGTCCCCGCTCCACAGGGTGTGGAACTTGCCGGGCTTGTCGGTGCGCTCGTAGGTGTGGGCACCGAAGAAGTCGCGCTGGCCCTGGGTGAGGGCGGCGGGCAGCCGGTCGGCGCGCAGCCCGTCGTAGTAGGACAGCGACGACGCGAAGGCCGGGACGGGGATGCCGAGTTGGGTGGCGGTGACCACGACGCGCCGCCAGCTGTCGATGCCGATCTCGATGGCGTCGCGGAAGTACGGTGCGAGGATCAGGCTGGGCAGGGCCGGGTCGGCGTCGTAGGCCTCTTTGATGCGGTTGAGGAACTGGGCGCGGATGATGCAGCCGCCGCGCCAGATCGTTGCGAGCGCGGCGCGGTCGACGTTCCAGCCGTATTCGGCGCTGCCGGCGGCGATCTGGTCGAAGCCCTGCGCGTAGGCGACGATCTTCGACGCGTACAGGGCGGCGCGGATGTCCTCGGTGAACTGCGCGGCGTCGGTGGGGGCGGCGCCGAGGTTGCCGGCGGCGAGACCGCGGGCGGCGGCGCGCTGGTCGCGGGAGCCGGACAGGGCGCGGGCGAAGACGGCTTCGGCGATGCCGGTGACGGGGACGCCGAGGTCGAGGGCGGCCTTGACGGTCCAGCGGCCGGTACCCTTCTGTTCGGCGGCGTCGACGATGACGTCGACGAGGGGTTTGCCGGTGGCGGCGTCGGTCTGGCGCAGCACCTCGGCGGTGATCTCGATGAGGTAGGACTCGAGGGTGCCGGTGTTCCAGTCGGCGAAGACGTCGGCGATCTGCCCGGCGTCGTAGCCGAGGGCGTCGCGCAGCAGGTGGTAGGCCTCGCCGATGAGCTGCATGTCGGCGTATTCGATGCCGTTGTGCACCATCTTCACGAAGTGGCCGGCGCCGTCGGGGCCGATGTGGGTGCAGCAGGGGGTGCCGTCGACCTGGGCCGCGATGGTTTCGAGCAGCGGGCCGAGCGCCTCGTACGATTCGGCGGGGCCGCCGGGCATGATGGACGGGCCGTTGAGGGCGCCTTCCTCGCCGCCGGAGATGCCGGCGCCGACGAAGTGCAGGCCGCGGGCGCGCAGGGCGGCTTCGCGGCGGATGGTGTCGGTGTAGAGGGCGTTGCCGCCGTCGATGATGATGTCGCCGGGTTCCATCGCGTCGGCGAGCTCGTTGATGACCGCGTCGGTGGCGTCGCCTGCCTTGACCATGATCAGGACGCGGCGCGGCTTTTCGAGGGCGGCGACGAATTCGTCGATGGTTTCGGTGCGGACGAAGGTGCCGTCGCTGCCGTGCTCGGCGAGCAGCGCGTCGGTCTTGGCGATGCTGCGGTTGTGGAGGGCGACGGTGTAGCCGTGGCGGGCGAAGTTGCGGGCGATGTTCGAGCCCATCACGGCCAGTCCGGTCACGCCGATCTGGGCCTGCGGTGTTTCGGTGCGTTCGACGGTCATGGTCTACAGCTTCCCCCGAAACGGGGGCCGATCGAAATCGGGGCGGGCCGAACGGTGCGGCGTGTCGCGGCTCAGAGGCCGAGCAGCAGGGACAGTTCGGTGAGCCAGGGCACCGCCACGGCGATGGTGGGTACGACGAGGATGGCGGCGGCGGCGGTGTAGGCGGCGGCGGAAATGCCGAGGTTGGGCCCCGGTCCGGTGAGGCGCTGCACGCGCAGCACGGTGCTCGGTCCGCCGACGGCGAGGGCGCCGGTGGGCGTGTGGGCGCCGGCGCAGGCCACGAGGGCGCGGGCCAGCGGTGCGGGGCCGGTCTTGCGGACGGCGGAGTCGTCGGCGAGCAGCTCGACGAGCAGTTTGACCGAGCCGAGCGCCGAGCCGGAGCGCACGACGCGGGGGAACGCTTCGTAGACGGCGGTGAACGCCTCGAGGATGAGGTCGTGGCGGGCGCGCAGGTGGGAGTGTTCGTGGCGCAGGATCGCGCGTAGTTCGTCGTCGCCGAGGTTGTCGAGGGTGCCTTCGCTGAGCACCACCCGGTGCCGCAGCCCGGGCAGGCAGTAGGCGATGGGGTCGGCGGTGTCGAGGATCCGCACGTGCGGGTGGTGGCGGACGGCGGCGCCGCTCTCGCGGCGGTCGAGCAGGTCGACGAGCATGCGGTGGCGGGAGCGGCGGCGGCGGGTGCGTACCGCGACGCGCAGCATGGAGAAGGTCAGGCGGGCACCGATGAACACGGTCAGGGCGAAGACGATGACGTAGGTCAGCCACAGGGGCAGACCGAGGGCGTCGATCTCTTCGAGGGGCCCGGTGGTGGGTCGGCCGTCGGCGCCGGGTGCGAGGAGGCGGGCGGCGATGGCCAGGCCGCAGGAGAACGCGGAGAGCACCGCCGCCAGGGCCACGGACTGCCACAGCACGAGGGCGGCCCGGGGGTTGCGGTGCGGCCAGGTGGCGCGGGCGAGCAGCCCCGGCACCGGACCGGCGAGGAGAAGCGCTGTGGTTCCGAAGAACAGCGCCGTGGTCGCGTTCATGACATCGAGTGTGTCAGCTGGCCCGCTCGGTGTCGTGGCCGGTGCTGTCGTCGCCGTGTTGCGCTTCGAGTTTCGCCAGCGCCGCGCGCAGGGCGGCGGCTTCGTCGGCGCCGACGCGGCCGACGAAGTGGACGAGGGCGGCGGCGCGGCCGGCGGTCTCGTCGGCTTGGTCGAGGGCGTCGACCATGAGGCTGGCGACGAGTTCGTCGCGGCCGTGCACCGGCAGGTAGCGGTGGGCGCGGTCGTCGCGTTGCTGGATGACGAGGTTCTTCTTGGCGAGGCGCTGCAGGACCGTCATGACGGTGGTGTACGCGAGGTTGCGTCGAGCCGAGAGGGCTTCGTGGACCTGCCGGACGGTCTGTGGTTCGAGGGTGGACCACAGGTGGTCCATCACTGCGCGTTCGAGTTCGCCGAGTGCTGCCATGGGTCGATTCTACGGATTTCTCCGACGAATGTGCGTACTACCCCTAGTCGTAGGTTCTAACCTGCGGTGGGACCATCGTCACCTCCGGTGGGGACCTCCGGCGGCGCCGTAGACGTGGCGGGTGCCGATGGGCACGATCAGCGGCCGGTCGGACACCGGATCGTCGATGACCGAGGCGTCGAGGTCGAACACCTCGCGCAGCAGTTCCACGGAGATCACCTCCGAGGGCACCCCGGAGGCGACGACGCGGCCGTCTTTCATCACCACGAGGTGGTCGCTGTAGCGCACGGCGAGGTTCAGGTCGTGCAGCACCATCACCACGGTGCGACCGAGTTCGCTGTGCAGCCGGTCGACGAGGTCGAGGACCTCCACCGAGTGCGCCAGGTCGAGATAGGTGGTCGGTTCGTCGAGCAGCAGGATGTCGGTGCCCTGTGCGAGCGCCATGGAGATCCAGGCGCGTTGCCGTTGCCCGCCGGACAGTTCGTCGATGGGCCGGTCGGCGAGGTCGGCGATGCCGGTGCGTTCGAGGGCGATGGCGACCTCGTCCTCGTCGTCGGAGGACCACTGCCGGAACCACGACTGGTGCGGGTGCCGGCCGCGGGAGACCAGATCGGCGACGGTGAGCCCTTCGGGGGCGACGGGGGCCTGCGGCAGCATGCCGAGCACCCGGGCGACCTCGCGGGTGCGCATGGTGGTGATGTCGTGCCCGTCGAGCAGCACGGTGCCGGTGCGGGGCTTGAGCAGCCGGCTCAGCGCGCGCAGCAGGGTGGATTTGCCGCAGCCGTTGGGGCCGATGACGGTGGTGACGACCCCGGTGGGGATGGACAGGTCCAGGTCGTCGACGATGAGCCGTTCGCCGTAGCCGAGGCTGATGTGCTCGGCGACCAGTCGCGGCGCCGCGTGCTCGATCGGGCCGGGGGCCGGGGCGGGGGGCAGATGGGTGTCGGTCATCGGGAGACCTTTCGGTTGGAACGCACCAGCAGGTACAGCAGGAAGGGGCCGCCGAGTGCGGAGGTGACCAGGCCGACGGGCAGCGGCACCGGCAGGATGGTGCGGGCGATGAGGTCGGCGGCGACGACGAACAGCGCCCCGGTCAGGGCGGAGGCGATGATCGGGCTGCCCGCCGAGCCGACGAGGCGCAGGGCGATCTGCGGGGCGGCGAGGGCGACGAAGCCGATGGGGCCGGCGGCGGCGGTGGCGACGGCGGCGAGCGCGCACGCCGCGACGAGCAGCAGCGCCTGCTGGGTCTGCAGCTTCACGCCGAGGGAGCGGGCGGTGTCGTCGCCGAGGCGCAGCGCCCCGACGGTGAAGGAGGCGGTCGCGGCCCAGCCGCCGACGAGCAGCAGCGCGATCGCGGCGGGCACCACCTGACTCCAGGAGACACCGTTGAGCGAGCCGGTCAGCCACACCTGGGCGCGGCTGACGTCGTTGATGTCGGCGGAGACGAGCATCCACTGGGTCAGGGCGATGAGCATGGCGTTGATGCCGATGCCGATGAGCACGAGCCGGAAGCCGTCGGCGCCGCGCCGCCAGGCCAGCAGATAGATGACCGTGGCGGTGAGCAGCGCGCCGAGCAGCGCCGACATCGGCAATCCGAGGGTGGCGAGCAGTCCGACGATGGAACCGCCGCTGGTGACGACGATCAGGGCCACGGCGGCAGCGGAGGCGCCGGCGGTGATGCCGAGGATGTCGGGGCTGGCCAGGGCGTTGCGGGACACCGATTGGGTGATGGCGCCGGAGACCGCGAGGGCGGCGCCGACGACCACGGCGGCGATCCCGCGCGGCAGGCGCAGGTCGAAGACGATGAACCGGTCGAGGCGTTCCCCGCCGCCGAGGAGCACCTCGACGACCTGCAGGGGGCTGAGCGGGTAGTCGCCGCGGCCGAGGGAGATCGACAGCAGCACCGCGGTGGCGACGACGATCAGTGCGCACACGATGACCATGCGGGCACGCCAGACGACGGAGACGGAGCCGAGCCGGAAGGCGGGCCGGCCCGGGACGCGGGTGGAGACCTGCGCGGGTGAGCGGCGCTTGTCCGTCGTCGGCTCGTTCGTGTCGAGGGACGGGGTGGGGGTGTCGTTCACAAGGCCACCAGCTTCCGGCGACGGACGAGGGCGATGAAGAAGGGGGCGCCGATGAGGGCGAGCACGATGCCGACCTGCAGTTCGCCGGGGCGCACCACGATGCGGCCGACGACGTCGGCGAGGACGAGCAGTGCCCCGCCGAGCAGCCCGGCATAGGGCACGAGCCAGCGGTAGTCGGGGCCGGTGACCGCGCGGGCGATGTGCGGGACGATCAATCCGACGAAGGCGATGGGTCCGCAGGCGGCGGTGGCGGCGCCGGTGAGCACGGTGATCGCGGCGATGCCGATCACCCGGGTGGTGACGACGTTGGTGCCGAGCGAGCGGGCGACGTCCTCGCCGAGGCTGAGCAGGTTCAGGGCCGGGGTGGAGGCGAGCGCGATGAGCAGTCCGACGACGATGAACGGCAACACCTGCCAGAAGACGTCCATGCCGCGGCCGGCGACGGAGCCGACCACCCAGAAGCGGTAGCCGTCGAGGCTGGTCTGGTCGAGCAGCACGATGGTTTGGATCATCGCCTGCAGGAAGAACGCCACCGCCGCGCCCGCCAACGCGAGACTGAGCGGACTCGAGCCGCCGTTGCCGATGGACGCGAATCCGAACACCACGATGCTGGCAAGCGCGGACCCGGCGAAGGCGAACCACAGATACTGCGCCGGGGTGGAGAGCCCGAACAGGTAGATCGACAGCACCACCAGGAAGGCGGCGCCGGCGTTGATGCCGAGCAGACCGGCGTCGGCGAGCGGGTTGCGGGTGTGCCCCTGGATCAGTGCGCCGGCGACGCCGAGCGCGGTGCCGACCAGCAGCGCGAGCAGGGTGCGGGGGATGCGCAGCGAATGCACGATCACGTCGGTTTCGGAGCCGTCGTTGACGACGAGGGCGTGGAAGACCTCCGCGAAGGTCATCGGGCGGGCGCCGACGGCGATGCTGGCGAGCGCGCCGAGCACCAGCAGTACGAGCAGCGCGGCCAGGCCGAGCAGGCGCCGGCGGCGCAGGGCGGCGACGTTGCCGTCGGTGGGGCGCGGGGTGAACTCGTCGTGGCGGGCGTGGCGTTCGGTGACGATCTCGGTGCCGCGGCGCAGCAGGGCACGGCGGGTGCCGGCCGGTCCGGTGGTGGCGCGGTCGCGCAGCACGAGCCCGGTCCACTGCAGGCCCAGACTTTGGCCGGTGCGGCCGGCGCGGTAGCCGTGGTTCCACCACAGCAGTCCGGCGGCGGCGGCCAGGGCGGCGCCGCCGAAGACGATGCGGTCGGTCTGGCCGCCGCCGTTGGCGTCGGCGAGGGTGTCGACGACGAGGGCGCCGATGAGCAGGGGGATGGCGAGGAGCGCGAGGTCGCACAGGACGGCGGCGATCCGGCGTCCCGGGCGGGGCGGGGCGGTCGGGTCGGCGTCCGGTGGGGCGTGGGGGGTGACGGTCACGGGCGCGGGGTGCTCCTCGGGAAGGCGGTGGTGCGGTTCGGGTCGTCGCGGATCGTGGGGAACGCGAAGGCCTTCGGAGTTAGGTTACGGAATCCTATGTGCCGACGGGAGTAGGGGATGGGGTTGCGCACACCACCCCCGGATGCAATGGTTAGGCTTACCTAATCAAGATTCACCGTCGATCAGGAGGTGTCGGATGACGACGCTGCTGCTGCCGCCCACGGCGGCACCCGTCCGCCCGTTCGAGGACACGCGCGCTCGGCTGCGCGCACTCGCTGCGGGAGCCCCGCGCGTGTATGCGGTGGCCTGTATCGACGAAGAACCCCGCCGCCGCTGGTGGTTCCTCGGCGGCGGTGAACGCCAGCAGCGCATCGAGGCGCTCTACGACCGTGCCCTGCTCGACACCGAGGACCCGCGCATCGCCGTCGAGCAGGTCGCCGGCGCCCTCATCCACGCCGTGGTCGGCCGCGTCCTCGCCCCCTACGCCCTCGAGGGCCGCGTCTGGGATCCGGGTCTGGACAATCTGTGGCTGCACCAGGACAGCGACGGCTGCATCGACTGGGCCGGTCTCGCCGACGACACCCTGCGGGTGCTGCCCGAGGACCGCGCCGTCGGGGAACGCGACGTGGTGGTGCTGCCGTGCGAGCAGGCGATGGCGGTGTGGACCGCGCACCGCGCCGCGACCGCTCTCGATGCCGTCCATCTCGCGCTGCGGTCCCTCGTCCCGCTCGACCGGAACCGCTTCTGGGCGATCGTCGGGCGCACCGTCGTCACCGGCGCCGCCCAGCTACCCGTGCTCGGTGGTGCCTCCCGCCGTACCGCCGCGCGCCGCGGTCAGGCATTGCTCGACGCCTTCGTCGCCGCCGGCTATCCCGTCCGAGGCCTTGCCGGATTAGGGCAGCCTTCCCTATAATCGAATCCGTTCCGACTGCCGGACCGCAGCGGAGTCCTGAGGGCTGCAGTGACTCCCGGTCCCTTCCCGCGGCGGGCCTCACATCCATGTGGGGCCCGCCGTCGTGTGTCCGGAGCACCCCGCGCCCGGCGTGCACGGCAATTCGGTCATGGACGACGCCGGTGCCCGCTTCACACGACGCCGGAGCGAACTCGGCCCCGACGCCACCCCCCGTGAGGCGATCCGCGCGGTCCTGACGGAACTGCTGCCCTCGACGAGCAACGACGCGAGGAGACCCCGGTGCTCGGCGCGTTCGGATGGTCCGCGATCACCGGCGGGGGCATCACCGCCGAGGACACCTTCGCGGCGCCGCGCGCCCTGGCGACCATCGTCGCCGACCAACTCCGGCGGACACGCACCGGCGAGGACGCCGGTGATCCGGAAGCGGGCGCCGATCTCGTCGTCATGGCAGCGGGGGACTGGCGCAGGGCATGCTGCAGGGATACTCGACCTCACGGACACCGCTCGACCTCGTCGAGCATCTTCTCGACCGTGTCCTGGGAAGCACCGAGAGATGACCACCCTGTGGATGATCGAAGACCTCGAACCGTGGCCCGACCCGCCTGCTCCCGGCCAGGTGTGTGAACCGACCACCTCCTGGATCACACCGGGCGCGAGCGACTGCATCCGCGAACTCGCGCGGCACGTGCCCGCCCGGGTCGAGCAGATCACCGTCGACGATCGGGTCGAGCTGCTCGCCCATCTCGGTCACGGCTTCACCACCGTGCTGCCACCGCAGCTCGACACCCTCGGCGACGTCGTGCTCACGGGGCATCTGGTGTGGGACCGCTATCTGTGGATGCTGTACCGCATCCGACCGCACGGGCGCGCCCGGGTCGCCGAACGGCATCCGGTGATCCAACGAACCAGGAGGATTCCGACCGCGGACGCGGGTTGGTACGGCGTCGAGTACGAGGGTCCGCGGACCGTGCACCGGTTCGGGCCGATCCCCGACGGCTACTCGATCGTCGCCTACGCGCTGCTGGTGACCCTGCAGTGACCACCCCGCTTGCCACGGTCGGAGGTGGGCCGGCCGAAAACCGCCATGTCCTACCATCGTTCGACGGCCACCTGTCCCGGCGGCCGGTCGAAACCACGCACGAACAAGGGAAGCCCGTATGAGCGACCAGTCCACCTCCGCCCCGGCCCAGCACGACGTGCATGCGATCAACGCCGTCAACGACACCGGCTTCAACACTGCCCTCGGCCTCGAGTTCGTCGAACTCGGACCCGATCTCGCGCGAGCCCGGTGGACGATCACCCCCACGCAGCACCAGCCCTACGGCATCGTGCACGGCGGGGTGTACTGCGCGGTGATCGAGACCGTCGCCAGCGTCGCCGGCGCCAACTGGTTGGGGGACAAGGGCAACGTCGTCGGGGTCAACAACAACACCGACTTCCTCCGCGCCACCCGCGAAGGGGTCCTCACCGCGACCGGCACCCCGGTCCACCGCGGCCGCACCCAGCAGGTGTGGCGGGTGGAGATCGTCGACGAGCAGGACCGTCTCGTCGCGCAGGGACAGGTGCGCCTGGCGAACATCACGAACGCGGACCGCATCGGGCACTGACCCTGTAGCCGGGCGGCTCCGGCCGGGACACCGCGCCCGGCCGGAGCGCCGACGGTCAGCCCGCAGCCTGCGTCCCGCCGCGGCCCTGCCCGGCCGGCGCCTGTGCGGAGCGGTCCCCGCCCTTCGTCGCGCTCTCGCCGTTCTGCGAGTCGCCGTCGGGTTCGTTCGCGCGCATGTGCTCGAGCGCGATCCGCGCGAACACCTGCTGCTCGGTCGCGGCCATCTCGTTGCGGCCGGTGGAGAAGAACGCCTGCGCCCACGACAACAGCGTCGACAGCTTCGACGAGAACCCCACCAGATACAGCAGGTGGATGAACAACCACGCCACCCAGCCGAGGAACCCGCTGATCTCGAGTTTGCCGACCTTCGCGACCGCACTGAACCGCGAGATGGTCGCCATGCTGCCCTTGTCGAAATACTTGAACGGTTCCCGATGGGTCGGGTCGGCGCCGTCGAGGGAGGCGATGATCTGCCGGGCCGCGTACTTGCCGCCCTGCATCGCCACCTGCGCCAGACCGGGCAGCTTGTTCAGCGACATCATGTCGCCGATGACGAACACGTTCGGATGCCCCGGCAATGTCAGATCAGGCAGCACCTCCACCCGCCCCGCCCGGTCGACCTGCGCCCCGGACTGCTCGGCGAGCTGCTTGCCGAGCGGACTGGCCGACACGCCCGCCGACCACACCTTGCACTGCGACTCGATGCGCCGCTGCGAACCGTCCTTCTCCTTGACGACGAGACCGTCGGCGTCGACATCGGTGACCATCGCGCCGAGCTGGATCTCCACCCCGAGCCGCTCGAGGGTGTTACGGGCCTTGCGGCTGAGTTTACCGCCGTAGACCGGCAACACATCGGAGGCGCCGTCGAGCAGCACCACCCGCGCCTCGGTCGGATCGATGTTGCGGAAGGTGCCCTTGAGGGTGCGGCGTGAGAGCTCGGCGATCTGCCCGGCCAGCTCCACCCCGGTCGGACCGGCACCGACCACCACGAAGGTCAGCAACCGGGCGCGTTCGTCGTGATCGTGGGACAGTTCGGCCTGCTCGAACGCCCCGAGGATCCGGCCGCGCAGCTCGAGGGCGTCGTCGATGGTCTTCATGCCCGGCGCGAACTCGGCGAACTGGTCGTTGCCGAAGTAGGACTGGCCGGCGCCGGCGGCGACGATGAGACTGTCGAAGGGCGTGGTGGTGTAGCGCTCGAGGAACCGGGAGGTCACCGTCCGGTTCTCCAGGTCGATCCTCTCGACGTCCCCGAGCAGCACCTGCGCGTTCTTCTGTTTGCGCAGCACCATGCGGGTCGCGGGGGCGATGTCGCCGACCGACAGGATGCCCGTGGCCACCTGGTACAGCAACGGCTGGAACAAGTGATGGGTGGTGCGCGCCACGAGCGTGACGTCCACATCGGCACGAGCCAGGGCCTGGGTCCCGAACAGCCCACCGAAACCGGATCCGATCACGACCACACGATGACGGCGGGGTTCGGTCTGCTCGACGCTCATGAATGCTCCTTCACGTTGCCGGATGGATCTTGTCCCCAGTCTTGCAGTTGCCGCGCCCGCCCACAGCGCAACCGACGAGCTAGCCCGGCCCGTCGCCGAGCGACCCGAGCAGCCCGTAGACGGGGTTGTGCCGGGCGGCGTGCCGCACCGCATCGTTGGTCGCCGAGGTGTACACCTGCACGGTCTGCAACGACCGGTGCCCGAGCAGCTGCTGCAACTCGACCATCGTTGCGCCGCTGTCGGCCAGGCTCGTCGCGAAGGTGTGCCGCAGCGCGTGGGCGAGCGCACCGCGTTTGCGTTCGGACTCGATACCCGCGCGGCGGTAGATGCGCCGCACCCGGTACTGCAGGGTGCCGCGGGTGATGCGTTTGCCGTCCGCGCCGACGAACAGCGGGTCGGCCGGGTCGTGCCACTCCCACACGGGCAACTCGTCGCGGTCGCGGGTGCGGCGCCGCGCGGCGGGGAAGCGGGCGTAGCGTTCCTCGAGATAGGCGGTGACGATCGCCGTCCAGCTGTCTTCGAGGGGGATCTCCCGTTCGATCGCGCCCTTGCCGAGCACCCGCAGCACCGGTGCCCGGCAGCCACCGAGGATGCTGCCCACATCGAGCCGGATCAACTCGTCGGAGCGGATCCCGGTGAGCAGCAGGGTCGCGATGAGCGCGAGATCGCGTTGCGGCCAGTCCCGCGCCGACTCCGCGGGGCGTTGCGCCTCCATCGTGACGGTGTCGACGAGTTGGTTGATCGCGGTGGGGGAGAACGCTTTCGGGGTGTGCTGTGGTTTCTTGGGCTGCGCGATCGAGGCCATCGGGTTGCCTTCCGACACCCCTTCGGAGACGAGGAAGTTGCAGAAGTTGTTCCACACCGACCAGGCGCGGCGCACCGACGCCGGTTGCCGTTCGGCGGCGAACGCCGCGAATGCCGACCGCAGCCCGCGTACCGTCACGTCCCCGAGTGTCAACGCGTCCTCCGGCACGGCGGCAGTCGCCGCGAGATGCGCGCGCACCGCGTGCAGGTCGAGCCGGTAGGCCTTGATGGTGTGCGGAGACCGTTTCGCGGTCTGCAAGGTCTCCAGATACGACCCGATCCAGTCCGACAATCCCGGCTCGGTCGCGCTGCCCACCACGATGCCCCTCCCGTGAAGATCCGCTCGTACAGATGTGCGAGTCCAGTGTGACAGCAGGGACCGACGGGACAGCAGGGACCGCGTCCGGATTCGGGGAGACCGGCGCCGGGTACGCGATGGACAACCGACCGTTCGTGGAGAGGAGCACCCCATGCCCGCAGGCGATGTCGAGACGTTCCACCAGGACGGATCCTGGCACAACCGCATCGAGGGCTCGAGCGACCTGCTCGGCACCTATCCCACCCGCGAGGAGGCCGTCGCCGCCGGCCGCGAGGAGGCGCGCCGCCGCAAGGTCGAACACCTCGTCCACAACCTCGACGGGACGATCGGCGAACGCAACACCTACGGTCACGACCCGCGCGACATCCCGGGCTGATCGACCCCGAACCGACCGTCGCCGGGGCGATCGATACCGAGGAGGTCAGTCGCGGCGCCGCTTGGCGCGCGCGGCGAACTCGTCGAGCACCCGCACCACATCCTTGGCCTGCCAGATGCGATTGCGGCGCCCCTCGGTGATCTGCGTGAGGATCCCCGCGTCCACCAGCCGATCGATGGCGATCTGCGCGTTGGCGCCGGTCACCGACAAGGCCGCGGCGGCCGACCGGTTGTCGATCACCGGCTGGCGCAGCAGTACGTCCGAGAGCCGGTGCACTGCCGAATCCCGCCGCGCCGTCACCCGGGACCGCCACAGCTCGCGTACCGCCTCGAGATCGGCGACGAGCGTGCGGCCGTTGGCGACCGCCGCGAACGACGCGTCGACGATCGAGTGCACGATCGGCCCGATGTCCCCGGCGCGGTAGGCGCCGAGCGCATCGAAGTACTCCCCGGTGTTGTGCAAGAGGCCCGCCGAGACCGGCACGGCGACACTGCGGGTGAGCTGCCCGCCGCGCAACATCGCCTGGATCAGCGCGCGGCCCACCCGGCCGTTGCCGTCCGGGAACGGGTGGATGGTCTCGAACTGGGCGTGCGCGACCGCGATCTGCGCGACCACCGGCAGATCCACCCGGTGGGCGAAGGCCACCAGGTCGTCGATCAGCTCGGGCACCCGCGCGTGGTGCGGGGGCACGAACTGTGCGGTGTGCGGGCCCAGGCTGCCCCCGCCGATCCACACCTGCTGGGTGCGCCACCGTCCCGCGATGGTCGGATCGTCGTACTCGAGCAGCGCGTGGTGCATCCGCAGGATCGCGGCGGCGTCGATCGCATCGGACAGCTCGAGCGCCGCGCGCATCGCCCGCACGTTGCCGACGATCAGGCGAGCGTTGCGGGAGGCGTGTTCGCCGAGTTCGGCGAGCGCGATCTGCCGCGCCCCGCTGGAGAGGTTCTCGATCTCCGAACTCGACGCGCTCTCGGTGCGCAGCAGGATGGAGGCGAACGGGGCGGTGATGTGCCCGACCTCGACATCGAAGCGGGTCAGTTCCGTCGCGGCTTCCTCGGTGAGGGCCTGCAGTTCGCCGTCGAGCGGGAGGGGCCGGTGGGCGATGAACGGGGGGACCGCGGCGCGGTAGGGGCCGGTGGTCAGGCGTTTCTCCCGCCGCGAGCCGTAGGCATCGCTGCTCACCCACGGGTGCTGTTCGTAGGTGACCGCGGGCCAGCCGGGCGCGACGTCAACCGATGCCATCCCCGGAACATACCATCGGATAGTCGATTATCCGATGGTATGGATCGGGGGTGGGTTCGGTTCCGGCCGTTGTGCACGGCCGGAACCGGAGGTTTGGGCCACAGGTGGTTCGGACGTAGGGTGCTGGGCCATGGCATTACCGACCTTCGACATCGACACGCCCATGGCCTATCACGTTGCGCAGCACAACATCCTGCAGAGACTCGATGCCGGCGACGACGCCGGGACGGTGCGGGAGGAATGGCGGCAGGCCATCGAGCGCATCATCGACAACCATCTCGCCGGCAACGACGCGCTGAGCTTCGTGACCGCTCCCGCGCTCGGCCCGGTCGACTGACGCACCGCTCGGTACACCCCGCCTCGCGGACCGGCACGGCCCGCGGAGCGGGGACGCCGCGCTTGCGCCCCGTTACACGACGGTGTCGAACAACTGGCCGACCCCGTAGGTCACCACCATCGCGAGCGCACCACCGAACACCACCCGCATCACCGCCCGGCCCCGCCGGGCCCGGCCGAGCCACGCACTGATCGATCCCGTCGCCGCCAGCGCACACAACACCGCCACGAACGTCACCGGGATCCGCGCCGTGTCGGGCACTGACACCACCATCAGCAGCGGCACCAGCGCGCCCAGGGTGAACGACACGGCCGACGACAACGCCGCCACCCACGGATTCGCGAGTTCGGTCGGATCGATCCCCAACTCCACCTCGGCATGCGCGGCCAGCGGATCCCGCGCCGTCAACTCCTCCGCCGCGGCACGCGCCGTGACCGCCGACAATCCCTTGCCCTCGAGCAGGGCGGCGAGTTCGTCGAGTTCGGCCTCCGGCATGGCGGCGAGCTCACGACCTTCCGTGTACAGCGCCGCGCGCTCGGTGTCGCGTTGGGCGCTCACCGACACGTACTCGCCCAGCGCCATCGACACCGCCCCCGCGGCCAGCCCAGCCGCACCGGCGGTGAGGATCGCCGCCTCGTTCGCCGTCGCGGCCGCGACACCGACGACCAGTCCCGCGGTCGAGACGATGCCGTCGTTCGCGCCGAGAACACCCGCCCGCAACCAGTTGAGTCTGCTCGCCAATCCGGCGGTGTGCGGTTCGTGGTCCTCGTGCCGCCTGCGGGAATCGTTCGGTGACGCCGGATCCGGACGGGGCATGTCGTGAAGCTACACCGACGGACGGCGGCGTGGGGGGATCCCCACGGCGGAGTATCGGCGCGCCTCCGCGGCGGCGACCGCCCACTCCGGGTCTCCGGGCAGCGCGCCCATCGGGTCCCGCTGCGCGCACGGCACACCCGCATCGGTGGGCAGCACTGCGCGCTGCAGCGCCTGCACGATCCCCAACGGCCGATGAGCAGCCGGGGCCAGGCGGCCGATCCACCGACGATCGCGGGCCGTCATGTCGTGCCGCAGGCTCTCCATCAACGCCGCCACGGTTCCCGACGGCACCTCCGTCATCCACGAGCCGAACCGGCGGATCACCGCGCCCGGCAATCCGGCGACGGTGACCTGGGCGCGCGGCATGCCGGTGACCTGCCCGTAGAGGCGGAGCAACTCGGGATAACGCAGCGACTGTCCGCAGCCCACATCGAACGAGTCCGTGGGAGTGTCCGCGACGGCCGCCCCGAGCACCGCGGCGACCAGGTCGACGACCGCGATCGGCTCGACCCGCGACTCCATCCAATCCGGTACCACGGTGACGGGTAGGCGCCCCGCGAGTTGGCCGAGCACCTCGAAGCTCGTCGACCCGGAGCCGAGCACCATCCCGGCTCGCAGCGTGATCACCGTGCGGCGGGAGCGGGACAGTTCCTGCTCGACCTCCCAACGCGAGAGCAGATGCTCGGACAGCGCGTCCGGCGCACACTCGGGGACGAACCCGGAGACGTATACGACACGCGTCACCGGAGAGGCATCGACCGCGTGCCGGACGGTGCGGGCCGCTGCCAGGTCGAGGTCCCGGAAGTGCGCCGAGCGCATCCCGTGCACGAGATAGACCACGACGTCGACATCGTCGAACGCCGGTGGGAGAGTGTGCGCGGCGGTGACGTCCACTCGCGCGGTCTCGACCTGGTCGTGCCACCAGAAGCGTCGCAAGGCCGTCGGGTTCCGAGCGGCGGCGCGCACGGTGCAGCCGATAGCGAGGAAGGCGGGGACGACCCGGCTGCCGACGTAGCCGGAGGCACCGATCACGAGAACTCTCATGCGCTGTCCCGTCCCTTGTCGCCTTCGGGAGGGATGCACGCGCGGGACCGTCGCGAAACATCAGGAGTGGTTCCCATCACCGGAAATAGTGTTACCGTTGGTCACAAATACAGTGGCCGGTATCGAAGGAGGCCCCCCATGTCGATGCTGCGCGGCAGCCCACTCCGACATCGGATCCTGTTCGTCCTCGCCGTCCCCCTCGGCGCCGGACTGCTGTCCGCCCTCGGACATCTCGTCCAGCGCCGCCACGGCCGGCCCACCTCCGTCTCCGAATCCCTCTTCGCCATCGCCAGCAGCCTGCGCCGCCGCACGCTGTTCACCCGCCCCACCGGCGGCCACCCACAGGCCCCCGAGACGCCCGGACAACCATGACCACAGGACAACCATGACCACCCACACCGTCCCCAACGGGCCTATCCGACTCCACGCCGTCGAAGAAGGCAACCCGCACGGACCGACCCTCGTCCTCGTCCACGGCTGGCCCGACACCCACGCCCTGTGGGACCGCGTCGTACCCCTGCTCGCCGACGACTTCCGCATCCTGCGCTACGACAACCGCGGCGCCGGCGCCTCCACCGTCCCCCGCGCGGTGGCGCACTACCGGCTCGAGCACCTCGCCGCCGACCTGCACGCCGTCATCGACGCCCTCGCCCCGAACGAACCGGTCCACCTGCTCGGCCACGACTGGGGCGCGGTGCTGTGCTGGGAAGCGGTATGCGAACCCGACGCCGGCGATCGCATCGCCTCCTACACCTCGATCTCCGGCCCCAACCTCGACCATCTCGGCCTGTGGATGCGCCGTCGTCTCCGACAGAAACGCCCACTCGGCCCCGCCGAACAGGCTCTCGCCTCCGCCTACACCCTCGCCTTCCAGATCCCCGCTCTGCCGAATCCGGTGCTGCGCGGCTGGCTCGCCCACCACTGGCCGGCCTTCGTCGGGTTCTTCGACCGCATCGATCCCACCGCGATCGCACCGGTCGCCCCGACCCTCGCCGATGACATGGTGCACGGACTGTCCCTGTACCGGGCGAACATCCGCGCGCGTCTCACCCGACCCCGCGAGCGGCGCACCGACGTCCCGGTCCAGCTGATCCAGAACCTGCGCGACCGAGCCGTACGCCCCGTCGGCTACGAGGACACCTCCCGCTGGGTCACCGACCTGCGCATCCACCCACTCGACGCCGGGCACTGGTCGCCGCGTTCCCATCCCCGCGACGTCGCCGACGCCACCGCCCGGTTCGTGCAGCAGATCGAAGCCGCGCGCACCTGACCGCATGACCTCAGCCGGACGACTCCGCGCGCGGCGCCGCCTCCACCGGCGGATCGTCGTCGTGCACCGGTAGCCGACGCGGACCCGGACCCTGCTGCCCGAGCACGTCACCGGGATTCGCGAGCGGACACGACGCCAAACTCAGGCACCCGCAGCCGATGCAATCGGTGAAACTGTCGCGCAACGCGGTGAGATCCTCGATGCGGCGGGTCAGCCGGTCGTGCCACGCCCGCGACAGTCGCGCCCAGTCCTCCGTCGTCGGCACACGACTGTCCGGCAACGAATCGAACGCCTCCTTGATCTCGTCCAGGGACACCCCCACACCCTGCGCGACCTTGATGAACGCCACCTTGCGCAGCGTGTCGCGACGATAACGCCGCTGATTGCCCGAGGTGCGGCGACTGGTGATCAGACCACGCGACTCGTAGTAGTGCAGCGCCGAGACCGCCACCCCGGAACGGTCCGCCAACTGCCCGGGTGTCAGCCATATCGCAGGGTTCATCGGCCCCCTCCTCGCCCCGCAGACATCGTGATCGAGTTGTGCTGCACAGTACCGGCCACCGGAGGCACCGGGCACCCGGGTCGCGTGAGCGCCCGGGGTCAGAACGACGGCGGCCCGAACTCGGCAGCGACCTCCGGCGCATCCATCCGCAACATGTCGTACGCGGTGTGCGCCAGCGTCCGCACCGACTTCGGGTACGGCCGCTCGAACCGCTCGCAGACCCGCGCCGTCGCCAACGCCGCCTCGAACCGCCACTTACGGGAACCGCTCACGAACGTCCGGGCCTGGAACAGATAACTCGATGCGGGGATCGTCACGTCGACCACCGTAGAACCTCCGACCGGCACAGCGGGGGAGCGGCACCCCGCGCGCCACGCCGATCCCACCCGTCCCGACCACATTCCTAAGGGAGTGTTAGGAACCGCCACAGACCCTTCCGCAACCACTGTGACCCGAACCACTGTGGGGAGCGCACAGATCCACGCAGCGAAAGGAGTCCCGGGTGAGCACCACCTCGACGGGCGAACGCCGAGTCATCGGCAACGTGTTGAAAGGCTCGGTCGGCAACCTGATCGAGTGGTACGACTGGTACGTCTACGCCGCGTTCAGCGTCTACTTCGCGAAGGAGTTCTTCCCCGAAGGCGACCCCACCGCCCAACTGCTGTCCACCGCAGCGATCTTCGCCGTGGGATTCCTCATGCGACCGATCGGCGGCTGGATCATGGGCCGCTACGCCGACCGGCGCGGACGGCGCTCGGCGCTGACCCTATCGGTCACCGTCATGGCCGTCGGCTCCCTCATCATCGCCGTCACCCCGGACTACGCGACCATCGGACTCGCCGCACCCCTTCTTCTCGTCCTCGCCCGCATGATGCAGGGACTGTCCGTCGGTGGTGAATACGCCACCAGCGCCACCTATCTCGCCGAGGTCGCCTCACCCGGACGCCGCGGGTTCTACTCGAGCTTCCAGTACGTCACCCTCGTCGCCGGACAGCTCATCGCCCTCGGCGTCCAGATCGTCCTGCAGCTCACCCTCTCCGCCGAGGCCATGCAGGCGTGGGGCTGGCGCATCCCGTTCGTCATCGGCGCCGTCGCCGCCGTCGCCGTGATGTGGCTGCGCCGCACCATGGACGAATCCGAAGCGTTCACCGAGGAAGTCGCGGCCAAGAGCGCCACCGACCGGCCGGAGAGCACGCCCGAGCAGGGCGGCATCCGGATGCTGCTGCAGTACCCCCGCGAATGCCTACTGGTGTGCGCGCTGACCCTCGGCGGCTGCGTGGCGTTCTACACCTACACCACCTACATGCAGAAATACATGATCAACACCTCCGGCATCTCCAAGGACACCGTCGCCTGGATCAACTTCGCCGCCCTGCTGGTGTTCATCGTCCTGCAACCCATCGGCGGGGCCCTGTCGGACCGCATCGGCCGCCGCAAACTGCTCATCTTCTTCGGGGTCGGCGGCACCGTGCTCACCGTCCCGCTGATGACGATCCTCGGCAGCACCACGAACCCGCTGATCGCGTTCGGGTTGATGATGCTCGGCCTGACCGTCGTCACCGGCTACACCTCGGTCAACGCCATCGTGAAGACCGAACTGTTCCCCACCAAGGTCCGCGCGCTCGGCGTCGGCCTGCCCTACGCGCTGACCCTGGCGATCTTCGGCGGCACCGTCGAAACCGTCGCACTCGCGCTCAAGCGCGCCGGCCACGAATCGCTATTCTTCTACTACGTGACCGGCTGCATCGCCGTCTCGCTCGTCGTGTACTTCTTCATGCGGGAGACCTCCGACGGCTCACCCCTGGACCGCACGAGCACCGACCGCACGAGCACCCACACCGACACCCCCGACGAGCACGCCGACCTGGCCACCTCGCGACACTGACCGAAAGGGACCCACGTGCAGATCGCGGTGGTCGAGGACGACGACGGCGTCGGCGACGCCCTCGTCGAAGCCCTCACCTCCCACGGCCACCGGCCGATCCGCATGCGGCGCGGCGCCGACCTGCTCCTCGGACACCGCGACCTCGACGTCGTCATCCTCGACCTCGGCCTGCCCGACGCCGACGGCCTGCAGGTGCTCCGGCAGCTGCGGGCCGTCAACGACGTCCCCGTCGTGATCCTCACCGCGCGCGGCGACGAACGCTCGGTGGTACGCGGCCTGCGCGGCGGCGCCGACGACTACCTCGTCAAACCGGCCCGCCTGGCCGAACTGCTCGCCCGCGTGGACGTCGTCACCCAACGGCGCCGCGCGCTGTCCGAGTCCTCCCGCATCGTCCGCGCCGGCGACGTCGTCGTCGACCTCGACGCCCGCGAAGTCGAGGTGGGCGGCGAACCGGTCACCCTCACCC
The DNA here is from genome assembly GCF_019641445.1 of Rhodococcus sp. DMU2021. NCBI lineage: Bacteria > Bacillati > Actinomycetota > Actinomycetes > Mycobacteriales > Nocardiaceae > Rhodococcus > Rhodococcus sp. DMU2021. Next base: position 63,009 of record NZ_JAIFKB010000010.1, read on the forward strand.
CGAAGGAATTCGACCTGCTCGCCGTCCTCGTCGCCCGCCCCGGCGCCGCGGTCAGCCGCCAACAACTCATGGACGCCGTGTGGGGCGACGCCTATGTGGCGATCTCCCGGTCGCTCGACGTGCACATGACCGGGCTGCGCGCCAAACTCGCCCGCCCCGGACTCATCTCCACCATCCGCGGCTACGGCTACCGGTGGGGCGGCTGACATGCAGCGACGCGTCCTGGCGGTGCTGCTCGTCTTCGCGACCGTCGCCGTCGTCGCCTTCGCCGTCCCGCTCGCCCTCGCCACCAGCGCCGGCCGCACCGCCGTCCTGGGAGCGAACCGGGAAGCCGACGCCCACCACTTCGCCACCCTCGCCGTCCAGACGCGCGCCCCCGGCAGCACCGCCCTGCTCGACGAGGAGGTCACCCGCTACCACCGGCTCTACGACGAGGGCGTGCTCATCGTCGACGCGCGCGGCGCACCCCGCGCGAGCGCGGGCCTGACCCCGACCGACCCCGGTGTGCCGGAGGCGATCACCGCCGGTCTGCGCAACCAGAAACAGGGCATCGGCGGTCCGCTGACCCCGTGGTCCCCGCACCGGGTACTGCTCGCCGTGCCGGTGGGTACCGGCGCCCAGGTCGAAGGAGCCGTCGTCGTCGACGTGTCCACCGACGCCGCCCGCCACGACATCCGCACCTCGTGGCTGCTCATCGTCACCGGCACAGCGGCGGCGCTCGTGCTCGTCACCATCCTCGCGACCGCCCTGTCACGGTGGACGGTCCGCCCGCTCACCGCGCTCACCGCGCGGGTCGCGGCGCTCACCGACAGCGTCCCGGCGCTGCATCCACGCTCCCGGACCGGGGACACCACCACCTCGGTCCGGCATCACGGCCCCCCGGAGGTCCGGGAACTCACGCAGGCCTTCGACACCATGTCCGAGGCGGTCCGCACGTCCACCCGCGCCCAGAGACAGCTCATCGCCGACACCGCGCACCAACTCCGGAACCCGCTCGCCGCCCTGCACATCCGACTCGACTCCCTCGAACCGCACGTCGGCGCCACCGGCGTGGAGACCTATCGGCGCACGGCCGTCGAAGTCGACCGGCTCGGCGGCATCCTCGACGGCCTGCTCGCCCTCGCCACCGCCGAATCACCTACCGATATCACCGAGACGGACGGGCACGACGGGTGCGATGTCGGCGCCGTCGTCGCCGACCGCGCGGATGCCTGGTCCGAGGCCCTGGCCGAGGCCGGTATGACCGTCAGCGTGGACGAACCGTCCGGGCAGCGCCTGCAGGCCGGCTTCTCCGCCGACCATCTCGCTCAGGTGCTCGATGTGCTGCTCAGCAACGCGAGCAAGTACGCCCGCGCGGCCACCGGGGTCCGCATCACCACCCGACACCACGACGGGACCATCCGGATCCGCGTCGAGGACGACGGCGCCGGAGTCGCACCCAATGAGCTCGGCGCCCTCACCTCCCGGTTCTTCCGCGGGTCCCGAGCCGACGGGCCCGGCACCGGCCTCGGGCTGTCCATCGCGGTCGCGCTCGTCGAGACCGGCGGCGGCACCCTCGACCTCGCCGCCGCCGACCCGCACGGACTGGCCGTCACCCTGACCCTGCCCGCCGACTCCCGCGCGGAGGCATCATGATCACCCGCCGCGATCTCCTGCGGTCCGTCGCGCTGCTCGCGGTGGGCGGAGCCGTCGCCGGCTGCACGCGCACCGGAGAGCGTGAGGAACTGATCCTGGCGGCAGGGGAGGAGGGTGGGTTCTTCTGGGAGTTCGCCGAACTCACCGCGGCCGCCGCCGACGGGGCGGGCCTGCCCATCGCGATAGTGCCGGAACGCACGCCGGGGTCGGTCACCAATCTCGCCACGCTGACGGCGGGGGACGCGGAGCTGGCGCTGACCCTCACCGACGTCGCGGTGCGGGCCCACGACGAGGGCGCGCAGTTCACGGCGATCGGGCGGGTCTACGAGAACTACATGCAGTTGGCCGTGCGTGCGGACTCGCCGATCCGTGAGATCGCCCAGTTGCGGGGCGCACGGATCAGCCTCGGAGCCCCCGGATCGGGGGCCGAGTTCACCGGCGAACGCATCCTCGACGCCGCCGGGCTCGCCGAGCCGGGAGCCGTCACCCGGGTGCACCTGTCGATGGCCGACGCCGGTCGCGCGCTGGTGGACGGCGAGATCGACGCGGTGTTGTGGGCGGGTGGTGTTCCTACCCCGTCGTTTGCGAACCTGGGCGTGCCGTTGCGGCTGATCGATCTGTCCGTGCTCCTCGAACCGCTGCGGGCCCGATTCGGTTCGCGATACGAACCGGTGCTCATCCAGCCCGGCCCCTACGGGCAGCCGGACGCCGTCGCCACTATCGGCTTGGGCAACCTGCTGCTCGCCGGAGCCTCGGTGTCGAACGAGGCCGCCGCCGCACTGGTGGATCTGCTCGTCGACCATGCCTCCGAACTCGTGCCGGCCCAGGCCACCGGCAGTCAGTTCCTCGACCGGCAGTCGCTGATCGTCACCGCCGGTGTCCCGCTGCATCCGGGAGCGGTGGCCGCGTACCGGCGCCATCACGGCTGACGAGACGGGCGGACAGGGGAGAAGGGGCCCCTGAATCGTGCCGACCCAGGCACATAGTGGGGTGGAAGGCATGCGCTGGTGTCGGTGGGATGCGGTGCGGAGATCGGGCTCGCCCTCGAGGTTCGAGGAGATCGGAACCGGATCGGCTGTGCAGGGGACATGCGCGGGGCACAATGGAACCGTTCACCTCTGTGTGCGTGAAATTCGTTGGCAGCCAACACGATTCATGGATAACGGTGATTATCCATCAAATGTGGAAGAGGCGAGAAGGGGCGATCGGTGGTCGCAGCACCCCGGGGGACGGGATGATCCCGCGCCACCAACATGCGCATCGTCCGCGCGATCTGCGGCGCGCAACGCGCACGCGAGACGACCACACGGTGCTGCCGCAACGCCGCATCGGTGAACCGTGGGTCGGTGCAGTGTGCGCGTCGCTGCGGCATGGCACCCGATACATGAGCAGCCGAACGCGCGTCGAGCGGATCGGCGGCTCGATCCGGCACGGGCGCCGGCAGGCCGGTCGCAGTCCGGAGGTGAGCCGGACTCGAGCCAGAGGCGGTGGGGCCCATCGCATCGATCCGGGACGAACCAGGGATCTCCGAACGCCTCGGACGCCCTGCCGCACCTGTCCGGAGGAGGTCCGGTTCCACTATAGTTAACATAATGTAGATTATCGGCAATTTGGATATGGGCGGTGACCTGGGGTTCGGCGCTGATAATCCCGATGCCGCCGAGTGACGTCCCTGATCCGCAGATTCGAGCCGTCGTCGCACGCACTGCATCGCGTCGTGCGACGTGCCGTCCTGCGCGCGTTGTTCCCTCCGCCTCGTGCGACGTGCGAACCGCGCCGCACGACGCGCTCCCGGCGCTCGAGCTTGCCGCGCATTCGCCGTGCCTGGACCGGTCCGCCGCCTGGTGTCGGTTCGCCGCCTCGGACGCCCGATACGACCTTCCGGGCCCGCCGCCCTCGCCCCCTGCCTGTCCGCCCAGCCGTCGTGAAAACGTCACAGTGACGTTTTCACGTGGTCAATCGGGGTCCCACTGTGGACACCTATCTGCGTCGATATCATCGGCGCGGCAGTGACAACGCGATCCGGGACGGTCGACCGTGACGCAACCACGGCTCCTGCGTTCCTGGGTGGTCTTCGCGATCACCACCGTCCCGTTCTATCTCTGGGGTGCACTCACCGACGGTGAATTCGACATCACCGGTGCGCGTCTGCCGGTCAGTGCGTTGATGTTCGCCTGCCCGGCACTTGCGGCCCTCGCCGCCGGCGGCGGGCGCGAGTCGGCCCGGCGGCGCATGTGCACGCTGCCGCGCGCGCTGTGGCTGATCGTCGCACTGTTTGTATCAGCTGCGCTGGTGCTGGTCGCATCCATCGTGGTCGCCGGTACCGGTCCGTCCGGCATCTCGGTCTCCCTCGTGGCGGTCGCCGGTGCGTATTTCGTTGCGACGGTGTGCGAGGAACTCGGGTGGACGGTGGACGCTCCTGGCGGCGAGCGGGATCTGCTCGCCTGTCGCGTCCGCGGTGGCCGTCGGGGTCGCCGTGCTCGTCCTGACCTGTCTGCGGGTCGCATCCCGCCGGGTCGAGGGTGCGGACTCCCCTCCTCTGCCTCGGACGATAAACCCAGAAACGTCACAGTGACGTATTAATCTCGCCTCCCGTGCATTATGGCGCTCGCCGCAACCGCCGCAACTGCGCGGACAGATAATCCCGGGCACGGCGATGACCACCGACCCGGACGAGTTCGTCGGCGAGCTCCTCGAGCAGTCGTGACAGCAGCTCCTCGTCGGGTGACCAGCCCTCGCGCTGCCGGCACCGGTCGAGCCATTCGACCGGCGCGATGTGTCCGCGGTCGGCGTTGCAGCGTCGGCACGCGGCGACCTCGTTGGCGGTGATGCTCGGCCCGCCCTTCAGGCGCGGCACCAGATGATCGGTGGTCGGGGTGATCAGCTGCCCGAACTCCCGTCCACACCACAGGCACCGCCCGTCCTGACGGTCCAGGGCGAGCGAGAGTCGGGTGACGCGGTCCATTCTCCGATCGTTGCCTATCGGCGCCGCCGTAGTCGCCGATGAGTCCGATCCGGTGTCCCGGAGACTGTTTCAGGGGCGTGCTTCGAGGACGAGGTTGAAGGGTGTTTCGGTGGCGCGGCGGAAGGTGCCGAATCCGGCTTCGGCCGCGACATCGGCGAGCCGTCGCTCCCCGGCCTGCGCGCCGAGCCCGAGCGCGACCGGCTGGTCGAGGGACGACGGGGTGCACAGCACCGTCGATGCGGCGTAGTACATCCGGCCGACGGGGTTGAGGTTCTCGGGCAGGCTGTCGCGGGCGAACGGTTCGACGAGCATCACCGCGCCGTCGTCGGCGAGCGCGCCGCGCGCGTACCGCAGTGCGCCGACGGGATCGCCCATGTCGTGCAGGCAGTCGAAGTAGCAGATCAGGCCGTAGTCGGATCCGGGGAAGTCGGTCGCCGAGGCGACGGTGAAGGTGGCGTTGTCGACGCCCTCCTCCGCGGCCAGTTCCGTCGCCCGCGCGATGGACGCGTCGTGGTAGTCGAAGCCGCGGATGGTGGACTGCGGGAACGCCTGCGCGAGCAGGGTCGTGGAGACACCGTGGCCGCAGCCGATGTCCGCGACGGTGGCGCCGGCGCGCAGTGTGTCGACGACCCCGTCGAGGGCGGGCAGCCACACGTCGACGAGGTTGGCGCGGTAGCCGGGGCGGAAGAACTGTTCGGTGCCGACGAACAGTTCGGGATCGTGTTCGTGCCAGCCGAAACCTTCGCCGTTGCGGATGCGTTCGGCGATGCGGCCGCGGTCCTTGTACACGGAGCCGATCAGGTGGAAGCCGCCGGCCAGGTAGACGGGGCTGTCCTCGCGGGCGAGGGTCATGGCGTGTTCCGGTGCCAGACTGAACGTTCCGGCGTCGGGATCGTAGGTGAGATAGCCGCTGGCGGTCTCGGCGGAGAGCCATTCGCGCAGATAGCGTTCGCGGATGTCGGTGCGGTCGGCGAGTTGTTCGCTGCTGACCGGGCCGGCTTCGTCGAGCGCGCGCCACAGTCCGAGTTCGGCGCCGATGAGCACCAGTGCGCCGTTCATGGCCGCACCCATGTCGACGACGAGTTGTCCGAGGGTCTGCTCGAGTCGTGCTTGGTCGGGTTCGTGCATCTCCGTGGTCATCACGCACCTCCTGGCGATGGGAGTACTCGCTCACGGTAGGTCGCGTGGCCGGTTCCGCGGCGACGGCTCGGGTTCGATCGGGTGTCGATCCGGGTGGCGGTGCGTAGCGGGAGGTCACGAACCGGGTGGTGGCGGGAGGATTCGGGGGTGCGTGGCGTGTTGCAGACAGCTACGCTTGTAGCAGACTGCAACATCAGGAGGCCGTCATGACGTCATCCACCGACAAGGTCACCCGCTTCGACGCCGAACTCGTCGACAGCGCCATCGCCGAGGGCGGCCGCCAGAACCGCACCGGACGCCAGCAACTCGAATACTGGGCCCGCATCGGCCGCGCGATGACCGCCCACGAGACCGCCTCCCTGCACCGGGTGCACGAGGCGCTGGCCGGGACACGGGAGCTGAGCGAGCTCACCGCCGCCGAGGGACGGCTGTTCGACGCGGAGATCGATGCGCGCCTGGCGGACGGGCTGGCCCGCACCGACTACGCCGAGATTCTCGCCGCGCGTGGGGCCACCACGGTGGTGCTCGACGACGAAGGCCGGCTGGTCGAGCAGCGTCCCGACGGTAGTCGCCAGGTGCTCGACGACGCATGAGGCGTCTGGATCTGATCGTCGGTCCCAACGGTTCCGGCAAGTCGACGTTCGTCGAGTTGTCCCTCGCTCCCCTGCTGCCGCGCAGCGTGTTCGTCAATGCGGATGTGATCGCGCGGCAGCGCTGGCCCGACCGGGCGGAGGAGATGTCGTACGAGGCGGCGCAACTCGCCGCGGCGGCGCGGGACCGGTTGCTGCGGCAGGGCCGGTCGTTCATTGCGGAGACGGTGTTCTCGCATCCGTCGAAGCTGGAGTTGATCGACCGCGCGCACGAGGTGGGGTTCACGGTGGTGCTGCACGTGATGCTGGTGCCCGAGGCGATGTCGGTGCTGCGTGTACAGCACCGGGTGGCCTCCGGTGGGCATGCGGTGCCCGAGGACAAGATCCGGGCGCGCTATCGGCGGTTGTGGCCGCTGGTGACCGAAGCGATCGGCCGCGCCGATCAGGCGTCGGTGTACGACACGGCGTCCGGGACCCCGGTGGTGGTGGCGCGGTTCGCCGGCGGGGTGCCGGTGGGTGCGGTGCGCTGGCCGGGATGGGCGCCGGCGGCGCTCACCGGGCTCGGCTGAGAGATCCGGGCCCGGTGAGCGGATGCGTCGAGGTCAGTTCCGGCGGTCCCCGTTGCGTCCGGCGACCTGCACCGCGACTCGTCCCCACCGGCGCAGCGCCGCGTCGCTCTCGGTCAGCCGGGCCGAGAGCACCGCGACGATCGTCTCCACCGCCCGGGCACTCACCATCTCGTGGTGATCGCAGTCGAGCCGGTACTGGTGGATCTCGCCGGCGATCACGTTGTGCCAGGCCGCCACCGCCGGGACCGGGGTCTCCGAGCGGGCCGCGGTGAAGAACAACGCGTCCCCGTCGAAGGTGTCCGGTTCGTGCCGCCGCGCGGCGCGGGCGGTGTCGGTCGACCCGGCGTGCAGCCGTTCGAGGTGGGCGGCGGTCAGGCCGGTGCCGCCCCCGAACGCCTCGTCGAGCACCGCGGCGGCGTGTTCGAAGCTCGGCTCACCGTCGTCGACGGGAAGCCCGAGATCGCGCAGCATGTCGCGGGTGCCGACGGCCGGGGACGCCCCGACCATCAGGTGGCTGTCGAGCAGGGCGAGGGTGTCGACGATCTCCCCGTCGCGGCGCAGTTCGACGGCGACGGCGTGCGCGACCACCCCGCCGAGCGACCAGCCCAGCAGGTGATATGGGCCGTGCGGCTGCACCCGGCGGATCTCCCGCACGTAGTGGCGGGCCAGCGCGGTGATGGTGTCGTGCCGCGGACCACCGGACAGGGCCGGCAACTGCAGACCGTAGACCGGCCGGTCGTCGTCGAGGCGGTGCGCGAGGGCGCTGTACGGCCAGGCCAGCCCCGCGGCGGGATGGATGCAGAACAGCGCGGTGCCGGTGCCGGGGCGCAGCGGCACGAGCACCCGGAACGCCTCGTCGATGCCGTTGCTCTCCTCGGACTCGCCGCTGCTCAGGTGTGCGGCGAGTTCTGCCGGGGTCGGATGGGTGAAGATCGACGCGATCGGCACCCGCCGCCCGAGTCGTTCCCCGAGCGCCGGTAGCAACCGGGTCGCCAGCAGCGAGGTGCCGCCGAGGTCGAAGAAGTCGTCGTCGACACCGACCCGGTCGAGGCCGAGATGCTCGGCGAACAGGTCGGTGACGAGCTTTTCGAGGTCGGTGCGCGGCGCCCGGTAGTCCCCGACCGGGGCGGTGAAATCCGGGGCGGGCAGCGCGGCGCGGTCGAGTTTGCCGGCCGGGGTGAGCGGGATGTCGTCGAGCACGGTGATCACCGCCGGCACCATGTGCGGCGGAAGATGCTGCGCGATGAACGTTTTCACCTCGGCGGCGGTGATGTCGGTATCGGGGGCGAGGCGGAGGTAGGACACCGGCACGGTCTGCCCGGACGGGGCGGTGTGGCCGAGGGTGTGGGCGAAGACCACCTGCGGGTGCGCGGTCAGCGTGGCGTCGATCTCGCCGAGTTCGACGCGGAAGCCGCGGATCTTGACCTGGAAGTCGGTGCGGCCGACGTAGTCGAGGCGATGATCGGTGGTCCACCGCACCAGATCCCCCGTGCGGTACATCCGCTCCCCCGTGCCGGTGGGATCGGGCACGAACCGGGCGGCGGTCAGCGCGGGCCGGTCGTGGTAGCCGCGGGCCAGACCCGGCCCGGCGACATATAGTTCCCCAGCCACCCCGACCGGGACGGGTTGCAGCCGCCCGTCGAGGACCAGGGCGTGGAAACCGCGGCTGGGGGTGCCGATGGTGACGGGTTCGCCGACGGTGAGCGGCTCGCCGAGGGAGGTCATGATCGTCGCCTCGGTGGGACCGTAGGCGTCGATCACCCGCCGCGACGGCGCCCAGCGTGCCACCAGCTCCGGTGGGAGTGCTTCGCCGGCGACGAGCAGGGTGTGCAGTTCGGGGACGGTGTGCGGGTCGAGCGAGGCCAGCGCGGTGGGGGTGATGAAGGCGTGACTGACCCGCTGTGCGCGCAGCACCGCGGCGAGCTCGTCGCCGCCGTAGACGTGCGGCGGCACGATCACCAGCGTCGCCGCGGCGCACAGCGCCATCATCTGCTCGAAGATCGACGCGTCGAAGCTCGGCGACGCCAGATGCGACACCCGGGCCGCGGCGGTGACCTGCAGACGGTCGCGTTCCTCCCGGGCGAGGGAGGCCAGGCCGCGGTGGGTGACCGCCACGCCCTTGGGGCGGCCGGTGGAGCCGGAGGTGTAGATCAGGTAGGCCGGATGATCCGGGCGCAGCACCGTCGGCCGGTCCGCGTCGTCGATCGGTGCGAGCGGCCCGGCGGTGAGGTCGAGGTCGTCGAGGACGAGCCAGTCCACCTCGTCGGGCAGCGCGTCGCGGTGCGCGGCGACGGTGATGCCGATGCGCGCGGCACTGTCGTCGAGCATGAAGGCGATGCGGTCGGCCGGATAGGTGGGGTCGACCGGCACGAATGCCGCGCCGCTGCGCACCGTCGCCCACACCGCGGTGACCGATTCGAGCGAGCGCGGGATCGCCAGGGCGATCACCTGTTCGGGTCCGGCGCCGCGGTCGAGCAGGCGCCGCGCGAGCCGGTGCGCGCGGGCGTCGAGTTCGCGGTAGGTGACCTGCCGGTCGTCGTCGATGACCGCGACCGCGTCCGGGGCGGTGGCAACGGCGGTGTCGAGCAGGTGCGGCCACAGCACCGCCGGTTCGGCCTGCGGTCCGATGGCGGGCACCAGCGCGGTGTGTTCTGCGGTGGTGAGCAGGTCGAGATCGCCGACGGGACGGTGCGGGTCGGCGGCGATCGCGTGCAGCAGCCGGGTGAACCGGTCGGCGAAGCCACGCACCGTCTCGGCGTCGAACAGGTCGGTGGCGTAGACGAAGGCGGCGTCGAGGCCACCTTCGGCGTTCTCCCCGATGAGCAGTTCGAGGTCGAAGTTGCACACCGTCGGGTCGAGGGCGACGCCCTGCACGCTCAGGTGCGGCAGTTCCACCGCGGGCAGTTCGGCGGTGTGGAATTCGATGGAGACCTGGAACAGCGGTGAGTGTGCGGTCGAGCGGGTCGGGGCGAGCGCGTCGACGACCCGGTCGAAGGGCAGGTCGGCGTGCGCGAAGGCATCGAGGTCGCTGTCGGTGACGGCGGTGAGCAGCTCGGTGAACGACGCTTGCGCGGGCACCGGGGTGCGCAGCACGACGGTGTTGACGAACATGCCCACCAGATCGTCGAGGGCGCGGTGTCCGCGACCGGCGACCGGCGAGCCGACGGCGATGTCGTCGCTGCCCGACAGGCGGGCGAGCAGCACCGCGAACGCCGCGTGCACGGTCATGAACACGGTGCTGTGCCGGACGGCGGCGAGCTGCTGCAGCCGGGCGAGCAGATCGGCGTCGACGGTGAAGCGGGTGATGTCGCCGCGGAAGGACTGCTGCGGCGGCCGGGGCCGGTCGGTGGGCAGCGGCAGCACCTCCGGCAGCCCCGCGAGGCGCTGCTGCCAGTAGGTGGTCTGGTCGGCGGCGAGGGTGCCGGGGTCGTCCGGGTCGCCGAGCCGGTCGAGTTGCCACAGGGTGTAGTCGGCGTACTGCACCGGCAGCGGTCCGAACGCCGGGGTCTCGCCGCGGCTGCGGGCGGCGTAGGCGATCATCAGGTCGCGGGCCAGCGGGCCGGTGGAGCCGCCGTCGGCGGCGATGTGGTGTACGACCAGCACGGCGAGATGGTCGTCGCGGCCGAAGGAGAACACCCGTGCCCGCACCGGGATGTCGACGGTGACGTCGAATCCGGCGCCGAGGAAGTCGGCGATGGCGGTGTGCACGGTGTCCTCTCCGGCGGGCACCACGTCCAGCGGCAGCGGGGCGTCGGCGGCGGCGAGGATCCGCTGGTGCGGTCCGGCCGCCGACGCCGGGTAGATGGTGCGCAGGCTCTCGTGCCGGGCCAGCACGTCGTGCAGGGCGGCGCCGAGCGCGGCCGGGGACAGATGCCCGGACAACCGGATCGCCAGGGGGATGTTGTAGGCGGCGGAGGTCGGATCGAACTGGTTGATGAACCACAGTCGTTGCTGCGCCGGGGAGAGCGGGATGTGCTCGGGGCGCGGTCCGGCGACCGGGCCGGAGGTGGTGCCGGCGGTGGGTTCCTCGACCTCGGTGGTGGGCCGGTCGTCGAGATGCGCGGCGAGCGCGGCGACGGTGGGGGCTTCGAACAGGGCGCGCACCGGCACGGGCCGGCCGAGCCGGTCGCCGAGGCGGGCGACGGCGCGGGTGGCGAGCAGTGAGTTACCGCCGAGGTCGAAGAAGTTGTCGTCGACGCCGAGCCGGTCGAGGCCGAGGATCTCGGCGAGTTCGTCGGCGACGAGCGACTCGAGCGGGTCGGTGGGTGCCGGACGGTCGCCGGTGCCGGCGGTCAGGTTCGGGGCGGGCAGGGCGGCGCGGTCGAGTTTACCGACCGGGGTCAGCGGGATCTCGTCGAGCACATTGATCACGGTGGGCACCATGTGCGCCGGAAGATGCTCGGCGACATGGGATTTCACTGCGGCAGGGTCGATGTCGGCGCCGGGTGCGGGGTGCAGGTGGGCGACGAGGACCGTCTCCCCGCTCGGGGCGCGATGCGCGACGGTGGCGGCGAATCCGACGGCCGGGTGGGCGGCGAGCACGGCGTCGATCTCGCCGAGTTCGACGCGGAAGCCGCGGATCTTGATCTGGAAGTCGCTGCGGCCGACGTATTCGATGCGCAGATCCCGCCGGTCGAGGTCACCGACCCAGCGCACCAGGTCCCCGGTGCGGTACATGCGTTCGCCGGGGGCGCCGTAGGGGTCGGCGACGAACCGGGCGGCGGTCAGCGCGGGCCGGGCGTGATAGCCGCGGGCCAGGCCCCAGCCGGCCAGGTACAGCTCACCGACGGCACCGAACGGCACGGGTCGCAGCGCGGTGTCGAGGACGACGGCGTGCACCCCGCGCAGCGGACCGCCGAGGGTCAGTGGGTCGTCGACGCCCAGGGGGTCGCTGATCGCGGCCATGATGGTGGTCTCGGTGGGCCCGTAGGCGTCGACGAGACGCCGCCCGGGCGCCCAGGTGGCCTGCAGGTCCGCCGGCCACGCCTCCCCACCGACCGCGAGATCGGTGAGGTCGGTCGGATCCGCCGGGTCGAGGGAGGCGAGCGCGGCGGGGGTGATGAACCCGTGGGTGACCCGCTGCTCGTGCAGCAGCGCGCCGAGTTCGGCGCCGCCGACGATGTGCGGGGGCACGATCACCAGTTCGGCGCCGGACCCGAACGCCAGGAGGTACTCGAAGATCGACGCGTCGAAGCTCGGCGACGAGACGTGCATGACCCGCGCGCCGGGTCCGGCACCGAAGCGGCTGCGCTGGTCGCGGGCGAAGTTGTCCAGGCTGCGGTGGGTGGTGATCACACCCTTGGGGCGGCCGGTCGAGCCGGAGGTGTAGATCAGGTAGGCGGGATGATCGAGCCGCAGCGCAGCGGGGCGGTCGGTGTCGTCGATCGTGGTGGTGTGCTCGCCCGCGGCGTCGCGGTCGAGGTCGTCGAGCAGCAGCCACGGCACCGTGTCCGGGAGCCGGTCGCGGTGTGCGGTGGTGGTCACACCGACGGTGGCGCCGCAGTCGTCGAGCATGAATGCGACGCGTTCGGCCGGATAGCGCGGGTCGACGGGCACGAACGCCGCCCCGGTCTTGGTGATCGCCCACATCGCGGTCACCGACTCGACGGAGCGGGCGATGCCGAGGGCGACGAAGGTCTCCGGTCCGGCGCCGCGGCGCAGCAGCACCCGCGCCAGCCGGGTGGAGCGTTCGTCGAGTTCGCGGTAGGTGAGCACCCGCTCCCCCTCGCGCAGGGCCGGCCGGTCCGGGTGTGCGGCGGCGGTCGCGGCGAGCAGTTGCGGCAGGGCGACGTCGCTGCCCCCGGCCGGGCCGTGCACCGGCAGCAGCGCGTCCTGCTCGGTGGCGGTGAGTGCCGGCAGCGCGGTGATCGGGGCGGCCGGGTCGCCGGTGAGTGCGTCGAGCACAGCGGTGATGCGCGCGGCGATCGCGGCGACGGCGTCGCGGTCGAAGACCTCCGGCAGGTATTTCATGCGCAGGTGCACCGCGGTGTCGGTGTGCACGACCACCGACAGCGGGTAGTGCGCGGCGTCGCGGCCGGTGATGTCGGCGACCCGCATGCCGCCGAGGTCGGTGTCGCGGTCGAGACCGGCGCGTTCGACCGGGTACGACTCGAAGACGGTGAGGGTGTCGAATCGCACGGCGGCCCCGAGGTGCCGGTCGAGGGTGCCCAGGTCGAGATGGTGGTGATCGAGCAGGGCGACCTGTTCGGCCTGCACCCGGTCGATGAGCGCACCGACGGTGTCGTCGGGCCGCACGGTGATGCGCACCGGGACGGTGTTGATGAACAACCCGACCATCGCCTCGATGCCGGGGATCTGCGGTGGCCGCCCGGAGACGGTCGCCCCGAACACCACGTCGGTGCGGCCGGTGAGGGCGCCGAGCACCACACCCCAGGCGGTCTGCACGAGGGTGTTGGCGGTGACGCCGCGGGCGGTGGCGGTGTCGTGCAGCCGCACCGACAGAGCGGTGTCCAGGTCGAGGTCGAGGTCCTCGGAGATCCCGGCGGTGGTGCCGGGACGGTGCTGCGGGGCGAGCAGGGTCGGTTCGTCCACTCCGGCGAGGGCGCGGCGGTAGGCGTCGGGGGAGGCTTCCGGGTCGCGGTCGGCGAGCCAGGTGAGGTAGCTGCCGTAGTGCGGCGCCGGGGGCAGTGCCCGCTGGTCCGCGTCGGTGGCGTAGAGCATCAGCAGTTCCCGGATCAGCACCGGGGTGGACCAGCCGTCGAGCAGCAGGTGGTGGTTCGTCAACGCCAGCAGGTGCCGGCCCGGGCCGGTGTGCACGACGGTCGCGCGCAGCAGCGGCGTGGTCTCGGTGTCGAAGCGGGTGCGTCGATCGAGGGCGAGCAGTTGCGCGGCGGCGTCGTCCGGGTCGGGGTCGTCGCTGGTGTCGGCGACGGTGAACGGCACCTCCACGTGGGTGGGGATGACCTGGACGTGTCCGTCGCCGGCGGCGGGGAACGCCGCGCGCAGCGCCGGATGCCGGTCGAGCAGCAGTTGCAGGGAGCGGCGCATCCGGCTCGCGTCGACCTCGCCGCGCAGGTCGAGGACGAGCTGCACGATGTAGGCGTCGGGGCGGTCCCCGGCGAGCAGGGCGTGGAAGAGCAGCCCGGTCTGCAGCGGCGCGGTCGGCCACACCGTGTCCAGGGGCCCGTAGCGTTGCTCGAGGCGTTCGATGACGTCCTGGTGCAGTCGCACCAGCGGCAGATCCGAGGGGGTCAGGCCACCGGCGTGCGGGCTGCGGGTGTGCCGGGTCAGTGCGGTGGCGGCGGTGGCGAAGTGGTGCGCGAGGGCGGTGACGTCGGTGTCGTCGAGCAGCCCGGCCGGGTACGACCAGTGCACCTCGAGTACCGGCCCGGTAGGGGTGTCGGTGGTGACGGCGTTGATGTCGAGCACCGCGGCGGCGGGCATGTTCGGGCTCTGTGCCCCGCCGTGGGGGAAGCCGGCGATGGGCAGCCAGGGGGTGTCGGTGTCGGTGACCCCGGCGGTGGGGCGGCCGAGATAGTTGAAGCTGACCTGCGGCGTCGGTGCGTTCGCGAGTTCGGTGGCGGTGTCGGGGTCGAGATAGCGCAGCAGCCCGAAGCCGGTGCCGTGGTCGGGGACGGCGGCGAGGTGTTCCTTGACGGTCTTGACGGCGCGACCGGCGGCCGGGCCGGCGGCGAGCGCGTCGTCGAGGTCGATGCCGGTCAGGTCCAGGCGCAGCGGGTGGATGGTGGTGAACCAGCCGACGGTGCCGGACAGGTCGGCGCCGGCGGCGGCATTGCTGTCGCGGCCGTGCCCTTCGAGGTTGAGCAGCAGCTGGGCCGGGTGGTGGCCGCGGTCGCGGCGCCACGCCGCCACCGCGAGGGCGAGTGCGGTGAGCAGGCCGTGGTCGACGGCGCCGTGGAAGGCGTTGGGCACGGCGGTGAGCAGCGCCTCGGTGACGGAGGTGGGCAGTTCGGTGGCGACGGTGATGACGGTGGCGTTGGTGTCGCGGACCGGATCGAAGGGGCGGTGCCCGAGCGGCGGGTTCGGTCCGTCGAGCGTGGCGCGCCAGAAGTCGAGTTCGGTGCGGCGGGTGGGGGCGGCGTCGCGCAGGGCGTGGGCCCAGCGGCGCACGCTGGTGCCCGTGTGGGGGGGCAGCAGCGCACCACTCGTGGCGCCGTCGGCCGCGGCGGCCGCCCACGCGGCGGCCAGGTCGGGGACGAGGATGCGCCAGGACACCCCGTCGACGGCGAGATGGTGGATGACGATGAGCAGTCGGCCGGCGCCGCTGGTGGCGTCGAACCACACCAGCTGCACCACCCGCCCGCTGTGCGGGTCGAGGCGGTCGGCGGCGGCGTCGAGTTCGGCGGCGGCCAGGGCGAAGAAGTCGTCGCTGTCCGCGGCGCTGGTCACCGGCACCCGGTGGATGACGGTGTCGACGTCGACGCTGCCCGGGGCGGGCACGTGCAGGACGTGTCCGCCGGGGACGTCCGGCACCGCGTGCAGGTGCACGCGCAGCATGTCGTGCCGGTCGAGGACCGCGGTGACGATCGCCCGCAGCGTCGCCGCGTCCAGGCCGGTGGGCAGGCGCAGCAGCAGCGCCTGCGAGTAGCGGCCGATGCTGCCGCCGCGGTCGAGCATCCAGTGCGCGATCGGCGGTAGCGGCATGTCCCCGACCCCACCGCCGGGCAGCTCCGCGAGGGTTTCGGTGGGGGTGGCGGTGCCGACGACGGCGGCGAGCGCGGCGGGGGTCTTGTGTTCGAACACTTCGCGCGGAGTCAGGTCCAGGCCGGCGGCCTTCGCGCGGGAGACCAGCTGGATGGACATGATCGAATCGCCGCCCAGGGCGAAGAACGAATCGTCCACCCCCACCGTCGGCAGACCGAGGACCTGCGCGAACAGTTCCACCAGCACCGTTTCGTGGCCGCGCGCGGGGGCGCGGGAGACGGTGGTGCGGGCGGCGAAGTCGGGGGCGGGCAGCGCGCGCCGGTCGAGTTTGCCGGTTGCGGTGACCGGCAGCGTGTCGAGCACCATCAGGGTGGACGGCAGCATGTACGCGGCGAGTTCCCCGGCGGCATGCTCGAGCACCACGTCGACGTCGAGGTCGTGGCCGGGTTCGGGTACCGCGTAGCCGACGAGCCGGTCGGTACCGGAGGCCGGGTCGGTGTGGACGACGACCACGGCGCGGCCGACACCGGGGGCGCGCAGCAGCGCCGCTTCGATCTCGCCGAGCTCGATGCGGAAACCGCGCAGCTGCACCTGGAAGTCGGCGCGGCCGAGATATTCGATCTCGCCGTCGCGGGTGCGGCGCGCCAGGTCCCCGGTGCGGTAGATCCGGTCGCCGGGGGCGCCGTGCGGGTCGGCGACGAACCGGGTGGCGGTCGGATCGGGGCGGTGCAGGTAGCCGCGGGAGAGCTGGGCGCCGGAGACGTACAGTTCGCCGATCACCCCGGTGGGCACCGGATGCAGCCGGTTGTCGAGGATGTGCAGGCGCAGCGACGGCAACGGTGGGCCGATCAGGCTTGCCGCGGCGGTGGCGGCGAGTTCGCGGGTGATAGTGCGGGCGGTGACGTGCACGGTGGTCTCGGTGATGCCGTACATGTTCACCAGGGTCGGGGCGGTGTCGTCGTGGCGCCGGTACCAGCGGTCGAGCTGCCCGAAGTCGAGGGCTTCCCCACCGAAGATCACCCGGCGCAGCGCCGGCAGGTCGGTGCCGGCGGCGCGGTCGGCGTCGATGAGCTGGTAGAAGGCCGTCGGGGTCTGGTTGAGCACGGTGACCCGTTCGCGGCGCAGCAGTGCCAGGAATTCCTGCGGGTTACGGGCGGTGTGGTAGTCGACGACGACGAGCCGGCCACCGTGGGCGAGGGCGCCCCACAGTTCCCACACCGAGAAGTCGAAGGCGTAGGAGTGGAACAGTGTCCACACATCGGAGGCGTCGAAACCGAACATCTCGGTGGTGTCGGTGAGCAGGGTGACGACGGTGCGGTGCGGGACCATCACGCCCTTGGGGCGGCCGGTGGAGCCGGAGGTGTAGATGACGTACGCCGCTGCCTCCGGGTGCACGCGTGGCAATCCGTCACCGCCGCTGGGCATCTCGTCGAGGCGGGTGCGCACGGCCGGGTCGTGCAGGTCCACGATCGGTGGGGTGTGCGGGGGCAGAGCGGTGGCGTGGTCGGCGGTGGTGAGCAGGCACACCGGGGCCGCGTCGTCGAACATGTACGCGAGCCGGTCCGGGGGGAACGCCACGTCGATGGGCAGATAGGCGGCGCCGCTGTGCAATACGGCGAGCAGCGCGACGATCAGGTCGGTGCCGCGCGGCAGGGCGACGGCGACGAGCCGGTCGGGTCCGGCGCCGTGCTCGACGAGCAGCCGCGCCAGGCGCTGCACCCGGTCGGTGAGCTCGTCGTAGCGCAGCGTCCCGTCGGGGGCGGTGACCGCGATCGCCGCCGGGTCGAGTCCGGCGCCGCGGGCGTACAGATCGAGCAGCGACGCCGAGGCGGAGCCGAGCACGCTCGCCGTGGCCGGGCGCAGCGGCGCCGGGGCGGTGGGACGTTCGTCGTCGGTGAGCAGGTCGACGTCGCCGATGGGGCGGTGCGGGTCGGCGGTGACCGCGTCGAGCAGCCGCACCAGCCGCTGCGCGAAGGAGGCGACGGTGTCGGGATCGAACAGGTCGGTGGCGTAGGTGAACGCCGCGGGCATTCCGTCGCTCTCCCCTGTTCCGGTCGGGTCTGGATTCTGCAGGGTCAGTTGCAGGTCGAACTTGGCGACGGGCAGCTCCGGGTCGAGGGCGTCGACCTCGAGTTCGGGCAGCACCAGGTGGGCCCGTTCGGTGTTGCCGTATTCGAGCACCACCTGGAACAGCGGGGACCGGTCGGTCTCGCGGGCCGGGGCGAGCACGTCGACGAGGGTCTCGAAGGGCAGCTCGGTGTGCCCGAAGGCCGCGAGGTCGATCTCGCGGGTGCGGTGCAGGTGGTCGGTGAACGACAGCGCCCCGTCGACGGGGGTGCGCAACACCACGGTGTTGACGAACATGCCGACCAGGTCGTCGAGGGCGCGGTGGCCGCGACCGGCGACCGGGGAGCCGATGACGATGTCGGATGTGCCGGTCAGGCGGGCCAGCAGCGCCGCGAACGCTGCGTGCACGGCCATGAACACGGTGGTGTCGTGCTCGGCGGCCAGCGCCTCGAGGCGCCGCTGCACGTCGGCGGGCACGGTGAAGCGGTGCAGGGCACCGTGGAAGCTGCGCTGGGTGGGGCGCGGCCGGTCGGTGGGCAGCGGCAGCAGTTCGGGGGCGTCGGCGAGGGTGTCGCGCCAGAACCGCAGCTGCGCGGCGGCGAGGGAGGTCGGGTCGTCCGGGTCGCCGAGCAGCCGGCGCTGCCACAGGGCGTAGTCGGCGTACTGCACCGGCAGCGGCGACCGATCCGGGTCCGTCCCGCCGGTGCGGGCGGTGTAGGCGAGCATCAGGTCGCGGGCCAGCGGCGCCATCGACGAGCCGTCCGCGGCGATGTGGTGCACCACCACCGCCAGGACATGGGCGTGCTCGTTCAGGCGCCACAGCCGTAGCCGCACCGGCACCGCCGCGGCCACGTCGAAACCGGCACCGATGAAGTCGGCGAGGTCGGTGGGCAGGTCGTCGCCGGTGACCGGCCGCGCCGTGAGCGCCGGCAGCACCCGGTCGGTGTCGACGACGACCTGGCGCGGGCCCTGTTCGTCGCCGGGATACCAGGTGCGCAGGCTCTCGTGCCGGTCGAGCACGTCGCGCACCGCTCCGGTCAGTGCCGCGACGTCGAGGCGGCCGGACAGGCGGATGGCGAGCGGAATGTTGTAGGCGGCGGAGGTGGTGTCGAACTGGTTGACGAACCACATGCGTTGCTGGGCCGGGGACAGCGGCAACCGTTCGGGCCGGTCGGCGGCGACCAGCGGCACCCGTCCGTGCCCACCGTGATCGTCGAGGATCCGCGCGGCGAGCGCCCGCACTGTGGGCGCCTCGAACAGGGCGCGGACCCCGGCGTCGGTGCCGAGCGCGGCGTTGAGGCGGGCGACGACGCGGGTGGCGATCAGCGAGTTGCCGCCGAGATCGAAGAAGTTGTCGTCGACGGAGACCTGCGGGTGCCCGAGGACCTCGGCGACGATCTCGGCGACGGTTGCCTCGAGGTCGGTGCTCGGGGGACGGTAGTCGCCGCCGAGCCGTGTCAGGTCCGGCACCGGCAGGGCGCGGCGGTCGAGTTTGCCGACCGGGGTCAGCGGCAGCTCGTCGAGCACCACCACCGCGGCGGGCACCATGTGACCGGGCAGCCGCGCCGCGGCCCAGGCGCGCAGTGCCCGCGGATCGATCTGCGTGGCGGTGGTGTCGGTGGTGTCGGGCAGTATGTAGGACACGAGCACGGTGTCGCCGCTGGGTGCGGGGTGCCCGATGGTGTGGGCGAAGGCGATCGCGTCGTGGGCGGTGAGCGCGGCGTCGATCTCGCCGAGTTCGATGCGGAAGCCGCGCACCTTGACCTGGAAGTCGGAGCGGCCCAGATATTCGACGGTGCCGTCGTGCCGCCAGCGCACCACATCCCCGGTGCGGTACATGCGTTCGCCGGGGGTGCCGTAGGGGTCGGCGACGAACCGGGCGGCGGTGAGGTCGGGGCGGCGATGGTAGCCGCGGGCCACGCCCGGCCCGGCGATGTACAGCTCGCCGGCCACCCCGACGGGGACGGGCCGCAGTCGGTCGTCGAGGACGGTCTGGTGGAAGCCGACGGCGGGGCCGCCGATGGTGACGGTGTGCCCGGGCCGCAGCTGCGGGCTGACGCTGGTCTCGATGGTGGCCTCGGACGGGCCGTAGCCGTTGAACATGCGCCGTCCCGGCGCCCAGCGCGCCACCAGTTCCGGTGGGCAGGCCTCGCCGGCGACGACGAGGACCTCGAGGTCGTCGAGTCCGGTGGGGTCGAGGGAGGCGAGCGCGGTGGGGGTGATGAAGGCGTGGGTGACCTTCTCCTCGCGCAGCAGCCGGGCGAGTTCGTCGCCGCCGTAGATGTCCGGCGGCACGATCACCAGGGTGGCGCCGGCGCAGAACGCCTTGGTGAACTCGAAGATCGACGCGTCGAAGCTCGGCGACGCCAGGTGCGAGACGCGAGCCTGGTGGGTGATGGTGAAGTGGCTGCGCACCTCGGCGTTGAGGTTGGTCATGCCGCGGTGGGTGACCACCACGCCCTTGGGGCGGCCGGTGGAGCCGGAGGTGTAGATCAGGTAGGCCGGGTGGTCGAAGTGCAGCGCGGCGGTGCGGTCGGCGTCGGTGATGGGTGCGTCGCTCGTCGCGGCGATCCGGGCGGCGACGGCGTCGTCGTCGAGCACCAGCCACGGCACCTGCACCGGCAGCGCGTCGCGGTGCGCGGCGGTGGTGATGCCGAGGGCGGCAGCGCTGTCGGTGAGCATGTAGCTCACCCGCTCCGGTGGGTAGGCGGGGTCGACGGGCACGAACGCCGCGCCGGTCTTGGTGACCGCCCACACCACCGCGACCGATTCGAGCGAGCGGGTCAGCGCGAGCGCGACGACGGTTTCCGGGCCGATCCGGTGCTCGTCGACGAGCAGCCGCGCCACGCGGGTGGACCAGGCGTCGAGTTCGGCGTAGGTGATCTGCCGGTCGGCGAAGCGCAGGGCGACCGCGTCGGGCAGGATCGCGGCGATCGAGGTGAGCAGTTCCGGCCACAGTTGCGGTGAGACCGGTGGCAGGCCCCGCGCCGGGGTCAGGTCGGCCAGTTCCCGGTCGGTGACGATGTCGATGTTGCCGACCGCGATGTCGGGGGTGTCGGTGATCGCCTCGACGATGCGCACGAACCGGTCGGCGAACGAGGCGACGGTGGCGGCGTCGAACAGGTCGGTGGCGTAGGTGAACGACGCGCGGATGCCGGCGGGGCCGTCGGCGTCGGTGGTCTCGGCGATGGACAGCTGCAGGTCGAACAGCGCCAGCATCGGGTCGAGGTCGATCACCCGCACCGACAGGTCGGGCAGTTCGATCTCGGGGCGTTCGGTGTCCTGGAATTCGAGCAGCACCTGGAACAGCGGGGTGTAGGCGGTCGAGCGGGGCGGGTCGAGGACCTCGACGAGCCGCTCGAAGGGCACCTCGGTGTGCCCGAAGGCGGTCAGGTCGCCGGTGCGGATGCGGTCGAGCAGCGCGGTGAACGGCTCGTCGTCGTCGACGCGGGCGCGCAGCACCACGGTGTTGACGAACATGCCGACCAGGTCGTCGAGGGCCCGGTGGCCGCGCCCGGCGACGGGGGTGCCGACGACGATGTCGTCGCTGCCGGACAGGCGGGCGAGCAGCACCGTCAGTGCGGCGTGCACCAGCATGAACACCGACGCGTCGTGGGCGCGGGCGATGTCGAGCAGCCGGCGGTGCGCGGCCGCGTCGAGGGTGAACGGGATGCGGGCGCCGCGCCGCGACGGCTGCACCGGGCGCGGCCGATCCAAGGGCAGTTCGAGCAGTTCCGGGGCGCCGGTGAGGGTTGCGCGCCAGAACCGGAGCTGTTCGGCGGCCAGGGAGGTCGGGTCGGTGTCGTCGCCGAGCACCCGGTGCTGCCAGAGGGTGTAGTCGACGTACTGCACCGGCAGCGGGGTCCACTGCGGGGTCTGCCCGGCGTGGCGGGCGCTGTAGGCGGCGATGACGTCGCGGGCCAGCGGCCCCATGGAGAAACCGTCGGCGGCGATGTGGTGGGCGACGAGCACGAGCACGTGCTCGTCCTCGGCCAGGGCGAGCACCCGGATGCGGGTGGGGATCTCGGTGGCCACATCGAATCCGGCCGCGAGGATCGGGGTGAGCTCGCTGTCGAGGTCGGTGCCGTCGTCGACGGTGAGCATCACCAGATCGGGGACGGCGGCGCCGGTGGGCACCACGACCTGCACGGGCCCGTCGTCGGTGAGCGGATAGCGGGTGCGCAGCGATTCGTGCCGGGCGACGACGTCGCCGATGGCGTGCTGCAGCGCCGCCTGATCGAGCCGGCCGCTCAGGCGCAGCGCGACGGCGATGTTGTAGGCCGGGGAGGTGGTGTCGAACTGGTTGATGAACCACATCCGCTGCTGCGCCGGGGACAGCGGGACCGGGTCGGGGCGCGGCCCGGCCACCGGGGCGCCGCGCCCGGCGCCGGTGCGGTCGGGCTGGTCGAGATGCGCGGCGAGATCGGCGACGACCGGATGATCGAAGATCTCCCGGATGCCGAGCTCACCGCCGGTGTCCGCGGCGAGCCGGGCGGCGGCGCGCATCGCGAGCAGGGAGGTGCCGCCGAGGTCGAGGAAGTGGTCGTCGGCGCCGACCCGGTCGACGCCGAGCAGGTCGGCGAAGACGGTGGCGACGAGCTGTTCGGTGGGGGTGCGCGGCGCCCGGTAGCCACCGGCGGCGGTCGGTGCCGGCGGAGCGGGCAGCGCGTTGCGGTCGAGTTTTCCGTTGGGGCCGACCGGCAGCGCGTCGAGGACGACGAGGGCGGCGGGCACCATGTAATCCGGCAGGTGCGCGGCGAGATCGGCGGTGACCGCGGCGGTGTCGATGCTGCGGCCCGGGGTGGGCACGAGATAGCCGGTGAGCCGGTCGTCGGCGCCGTGGTGGACGAGCACCACCGCCTGCCCGATCTCCTCGCGGGCGCGCAACACCTGCTCGATCTCCCCGAGCTCGATGCGCAGACCGCGGATCTTGACCTGGAAGTCGGTGCGCCCCAAGTACATCAGGGCACCGTCGGCGCGGCGGGTGGCCAGATCCCCGGTGCGGTACATCCGCTCCCCCGGCGCCCCGAACGGGTCGGCGACGAACCGGTCGGCGCTCAGTCCCGGGCGGTCGAGATAGCCGCGGGCGAGCTGGATCCCGGCCAGATACAACTCGCCGGCGGCGCCGGCGGGCACCGGATGCAGCCGCGCGTCGAGCACGTAGGCGCGGGTGTTCCACACCGGCAACCCGATCGGCACCGACCCGGCATCGGTGTCGGTGGTGGTCCAGGCGGTGACGTCCACCGCGGCCTCGGTGGGCCCGTACAGATTGTGCAGGGCGGTGTGCGGCAGCGCCTCCCGCAGCGCGGCGGCGGTCTCGGCGGGCAGCGCCTCCCCCGACGCGAACACGTGCCGCAGCACGAGCGGCTCCCGGCCGCGGCCGTGCAGGGCGTCGACGAACACCGCGAGCATCGACGGCACGAAATGCGCCACGGTGACCCGCTCCTCGGCGAACAGCCGCAGCAGGTAACCGGGATCGCGGTGCCCGCCGGGGGCGGCGACGGCCAGCCGCGCCCCGACCTGCAGCGGCCAGAAGAACTCCCACACCGACACGTCGAAGGTGGCGGGGGTCTTCTGCACCACCGTGTCGTCGGCGGTCAGCGGATAGGTGTGCTGCATCCAGCGCAACCGGTTGGCGATCGCGGCGTGCGGCACCGCCACCCCCTTGGGGCGGCCGGTGGAGCCGGAGGTGAAGATCACGTAGGCGAGATGCGCGCCGGTCGGCTCCGGTCGATCCGCCGAGGTGAGGGCCGCCGGGGATTCGTCGGCGAGGTCGAGGCGGTCGATGCGCAGCACCTCGGCGCCGGTGTCGGGCAGGGCGTCGGCGACATCGCTGGTGGTGAGCACCGCGCGCGGGGCGGCGGTGTCGAGGACGTAGCGCAGCCGCTCGGCGGGATGCTCCGGATCCAGCGGCAGGTAGGCGGCACCGCTCTTGACGATCGCGTACATGCCGACGAGCAGATCCAGCGACCGCGGCGCGGCGAGGGCGATCACCCGGTCCGGTCCGGCGCCGGCGCGCAGCAACCGCCGCGCGAGTCGGTTGGTGACCGCGTCGAATTCGGCGTAGCCGAGGGTGTGGCCGTCGACGGTGACGGCCGGGGCGTGCGGGGTCGCGGCGACCTGCGCGGCGACCAGTTCCCCGAGGGTGGTGGCGGGTCCGGTGTCGGCGGTGGTGGCGTTCCACGTGTCGAGGACGGTGCGGCGTTCGTCGGCGGTGAGCAGTTCCACGTCGCCGACCGGCACCGCCGGATCCGCGGTGACCGTCTCGAGCAGCCCCACGAGGCGCTGCCCGATCGCGGCGGCGGTGGCGGGATCGAACAGGTCGGTGGCGTAGGACAGCGCGCCGCGCAGTGCGTGGGTGCGGCCGTCGCCGTCGGCGACCGCGCCGAGCTGCAGATGCAGGTCGAATTTGGTGGTGTGCGTGTCGATTTCGGCGATGTCGACGTCCAGGCCGGGCAGGGTCAGGTGCGCGCCGGTGGTGTCGGAGAAGGCGAGCATCACCTGGAACAGCGGCGAGTAGGCCGCCGAGCGGGCGGGCACCACGGCGTCGACGAGCCGGTCGAACGGCAGGTCGGTGTGCGCGAAGGCCGCCAGGTCGGTGTCGCGCACCGCGGCGAGGAAGTCTGCGAAGGACAGGTCGGCGGGTACGGCGGTGCGCAGCGCGACGGTGTTGACGAACATGCCGACCAGGTCGTCGAGGTGGCGGTGGCTGCGCCCGGCGACGGGGGTGCCGACGACGATGTCGTCGCCGCCGGACAGGCGGGCCAGCAGCACCGCCAGGGCGGCGTGCACGACCATGAACTCGGTGGCGGTGTGGGCGTGGGCGAGCTGCTGGATCCGCCCGTACAGCTCCGGGGCGATCTCGACGTCGACGCTCGCGCCGCGGAAGGACTGCTGCGGTGGGCGCGGCCGGTCGGTGGGCAGCGCCAGCAGGTCGGGGGCGCCGGTGAGGATCTCGCGCCAGTACTCGAGTTGCCGGGCGGCGCGGGAGGTCGGGTCGTCGACGTCGCCGAGCAGATCCGCGAACCACAGGGTGTAGTCGGCGTACTGCAGCGGCAGCGGCGCCCAGTCCGGGGCGGTGCCCGCGGCGCGGGCGGCGTAGGCGGTGACCAGATCCCGGGACAGCGGTGCCAGCGACGCGCCGTCGGCGGCGATGTGGTGCACCACCACGGCGAGCACGTGCTCGTCGCCGGCGACGCGGAACAGCCGCATCCGCAGCGGCGGGTCGACGGTGACGTCGAAACCGGCCGCGACCACCGCCGCGACGTCCGCGTCGAGATCGTCCGTGACCGTGGGGGTCAGATCCAGGGCGAGCGCGTCGACGGGCAGCACCTGCTGGATCGGCCCGGCCGGGGTGGCCGGGTAGACGGTGCGCAGCGCCTCGTGCCGGTCGAGCACATCGCGGGTCGCCGCGACCAGCGCCGCGTGGTCGAGGGCGCCGCGCAGCCGCAGCGCGATCGGGATGTTGTAGGCGGCCGAGGACGGGTCGAGCTGGTCGACGAACCACAGGCGTTGCTGGGCGGCGGAGACCGGGATGCGGTCCGGGCGCGGCAGCACCGGCGCCGGGGCGGGCCGGTCGACGTCGTCACCGGCGGGCAGGTTCGCCGCCAGCGCCCGCACGGTGGGGGCCTCGAACAGCGACCGCACCCCCAGATCGGTGCCGAAGGCGTCGTTGATGCGGGAGATCACCCGGGTGGCGACCAGCGAGTTGCCGCCGAGCTCGAAGAAGCTGTCGTCGGCGCCGACCTCGGCGACGCCGAGCTGGTCGGCGAAGATCGCGGCCAGCGCGGTCTCGGTGGGCGACATCGCCGCCGCCCCACCGGCGCCGGCGAAGACCGGTTCGGGCAGTGCCGTGCGGTCGAGTTTGCCGACGGCGGTCAGCGGGATCTCGTCGAGCACCATGATCGCGGCGGGCACCATGTGGGCGGGCAACCGCGCCGCGAGCGCCGCGGCCAGCTGCTCCGGGTCGAGGGTGCAGCCGGCATCGGGCAGCACATAGGACACGAGCATCTGTTCCCCGGAGGGCGCGGCGCGGCCCAGGGTGACGGCGAAGGCGACGTCGGGGCGGTCGCTGAGGGCGGCGTCGATCTCGCCGAGTTCGATGCGGAACCCGCGGATCTTGACCTGGAAGTCGGAGCGGCCGAGATATTCGACGGTCACCGAGCGGGCGGGACGGTGCGGGTCGCGGATGCGCCAGCGGGTGACGTCACCGGTGCGGTACATGCGCGATCCGGGAGGGCCGAAGGGGTCGGCGACGAAACGGGTGGCGGTCAGGCCCGGCCGGTCGTGATAGCCGCGGGTGACGCCCGGCCCGGCGATGTACAGCTCCCCGGCGATCCCGACCGGCACCGGGTGCAACCGGCCGTCGAGGATCAGCTCGTCGATACCGCACACCGGGTGGCCGATGGTGACGGTCTCCCCCGGCACCAGCATGTCGGTGATATTGCAGACGATGGTGGTCTCGGTGGGCCCGTACGCGTTGTACATCCGGCGGCCGGGTGCCCAGCGCGCCACCAGTTCCGGTGGGCACGCCTCGCCCGCGACGGTGACCGCCTCGCATTCGACGCCGGTCGGGTCCACCGACGCCAGCGCGGCCGGGGTGGAGAACAGGTGGGTGACCTGTTCGCGGCGCAGCAGCGCCGCCAGTTCGTCGCCGCCGTAGATGTGGGCGGGCACCACCACGAGGGTCGCGCCGATGGCGAAGGCGGTCATGTACTCGAAGATCGACGCGTCGAAGCTCGGCGAGGAGAAGTGCGAGACCCGGGCCGCCGGGGGTGGGGCCAGGCGGGTGTGCAGGGTCGCCGACAGGTTCGCCAGGCCGCGGTGCGGCACCACCACACCCTTGGGGCGGCCGGTGGAGCCGGAGGTGTAGATCAGGTAGGCGGGATGGTCGAACAGCAGGGTGGCCGGCCGGTCGTCGTCGGTGACCGGCTCATCGCTCGCCTGCGCGATCCGCGCGTCGAGATCCGGATCGAGGACGAGCCAGGGCACCGTGTCGGGCAGCTCGTCGCGGTGCGCGGCGGTGGTCAGGCCCAGGATCGCCCCGGAGTCGGTGAGCATGTACTCGATGCGTTCGGCCGGATACTTCGGGTCGACGGGCACGAAGGCGGCCCCGGACTTGGCGATCGCCCAGATCACCGCCACCGATTCGAGGGAGCGGGTGATGCCGACCGCGACGAAGGTCTCCGGTCCGGCGCCGGCGTCGATGAGGACGCGGGCGAGCCGGTTGGACCAGGCGTCGAGTTCGCCGTAGGTCATGCGCCGGTCCTCGCACACCACCGCCTCGGTGTCCGGCACCACCGCGGCGACCGCGCACAGGATCTCCGGCAGGGTCTGCGCGGAGCGGGCCGGGTCGCCGTGCGCCGGGACCAGACCGGCGACCTCGTCGCTGCCGACGAACGGCAGATCCCCGATGGGCAGGTGCGGGTCGGTGAGCACCGCGGTCAGGGCGCGGCCGAGTCGCCGGCCGGTGGTGGTGGCGGTGTGCGCGTCCACCCGGTCGGGCCGGTAGCCGGTGCGGACCTGCAGGGCGGTGCCGGTGGTGTCGATCGTCACGCGTAGCACCGCGTCCGCGGGGGCGGAGGTCGGGTCGTCGAGGGTGAGCACCACCGGGCAGGCGGGGGCGAGGCCGGCGAGCACGGCCGGGTCGACCTCGGCGTGGGCGGCGAGATCGGCGCCGAGGGTGCGCACGCGCCGCACCAGCTCGGCGAAGGGCTCGGCCGGGTCCAGCTCGACGCGCAGCGGCAGCACCCGCCCGTCGCGGGCCACGCCGACGAGGACGTCGTCGTGACCGGTGAGCCGGGCGATGAGAGCCGCCGTGGCGGCGTGCAGTACGGCGGCGACGGTGGTGTCCGGGGCGTCGCCCTCGGTGGTGGCGAAACGCGCGGCGAGCGCCGCGGCCGTGACCGCCAGGCGGTCCTCGACGTCGGCGGGGGTGTCGTCGGCGGGGGCGGTGACGGGGCGGGGCAGTTCGAGGCGTTCGGCGGCGTCGGCGAGCTGCTGCCGCCAGAAACCGGCGTCGGCGGCGGCGCGGCGGCGCTGCTCGCCCAGGGTCACGCTGGCCGGATGGATCACGGCGACCGCGCGGTCGGGGGCGCTGCGCAGGAAATCGTCGAGCAGTTCGACGAACCGGTCGTGGTGGGCACGGAGTTCGTCCTCGTCGTAGCGGTGCGGGTTGCCGCGGAAGTCGAGGAAGGTCCGGGCCGGGTCGCCGCTCTGATAGATGTTGACCAGCAGGTCCTCGACGGGACCGGAGGTCATGATGTGGAACTCGCCGCGGATGTCGCCGAGCACGATCTCCTGCCGGAACAGCATGACGTTGACCATCGGCCCGGCATAGCGGTACGGGTCGCCGGCGGCGCCGGTCTCGCGGCGGATGTCCTCGAGGCTGAATCGCTGGTGGCGCAGCGCCCCGGTGAGTTCGAGCTGCACCCGCCGCACCAGGTCGGTGCGGGTGTCGTCCGGTTCGAGAAAGATGTGCAGCGGCGCGGTGTTGACGAGCATGCCGCCGGAGCGGCGGGCCATGGCGGTGGTGCGGGCGAAGACCGGCAGGTTGATCATCACGTCGTCGCGGCCGGTCATCCGCGCCAGATAGCACGCGAACGCCGCGATGACCGCCGCCGTCGAGGACAGTCCCGGTTCGTCGTCGACCGCGGTCAGCGCGTCGACGAGGTCGTCGGGGAGGGTGTGGCTCGACAGCAGCGACACCGCCGCGGTGGGGGCGTCGCGTTGCGCCAGAGTCGAGCCGTCCTCGAGTCCGGCGACCCGCTCGATCCAGTAGTCGCGGTCGGTGCGGTAGCGCTCGGAGGTGCGGTACTCGCGGTCCCAGTCGTACAGGGCGCGCAGGTCGGCGGCTTTCGACGGTTCCGGCTCGCGGCCGTCGATCTCCGCGGTGTAGAGGGCGGCGATGCGGTTGACCATGGTCATCGCCGCGAATCCGTCGAGGGCGACGTGGTGGATGCGGGCGTACCAGAGGAACCGGTCGTCGGCGACCTGCAGGATCGTCATGTTCACCAGCAGGTCGTTCGCCAGGTCCACCGGGGTGGCGTAGTCGGCGGTCATCCACTCGTGCGCCGCGGCCATCGGGTCGGGTTCGCCGCGGAAGTCGAGCAGCGGGATCCCGTTGCGGTCCTCGACGGTGGGGTCGACGTACTGGACGGGTTCACCGTCGACGTCGACGACCCGCAGATAGGCGGACCGGAACTCGGCACCGGCGCGATATCCGCAGCGACGCAGCAGATCCAGGTCCGGGGCGCCGCGCAGATCCACATACTGCGCGATGCACACGGGTACCTCGGGTGCGAGCTGCTGCGCGAACCAGATGGCCCGTTGCGCGGACGACAGCGGGAAAGCGCCGGCCGGTATCTGCGGACGACGGTGTCGCAGCGACATGTCCCCTCCGAAAGCGATGTTGTTGGCCGTGATCGGCGTGTGTCCCCCGACATCGCATGCAGGGGCCGACCCCGGTGCCGCTGGGCGTGCGGCGCCGCGATCGGACCCCCGTTCGATCGTGTGATCCCGTGTGACCGGGACCACACAACAAGCTAGACCACCTGTGCGACCGGTACGACCGGATTGCGGCGACGACCGCACCACTACCCGCCGATGCGCCCCGGAGGCCGTGCCCGTGCCGCGACAGGACCGGTACGGAACCGCGAGTGACCTCGGAAATCGTTCCCGTGCAGGGGATCGGTCGCGTTTCGATAACGTTTTCCCGACGGCCGGGAGGAATGCCCTGTTCGTGACCGGAGTGACGAATGAGGTCGGCGTCGAAGCAGGATCGGGCTCGCCGGAAACGCCCCGAAACCGGACAGCTCTCCTTATTCTCGAAGCGGCCGTCACCTTCGTGCCCCCGTGCCGCGACCCGTGCGTGATCGGATCGCGACCGGATCGTCTCGTCCCGCCCGCTCGACCCGATTCGAAGGAGCCCGAGATGTTGCGTCGCCGATCCGCCCCGCTCGTCACCGCCCTGCTCGCCGCGGCCCTGCTCGCGGCCCCCGCCCAGGCCGCCGCCGACACCGCCCCGCCGGGGGTGCCGCTCGATCAGTTGCGCGCGGAGGTCGCCGACTCCCCCGAGACCCTCGCCGCGCTCGAGCGGCTCGTCGCCGACTCCGGCTCGGCGGATCCGTTCGCGCCGCCACCGAAGAACATCCCGCAGCCGTTCTCGTCACCCGCACCGACCGTCGGTCCGGGCTGCGGCGGCGGTTTCGTGCCGTTCGCGATGACCACCGCGTGGGTGCATCCCGGCCCGCACGGTCAGGTGCCGTTCGGGTCGATCGAGGTGATCGTCGAACCCACTGCCGGTGCGCCGGTGACCGCCTCGGACCTGAAATTCGTGTGGATCAACATGGAGAACATCCGGGCCGGGGTCGCCACCCTCGACAACAACGGCGGCGGATTGCAGTCCACAGTGATCGACAGCGGTCCCGGTGCGGTGCTCGGCGCCCTGTTCGGCTCGCTGCAGTACGCCAACGGTGCGTTCTGCCAGGTGATCTACACCATGGGTGGCTTCTTCGCCTGAGCCCGCGCTCCCCGATCGGGGCGGTCAACGCAGTCGTTCGGCGTCGCGGGCCAGATCGAGCAGCTCCGCGCACAGGGCGGTCAGCTCGTCGGCCGCGGCGCCCTCGGCGACCGCGGTGGCGACGTCCTCGGCGGCGCAGCGCGCCCGGAACGCGCGGTCGGCGAGTGCCTCGACCTCGCCGGCGGTGAGCACCACCGAATCCTCGGGCAGTCCGGCGCGGCGGGCGCTGCTGCGCTGCTCGTAGGCGCGTTGCCGGCACGACTGGCGGCAGTAGCGGCGTCGCCGCCCGGTGCCGATCTCCGGTACCGGGCGCCCGCACCACAGGCACGTGCTCGCTCGGGTGTCACGTCCGGTCACGAGCGTCACTGTACTGCCCACCTGCACCCCCGGCGGGGCGGCGGGAACCCCGGACGCACGGGCCGGTGCGGGCGCCGTGCGCGCGGCGGTGCGGCGAGTCGGTAGACTGGTCCCTCGGCTCCTCGGTGGGCCGCGGGAACGGAATCGGCTCCGCAGACGTTGAGCACAGTGGACGTCGAGCCCGGTGTCGATGCCGCACGGCATCGTCACCCGGGCGGAGCACACAAGGAAGGACACCACCATGGCAGATCGTGTACTGCGAGGCAGCCGACTCGGGGCGGTGAGCTACGAAACCGACCGCGACCACGATCTGGCGCCGCGGCGAATCGCGCGCTACCGCTGCGACAACGGCGAGGAATACGACGTGCCGTTCGCGGACGACGCGGAGATCCCCGGCACCTGGATCTGCAAGAACGGCCTCGAGGGCACCCTGGTCGAGGGCGCCGCACCGGAGCCGAAGAAGGTCAAGCCGCCGCGCACCCACTGGGACATGCTGCTCGAGCGTCGCTCCGTCGAGGAACTCGAGGACCTGCTCAAGGAGCGCCTGGACCTGCTCAAGGCCAAGCGCCGCGGCGCCTGACACCCGCGCCGCCGAACACGTACGTGTGCCGCCCCGGACGATCGTCCGGGGCGGCACACGTCGTTACGGACCCCGCAAGCGCAGCCCGACGGGACGGTGGTTCCGCGAATTCGATTGCGGCCCCGCCACGAATCGATCAATCGTCGATATCGGCCGGACGGTGCGTGCAATCATGATCGCACGCCGATCGATCATGATCGGCACGCCCGATCCACGACCTTCGCGCCGGTGCTCCGGCGGGTCGCTTGCAAGGGGGTGAATGTCCGTGACCGACCGTCACCACACTGCGGCGGACGCGCCGTCGACACAGGCCGCCGCCGATTTGGCCGACCTGCGTGCCGAACTCGACGACATCGACCGGACTCTGCTCGACGGGATCCGCGCCCGCCTCGAGGTGTGCGGACGCGTCGCCGAACTCAAGCAACGCCACGGCCTCGACGTGCTGCAACCCGGCCGCATGGAGGTCGTGCACCGCCGCGCCCAGGACTACGCGCACAGGCACGGCCTGTCGGGCGACTTCGTGCGCTCGCTGTACACCCTGCTCATCGACGAGGCGTGCCGGGTCGAGGACCGCATCGTCTCCGGCGGCGCCCCCGCGGACCGGGTCGGCTCCGGTCGCCGCGGCGACGGCACGAACTGAGGCCCGTCGTGTCCGCGCCCCGACCGATCCGCACGGTGTTGATCGACAACTACGACTCGTTCACCTACAACCTCTACGACCTGATCACCCGCGTCAACGGCATCCCGCCGCGGGTGCTCACCAACGATCGCAGCTGGGACGAGCTCGTCGCCGAACCGTTCGACAACATCGTCATCTCCCCCGGCCCGGGCCGACCCGACCGGGCCAGGGACTTCGGGATCAGCGCCCGCGCCCTCACCGACGCAGAAGTGCCGCTGCTCGGGGTGTGCCTGGGCCATCAAGGGCTGTGCCAGCTGTTCGGCAGCGCCGTGATCACTGCCCCCGAACCGGTGCACGGCCGCACCAGCCCGATCCTGCACGACGGCACCGGCCTGTTCGCCGGGCTGCCGTCGCCCTTCGAGGCGGTGCGCTACCACTCGCTGATCGCCGACCCCGTCCCCGACGAGCTGGTCGCCACCGCCCACACCCCGGACGGGTTGCTCATGGCCGTCGCGCACCGGCACCGGCCGCTGTGGGGGGTGCAGTTCCATCCCGAATCGATCGGCACCGCCCACGGCGCGCAACTGCTCGCCAACTTCCGCGACGCCACCCCGCCGCGCAGCCCGATCACCGTCACCGCCCCCGTCGATCCGGAACCGGTACCCGAACCGGCTCCGCGCTATCTGCTGGCCAGCCGCCGGCTGCCGCTGCACCCCGACCCGTCCGCGGTGTACGAGGCGCTCTTCGCCGCCGGCCCGCACGGCTTCTGGCTCGACGGCAGCGCCGCGCTGGAGCCGCAGTCGCGGTTCACCGTCCTCGGCAACGGCGCCGGACCCCGCGCCGACTACCTGACCTACCGGGTCGGGGAGGGCATCGTGCGCGAACACCGCGCCGACGGCACCGTCGAGGAACACCGCCGACCCGTCTTCGACCATCTCACCGCCCGCCTCGCGGAGCGCCGCGCCGCCGCCCGCGACGACCTGCCGTTCGGGTTCGCGCTCGGCTACGTCGGGTATCTCGGCTACGAACTCAAGGCCGACGCCGGCGCGCAACTCGTGCACACCTCCCCCTACGCCGACGCCGCGCTGGTCTTCGCCGACCGGGCGGTGATCGTCGACCACGACGACCGCTGCTGCTATCTGCTCGCCCTGACCGAGGACACCGACGATCCCGAGACCCTCGCCTGGTTCGACGCGACCGCCGCGATCCTGTCGGCGCTGCCCGAACCGGTGACCGACGAGCAGATCCCGGTGCCGCTGATCGGCGCGGACGGTGGCCCGCAACTGCGGCTGCGGCACTCCCCGCAGCGCTATCTCGATCTGATCGCCCAGTGTCAGAACGAGATCCGCAGCGGCGAGACCTACGAGGTGTGTCTGACGAACACCGTCACCGTCGACGGCGGCATCGACCCGCTGAGCACCTATCGGGCGTTGCGCCGCATCAGCCCCACCCCCTACAGTGCGCTGCTCGACTTCCCCGAGGTCGCGGTGCTCAGCGCCTCCCCGGAACGGTTCCTGCGGATCGACGCCGACGGCACCGTCGAATCGAAACCGATCAAGGGCACCCGCCCACGTGGCCGGACCCCCGGCGAGGACGCCGCGTTGCGGGACGGACTGTGGGCCAGCACAAAGGACCGCTCCGAGAACCTGATGATCGTCGATCTGGTGCGCAACGACCTGTCGCGGGTGTGCGTGCCCGGCTCGGTGCACGTGCCGGCACTGTTCGCGGTGGAAACCTATGCGGCGGTGCATCAGCTGGTGTCCACGGTGCGCGGCACGCTGCGTCCGGACGTCTCGGCGGTGGACTGTGTGCGCGCCGCCTTCCCCGGCGGATCGATGACCGGTGCCCCGAAGCTGCGCACCATGGAGATCATCGACAAGCTCGAGGACGGCCCCCGCGGGGTGTACTCCGGGGCCATCGGATATCTGTCGCCGACCGGCGCCGCCGACCTGTCGGTGGTCATCCGCACCCTCGTCGCCACCGCCCACGAGGTCACCTTCGGGATCGGGGGGGCGATCGTGGCGCTGTCCGATCCGGACGACGAACTCGACGAGACCCTCGTCAAATCCGTGGTGATGCGCCGCTGCCTCGCCGCGGCCCGCGACACCACCCCGACCAACGGATCCGGGGCGGTCGGCTCCGCGGACCCGGACGATCTCGTCGACGGGCCACCGGTGCTGCCGGGGCGGGCCGGGCCGTGACCACGCCCGGCCGGGTGATCGTCGCCGGCGGATGCGGCGCCGTCGGCGCCTTGCTCACCGCGGCGTTGCGCGAGGCCGGCCGTCAGGTGCTCGTCGTCGACCCGGCCGCCGCCCCGGCTGCACCCGGGATGCTGCGCGCCGATCTGACCGCCCCCGACACCCGCCTCGCCGCGGCACTCGACGGCGCCGACATCGTGGTCCTCGCCGTCCCCGACGCCGTCGCCGGTGCCGCCCTGCCGGTGCTCGCGCGGCTGCTGCCCCCGCACACCCTGCTGGTGGAGACGCTGTCGGTGAAGACCCCGATCGCCGCGGCGCTGCACACCTACCGGCCCGGCGCCCCCACGCTCGGCATCAACCCGATGTTCGCCCCCGATCTTGGATTGCCCGGCCGGCCCGTGGTGGCGGTGCGTCACCACGACGCACCGGTCGTGACCGAGTTCGTCGCGGCGCTGCGCGACTGGGGTGCCACCGTGGTCGAGACCACCGCCGACGAACACGACCGGATCACCGCCGCCGTGCAGGTGCTCACCCACGCCGCGATCCTCGCGTTCGGTATCGCCCTCGACCGGCTCGACGTGCCGGATGCCGCCGCGCGGGTCGCCGCGCCCCCGCACACCGTGCTGCGCGCGCTGCTCGCCCGCGTCTCCGGTGGCACCGCCGAGGTCTACCACGACATCCAGCTCACCAACCCGTACGCCGCCACCGCCCGCCGCGCCCTCGCCGGCGCGGTCGCCGATCTCGACGCCGCCACCGACGCCCTGCCCGACTTCGCGGCGCTGCTCGACCGGGCCCGCGCCGCGCTCGGCGACGGGCAACCGGCCGCCGCGCAGCTGTGCGGGCAGCTGTTCGCGGCACTGCCCCGCGATCCGGGCGCGGTCGGCGGTCCGAGCGAGGAAAGGAGCCGGACATGAACGAATCCGACATCCCCGGCCCGCAGCTGCGCGCGCCGGAACTCCCGCAGTACGACCCGTCCGATCCGGCGGAGAGCGCGGTGATCGCCGGGCTGACCCGCTCGTGGCCGCGCCGCGCCGCCGTCAAGAAACCCGAGGTCGACCTCGACGCGCTGTTCGAGGCGGACCGCGCCGACTATCCCGAGCAGATGCTGCCCTTCGCCGAGCATCCGCGTTATCTCGCGCTCGACGAACAACAACAGGCGCGGCTGCGGGCCTGGGCGTGGATTGCCTACAACAAGAGCGTCGTCGACATCGAACAGCACGTCGTCAACCCCGGCTTCGCGTTGATCACCGAGGACGCCTTCGGTATCGGCCCGTCCGACACGGTGGTCACCGGGGTGCTCCAGGCGATGGTCGACGAGCAGTACCACACCCTCATGCACCAGCAGGCCAACGTGCTCACCCGCCGCCGCCGCGGCTGGGCGCTGAAGGAGTCGGTGCTGCCGCCGTGCCCGACCGTGCGCGAGCATCGCGCCGCGGTCGCGCACGCCGAGACCCCGCGGGACGCGGCGCTGGTGCAGCTGGCGTTCACCACCGTTGCAGAGACTTCGATCAGCGCCTATCTGGCGTTGCTCACCACCGACCCGGAGCTGCAACCGGTCAACCGCGCGACGGTGGCGGTGCACCGCCGCGACGAGCTGTGCCACGCCTCCCTCGCGGGTGGGCTGCTCACTGCGGTGCTCACCGAACTCGACGACACCGATCGGGTGCGGCTGCTCGACGCGCTTGGTACCGCGGTCGCGGCGTTCACCGGCGCCGACACCTCCACCTGGGCGGCGATCATCGCGCGCGAGAACATCCCCGGCGGCGACGAGTTGGTCGCCGACACCATCGCCGTGACCGAGGGCCGGCCGGTGGTGCAGGACTGCAGCGCCATCCGCCGGCTGTGCGCGGGACTGGGGCTCGGGGAGGAACTCGACGCCCGCTGGCCGTGGCCGCGCAGCGCCTAGCGCCTCGGCCGCACAGCGCCTAGCGCCTCGGCCGCACAGCGCCTAGCGCCTCGGCCGCACAGCGCCTGGTATCCCGGCCGCGCGGGCCGAGTCAGCGGCCCAGCAGTGCCCGCAACCGCGCGAGACGGCTGCGCAGCCCCCACACGGTGACCCGCACGAGGGCCTCCTGCACGATGTTGCCGTTCATCTTCGACTCGCCGATTTCCCGTTCGGTGAACGTGATGGGCACCTCGGCGACGGTGAATCCGGCCTGCAGGGTGCGCCACGCCAGATCGACCTGGAAGCAGTAGCCGTGCGAGGCGATCGCGTCGAGGTCGAGCTTCTCGAGCACCTCACGGCGGTAGGCACGGTAGCCGCCGGTGATGTCCTGGATCGACACCCCCAGCGCGAGACGCGAGTAGATGTTGCCGCCGCGGGAGAGCACCTCGCGGTGCCACGGCCAGTTCACCACCGTGCCGCCGGGCACGTAACGGGAGCCGAGCACCAGATCAGCGCCGGCGTCGACCTTCTCCAGCAGCAGGTGCAACTGCTCGGGGGCGTGGCTGCCGTCGGCGTCCATCTCCACGAGCACCGTGTAGCCGTGCTCGAGCCCCCACCGGAAACCGGCGATGTAGGCGGCACCGAGACCGTTCTTCTCGGTGCGGTGCAGCACCGCGATGCGCTCGTCGGCGGCGGCGAGGTCGTCGGCGAGGTCACCGGTGCCGTCGGGACTGCCGTCGTCGACGACGAGGACATGGGTGTGCGGCAGCGCAGCGTGCAGCCGCGTGATGATCCGACCGAGGTTCTCCCGCTCGTTGTAGGTCGGAATGATCACCAGGGTGCGGGCGCTGGGTGCGCTGTCGTTCCCGGCCGGCGTCGCCGCTGCCATCAGAGGTCCTCCTTGTCGAACCGGCCACCGGCCGGTGCTCCTGCTGCGCCGGTGCTGGTGCGAGCTGCCGCACCGGCCTTCTCCCGCCGTCCTCGCACCAGGACGAAACCGGCGGCGGCCACGGCCGCGGCGCAGAGCACAAGCTCCGGCGCCACTCCGAGCCGACTAGCCAGCGTAACGTCTGCGCGCACGGGCACCTGCGCCACCAGGGCATCGGGCACGAACAACGGTGTGCTCTGCTGCACCCGACCGGCCGGATCGACGATCGCGCTGACCCCGCTGGTCGCCGCGACGATCACGGCCCGGCCGTGCTCGACGGCCCGCACTCGCGACATCGCCAGCTGCTGATAGGTCATCTCGGTGTCGCCGAAGGTGGCGTTGTTCGTCGGCACCGCCAGCAGTTGCGCGCCGGCGTCGATCGAGTCGCGGAACGCCCGGTCGAAGGCCACCTCGTAGCAGGTCGCCACCCCGATGTCGATGCCGCCGGCGGTGACCATGCCGTCGCCGTCGCCGGGCACGAAATGGCCGGCGCGGTCGGCGTACTGGGAGAACAACCGGAAGAACGACCGCCACGGCAGGTATTCGCCGAACGGCTGGATGATCTTCTTGTCGTGCCGCTCCCCCGGACCGGTCTGCGCGTCCCACACGATCACCGAATTGGTGGTGGTCCGGTCGTCGTTGACGAGCACCGCCCCGACGAGGATCGGCGCGTCGATCGCGGCGGACGCGGCGGAGATGTCGCGTGCGGCATCGGCGTTGCGCAGCGGGTCGATATCGGAGGCGTTCTCCGGCCAGATCACCACATCCGGGGCCGGGGCCCGTCCGGCGGTGACGTCCTCGGCGAGGACGAGGGTGCGGGCGACATGATTGTCGAGCACCGCCTTGCGTTGGGCGTTGAAGTCCAGGCCCAGGCGCGGCACACTGCCCTGGATCGCCGCGACCGTCACCGTCGACGACTCGTCGGTGGCGGTGCGCACCAGCGGCCACGCCGCCGCGGCGAGCAGCGGACCGAGCAGCGTCACCGCGACCGGCACCGTCCAGGCCCGCACGGGGCGGGGACGGCGGGAGGCGGTCAGGGCGAGGGCGGCGAGCCCGGCGCCGGTCGCGGCCACGGCGAACGACACCAGCGGGGCGCCGCCGACGACGGCGAGGGAGACGAACCCACCGTCGGGTTGGCCGAAGGCCAGCCGACCCCACGGGAACCCGCCGAACGGGACGCTCGAGCGCAACCATTCGGTCAGGCTCCACGCCGCCGCGATCCACAACGGCGCGACCGGCAGCGACCGCAGGTGCACCACCAGCGCCCCGAACAGGCCGACGAAGACCGCCTCGGCGGCGGCGAGCGCCAACCACGGCAACGGCCCGACATAGACGCCGATCCAGGGCAGTAGCGGCACCAGGAATCCGAGGCCGGCGAGATAGCCGTAGCCGAACCCGGCGCGTCGCCGCAGCGGTACTGCAGTCGATACACCGACCAGGAGCGCGATCCCGACGGGGGCGAGGAACCACAGCGGACGCGGCGGGAACGACGCGAACAGCAACACTCCCGCGACGACGGCCAGCAGCGCGCGCAGCGCGACGACACGCACCGCCCGCACGGTGACCGTCGCGAGGGGCCGGCCGGTCACCGCGCGTACACGACCCGGCCGCGGTGCACACTGCGCACCAGCACCGGATCGGCGGTGCCCGGGGCGAGATCCGGCAGCGGCGCCACCCGGGACCGCGGATCCGTCGACCATCGCTGCACCGAATCCTTCGGGGCGCTGACCACCAGCTCCCCGACCTCCCAGATCGCATACGACGCCGGCGCACCCGGATCGAGGGTGCCGGCCAGACCGTCACGCACCCCACCGGCACGCCACGCCCCGCGGGTCGCGGCGGCGAACGCCGCCCGCGGCGAGATCCCGCTGCCCTCGGTGCGGTGGTGCACCGCCGCCCGCAGCATCGGCCACGGCTGCGGCGCCGTCACCGGCGCATCCGAGCCGAACGCCAACGCCAGCCCGGTCGCTGCCAGCGGCGCGAACGCGTTCAACGCCGCGGCGCGGTCGGCGCCGAGCCGCTGCGCGTACATCCCGTCCGCCCCGCCCCACAGGGCGTCGAAGCTCGGCTGCATGCTCGCGATCACCCCGTACCGCGACAACACCTCCGCCTGCGCGACCGTCAACGACTCGACGTGCTCGAGCCGATGCCCGCGCGCGGCGAGCGCCGGTCCCCCGACCTCCGCGGCGACCGCCTCGAAGGCCGCGACCGCGGCGGTGGTCGCCGCGTCACCGATGACGTGGAAACCGGCCTGAATGCCCGCCGAGGTGCACGCGCGCACGTGCGCGGTCAGCTCGTCCTCGGTCAGATAGCGGGTGCCGCAGCAGTCCGGCAGATCGTCGTACGGGCGGGCCAGCGCGGCGGTGTGCGAACCGATCGACCCGTCGACGAACAGATCCCCGCCCAGGGCATCGGCGCCGGTCTCGGCGAGCAGCTCCGCGGCTTCCTCGCCGGTGCGCGCCGCCTGACCCCAGTAGCCGCGTACCTGCACCGGATGGTCGGTGCCGAGCAGTTCGGTGAAGTCGTCGAGCCCGGAGATGTCGGGGCCGGCGCATTCGTGCACCGCGACGTAACCGTGCGCGGCGAAATCGTCGAGGGCCGCCAGGCGGGCGCGGGCACGCTGCGCGGCGGTCAGCCCGCGGCGGGCGGCGCCGCGCACCGCATGATGCGCCGCGGCGGTCAGCGGCTGCTGCGGATCGAAGCCGGCCAGCTCGTCGAGGGGTTCGGCGACGGCCCGCAACGCGCTCGACGCCGCCGCCGAATGCGCATCGATCCGGCCGAGATAGACGAGCCGGGCCGGGGCGGCGGCATCGAGGTCGGCGGTGGTCGGTGGCGTCGGGTCGGGCCAGCGGGTCTCGTCCCAGCCGTGCCCCCAGATCACCGCGTCGTCGTGCGCATCGGCGTGCGCGCGGACCCGGCGCAATGCGTCGTCGCGGTCGACGGCGTCGGTCAGATCCAGCCCGGTCAACGCCAGGCCGTGGCTGGTGGTGTGCACGTGGGTGTCGACGAAACCGGGGGCGACGAACGCGCCGTGCAGATCGACGATCTCGGCGTCCGGGTGCAGGGCGCGGCCGGGCCGGTCCTGCCCGACCCACACGACCGTGCCGTCGGTGACGGCCATCGCGGTGGCATCGGGGGCGCTGGCGCTGTAGATGCGGCCGCCGACGAGAAGCTGGGTGTGCGGTGCAGGGCTCACGAGTGCCCAGTCTGCCCGTTACCGCTCCTCGCGGCGGCGCGGGGTCTCCACGATCTCCCCTTCGAGCACGGTGCCACGGTCGTCGACCTGCTCGGTCACGGCCGCACCACCGGTCAGGTGCGGGGCACCACCGACGACACTGTGATCGACGACCTGCCCGTCGACCACCACCAGCCGCTGCGCGGAGAACCCGGTGACGCGGGCCCGCCGCGCGACCAGCGTGCGCACCGCCGGACGCAGCGCGGCGCGGGACGGCAGCAACAGCAGCACCCCGAGCACGGTGCTGACGATGCCGGGAATCAGCACCAGGGCCGCGCCGGCGCCGATGAGCGCGCCGTCGGTGAGCACCCGCTCCGGGGAATTCGCGTGCGGCGCCCGGCCGCCGCGCAGCTCACCGAGGTTGCGCAGCGCGCGGCGACCCAGGGCGGCAAGCACGAGATAACCGGCGGCGCTGACACCGAGGAAGATCAACACGGTGGCCAGGGCTCCGAGGGTGGAGCCGAGCCAGGCCAGCACCGCGATCTCCGCCACGACGTAGAGCACGAACAACAACGGGTACACGGCGGGACTTCCTTCCGTCGGCGGTTTCTGTCCGGTCAACGAACGGGCCACCGGTTTTGCTCCCGCACCCGACCCGCGGATGCGGCGCGTGATCGAATGGCCGCCATGACTGCAGGTGACTGGGCGTTGCTGATGACCGCCGCGACAGCCGCCGGCTGGGTGGACGCGGTGGTCGGCGGCGGCGGGCTGATCCTGCTGCCCGCCCTGTTCCTCGTCGCCCCGCAATTGACGCCACAGGCGGCGCTGGCGACGAACAAGCTCACCGCGATCTGCGGGACCGGCGCGGCGGTGCTGACCTTCGCGCGGCGCATCCCGCTGCGCTGGTCGCTGCTCGGCCCCGCCGCCCTGGTCGCCGCGCTGGCCGCGGCGGCGGGGGCGGCGGCGGTCTCGCTCATCGACCGGGAGGTGTTCATCCCGATCGTGATGGTCGTGCTCGTCGCGGTGGCGGTGTTCGTCACCGCCCGCCCGAAACTCGGCACCGGCAGCACCCGCCGCCCGTCCACGCTGCGGCTGGCCACCGTCGTGGTCACGGCCGCGGCGGTGATCGGCTTCTACGACGGGATCCTCGGGCCCGGCACCGGCACCTTCTTCATCATCGTGTTCGCGGCGATGCTCGGCAGCGAGTTCGTCACCTCGGCGGCGATGGCGAAGGTGCTCAACTTCGGCTCGAATCTCGGGGCGCTGGTCCTGTTCGCCGTCGGCGGGCACGTGTGGTGGGCGCTCGGGGCGGCGCTGGCGGTGTGCAATGTCGCCGGCTCGGTGCTCGGCTCCCGGATGGCGCTCGCCCGCGGCGCCGGGTTCGTGCGGGTGGTGTTGCTGGTCGTGGTGATCGCCATGGTGATCCGCCTCGGCATCGAACAGTTCGGCTGAGCCACCCGAGACGCTCGGTGCGGCAACCCCGATGCCGCACATCCCGGCGTTACCGTGGGCGGGTGAATGCGGTGGACGACGATTTCCTGGCCCTGCCGTTGCACGCGGCCGCCGACGCGGGCCTGACGGTCGCGCGGGCGGCGGGTGCGAGTCACGCCGATGTGCGGGTGCATCGGATCCGGACCGGGACGAGCATCCTGCGCGACGGCGCCCTGCAGGCGGCGGTGGACGACAGCGACTGCGGGGTGGCGGTGCGGGTGCTGCTCGACGGCACCTGGGGATTCGCGTCGCATCCGGTGCCCGGCCCGGACGGCGCCGCCGACGCCGCGGCCCGCGCCGTCGCGGTCGCCCGCACCCTGCGCGCGTTGAACCGGGATCCGGTGCAGTGGGCCGACGAAGCGGTCCACCGGGACGCGGTGTGGGTCTCGCCGTACGAGATCGACCCGTTCACCGTCCCCGCCGCCGAGCGCATCGCGGTGCTCGAGGACCGTTCGCGGCGATTGCAGGACGCCGTCGGTGTCGACCATGTCGCCGCGAATCTGACCCTGGTCAAGGAGCAGACCTTCTACGCCGATCTCGCCGGGTCGACGATCACCCAGCAGCGGGTGCGGATCCACTCCGACCTCGACGCGACCCGCGTCGACCGTGCGGCCGGCACCTTCGAGTCGATGCGCACCCTGGCCCCGCCGGCCGGCCGCGGCTGGGAGTATGTGGCCTCGGACCGGTGGTGGGACTGGAGCCGTGAGCTCGCCGAACTGCCCGAGCAGCTCGCGGAGAAGGCGCAGGCCCCGTCGGTGATCCCGGGCCGCACCGATCTGGTGATCGACCCGACGAATCTGTGGCTGACGATCCACGAATCGGTCGGGCACGCCACCGAATACGACCGCGCCATCGGCTACGAGGCCGCCTACGCCGGCACCTCCTTCGCCACCCCCGACCTGCTCGGCAGCCTGCGCTACGGCAGCGACGTCATGCATGTCACCGCCGACCGCACCGAACCGCACGGCATGGCCACCGTTGGCTACGACGACGACGGGGTCGCCGCCCAGTCCTGGGATCTCGTGAAGGACGGGGTGCTCGTCGGCTACCAACTCGACCGGGCGTTCGCCCCGAAGCTCGGGGTGGCCCGCTCGAACGGCTGCGCCTACGCCGATTCGGCGCATCACGTGCCGATCCAGCGGATGGCGAACGTGTCGCTGCGACCCGATCCGAGCGTCGATCGCAGCACCGCCGATCTGATCGCCGGGGTCGACGACGGGCTGTACATCGTCGGTGATCGCAGCTGGTCGATCGATATGCAGCGGCACAATTTCCAGTTCACCGGGCAGCGGTTCTACCGGATCCGCGGCGGCCGGCTCGCCGGGCAGGTCCGCGATGTGGCCTATCAGGCGTCGACCACCGAGTTCTGGGGTGCCCTCGAGGCGGTCGGCGGCGCGTCGACCTGGCAGCTCGGCGGCGCGATGAACTGCGGCAAGGCGCAACCCGGGCAGGTCGCGTCCGTCTCGCACGGCTGCCCGTCGGTGCTGGTGCGCGGCGTGAACGTGCTCAACACGGTGCAGGAAGGTGGCCGATGATCCCCGGAGACCGACTCGTCGAAACCGCCCTGGC
Organism: Rhodococcus sp. DMU2021; assembly: GCF_019641445.1. Taxonomy (NCBI): domain Bacteria; kingdom Bacillati; phylum Actinomycetota; class Actinomycetes; order Mycobacteriales; family Nocardiaceae; genus Rhodococcus; species Rhodococcus sp. DMU2021. Next base: position 105,922 of record NZ_JAIFKB010000010.1, read on the forward strand.
GACCTCCCCTGCCGACGAGACCGTCGTGATGGTCACCGACAGTGCCGAGGCGTCGCTGCGGTGGGCCGGCAGTTCGATGACCACCAACGGCTCCGCCCGTGCCCGCGGCGCCACGATCCTCGCGATCCGCCGCACCCCCGACGGCGCACACTGCGGGGTGGTCAGCGCCCCGATCGTCGACGCCGACGACATCGGCGCGGTGGTTGCCGCGGCGTGGGCGGCCGCGCAGCAGGCCCCGGCGGCACCGGATGCGATGCCGTTGATCGACGGCGACGACACCGACCCGCAGTGGGGCGAAGAGGCCGTCGGCACCGACGTCGAGGTCTTCGCCCCGCTCCTCGACGGGCTCGCCGCCGGCTTCGACGACACCGACGCCCTCTACGGATTCGCCCACCACCAATCCACGACGATGTGGCTGGGCACCTCCACCGGGGTGCGGCGCCGCTGGGTGCAGCGCGACGGGTCGCTCGAGATCAACGGCAAACGCGGCGGCCTGACCGGGGCGAGCGCCTGGGTCGGCGCCGGCACCGTCGACTTCACCGACATCGCGATGGATCCGCTGCGTGCTGAACTGGCGCGGCGGCTGGACTGGGCCGGTACCCGCGTCGACCTGCCCGCCGGACGGTACGAGACGCTGCTGCCACCCTCGGTGGTCGCGGACCTGATGATCCCGCTGCTGTGGTCCCTCGACGGGCGCGGCGCCGAGGAAGGCCGGTCGGTGTGGGCCGGGCCCGGCGGAACCCGCCTCGGCGAGCAGATCGCGGCGCTGCCGGTGACATTGACGTCCGATCCGGCCGCGCCGGGATTGGGCTATGCGCCGTTCGTGGTCGCCACCGCCTCCACCGACAGCGTCTCGGTGTTCGACACCGGGATGAGCGCCTCGCGGGTCGACTGGCTCCGCGACGGCGCCCTGCACGCGCTGGCGTATCCGCGGGCCGCAGCCGCCGAATTCGGGGCCACCCCCACGGCGCCGGGTGAGAATCTGCTGCTCACCGGTGGCAGCACTGCCGATGTGGACGACATGATCGCCCGCACCGAACGCGGTCTGCTGCTGACCACCGTGTGGTACCTGCGGGAGGTCGATTCGGCGGTGCTGTTGCTGACCGGCCTGACCCGCGACGGGGTGTATCTCGTCGAGGACGGGCAGGTGCGGGCGGCGGTGAACAACTTCCGGTTCAACGAATCCCCGGTCGATCTGCTCGGCCGCGCCACCGAGATCGGCGCCACCGAACGCACCCTGCCGCCGGAGTGGAAGGACTGGTTCACCCGCACCGCGATGCCGCCGGTGCGCATCCCCGACTTCCACATGTCCTCGGTCAGCGCCGCCCACTGACCTCCGGTCCGGTCGGTGACGTCCATCGACCGGACCGGTAGGGGCTCAGAGCAGGTCGGTGAGTTCCTTGCCGATCTCCTCGGGGGTGACCGTCGGCTCGAAGCGGCGCACCACCGCGCCCTGCGGGTCGACGAGGAACTTGGTGAAGTTCCACTTCACCTCGTCGGTGCCGATCGCCTCGGGGCGGGTCTTGCTCACGTGCTCGAACAGGAAACCGTGCTGCGGCCCGAAATCACCGGGAGCCTCGGCGCGCAGGTGCCGGTAGAGCGCGGCCCCGCAGGTGAGGCCGAGATCACCACGGACCCTACGGGATCGGACGACCCGGGCGGGGCTGCCGGTGCGGGGTCAGTCCAAGTCGCGGACGTGCCGGGCGGGGCTGCCCAGATGCAGCGTGTGTGGGGCACAGTCCTTCGTCACCAGCGAGTTCGCGCCGATCACCACACCGGCGCCGATGCTCACGCCCGGCATGATCACCGCACCGGAGCCGATCCACGCGCCGTCGCCGATGGTCACCGGCTCCCCCGTCAGCGTCGACGCGCGCTGTTCGGCGGTGCCCATGCGGTGGCTGCTGGTGAGCACCCGCACGTGGTCGCCGAGGAACACCCGCTGCCCGAGGGTGATGTCGGCGACCGTGTCGAAATAGCAGCCGTGGTTGACGAACGAGTCCGCGCCGAGGGTGAGCCGGCCGAGGCCCTGCACCACCACGCCGGTGTGGATCAGGCTCGGCGGTGCGGCGTCGACACCGGCGCGGCGCAACCACTTCCAGCGACTCGAACCGGAGATCAGCGGGTTGCTCGCGAGCGCCACCGCGATCGCCTGGGACCGGTAGGTGTGAGAGCGCGCCACGACGTCTACCGGCCTGCCGTGTCGTCGGCGGGATCGAGCGCACACGCCAACCCGACGGTGCCGGTGCGGCCACGGCGCACCACGCTCGCGCCGACGATGACCCGGCCGAGCAGCCCGTACTTGCGGGCGATCACCGACCGGGCGTGCGCCGAGCCGTCGGCGTCGAGCACCTCCCCCGTGCCGGGCACCGCCGCCGACTTCGGGTTGCCGCGCGCGTCGCAGATCGCCAGGGACACCCGCGGATCGCGGCGCAGTCGCCGCACCTTGTAGGCGTCGGCGACCGTCCACACCAGCAGCCGGTTCCCGTCGGGCGCCGCCCACACCGGGGTGTCCACCGCGCTGCCGTCCTTGCGGTAGGTGGTCAGCAGCACGAACTTGGCGGCGGCGAGGTCCGCGAAGGTGGGGGTCGTCGACTCGGGCATGGCCACCACCCTACAAACCGCCCGGTCTCACGGCACCGCTCGTCCCCCCGGCGCCGCGTTCTACGCTGGCAGTCATGGCCGATACCGCTGTCGACGTGCACCTGCCCGCCGGGCACCTGACCTCCGCGCAGGTGCAGCTGCTCGCCGAACTCGCCCACACCCACGGCGGCGGCGAACTGCACCTGACCGCCCATGCCCAGCTGCGGGTGCGCGGCGACCGCGCCGCGATCAGCGCGGCCGTCACCGCCGCCGGTCTCACCGTCGACGTGCCCACCCGCGCACGGCTTCTCGTCTCCCCGCTCAGCGGCCGCATCGGCGGACACCACGACCTGCGCGAACTCACCGCCACGGTGATCGCGCGCCTGGACGACCGGCCCGTGGCGGCCGGCACCGTCCTCGGGCTCGACGACGGCACCGGCGACATCGTCGCCCTCGCCCCCACCGTCGCGGTCCTCGCCCGCCCCGACGGCCGCTTCGCGGTGATCCGCGACGGCGCCGACACCGGGGTGCGCGTCGACCCGCAGGACGCCGCCGAGGCGCTGCTCACCCCACCGACCGACCCCACCGGGGATCCGGAACCGGTACCGGAGCAGCCGCGGCCACCGATCGGGTGGCTCGACCAGCCCGACGGGGCCGTCACCCTCGCCGGCGGGCTGCCCGGCGGGATCCTTCCCGCACGACTGGCGGAATTCCTCGCCGCCGTCGAACGTTCGGTGATCGTCACCCCGTGGCGGTCGGTGCTGCTGTGCGATCTCGACGAGTGGACCGCCGAACAGGTGGTGCGGGTGCTCGCCCCGATGGGGTTGATCTTCGACGCCGACTCCCCGCATCTGCGCTGAGCCGCCGCTGACCTGCACGAACGGGCGGACTTCGCGAACCGGACCGTCGCCCCCGATCCGGCCCGCCGACGGTTCGGCCGCGCCTATCGTGGACGGATGAGCGGTCCGACAGCGGAATCCGACAGCTATGACGTGATCGTCCTGGGCGCGGGCCCGGCCGGGGAGAACGCCGCCCAGTACGCCATCGCCGGCAGCGACCGCACCGCGGTGCTCGTCGAACACGAACTCGTCGGCGGCGAATGTTCCTACTGGGCCTGCATGCCCAGCAAAGCCCTGCTGCGCCCCACTCAGGTGCTCACCACCGCCCGCAACATGCCCGGCGTCGCCGACAAGATCAGCGCCCACGGCGTCGAGGTACCGGCCGTACTCGCCCGCCGCGACAGCTTCACCCACAACCGCGACGACAGTTCCCAGGTGGACTGGGCCGAGGGCGCGGGTATCGGCGTCGTGCGCGGCCGCGGCCGCCTCGCCGGCGAACGCACCATCACCGTCTCCGGTGCCGACGGGGAGCGTCGCCTGCAGGCCCGGCACGCCGTCGTCCTGGCCACCGGCACCGTCGCGTCGATCCCGGACCTGCCCGGTCTGCGCGACGCGCTGCCGTGGACCTCCCGGGATGCGACGAATCTGCTCGAGGTCCCCCGCCGGGTGCTGGTGGTCGGCGGCGGTGTCGTCGCCTGCGAAACCGCCACCTGGCTGCGGCAACTCGGCGTCGAGGAACTCACCCTCGCGGTGCGCGGCGACCGGTTGCTGCCGCGCGTGGAGCCGTTCGCCGCCGAACGCGTCGCCACCCGCATGGCCCACAAGGGCCTGAATGTGCGCTACGGCACCGAGATCCGCTCGGTGCAGCGCCCCGACGTCAAGGACACCGGCGTCGGCCGCATCCACGGCGGTCCCGCCACCGTGGAGTTGTCCGACGGCAGCACTCTCGAGGTCGACGAGATCGTCGTCGCCGCCGGCCGCTGCCCCGCCGTGGACGGGCTCGGTCTCGACACTGTCGGCCTGACCGACGGGAAGGTGACCGTCGCCGACGATCTCACCGTCGACGGGGTCGACGGCCAGTGGCTGTATGCGGTCGGGGACATCGCCGGTCGCGCCGCACTGACCCACATGGGCAAATACCAGGCGCGGGTGTGCGGGGACGTCATCGCCGCCCGCGCCGAGAACCGCCCCACCGACGGGTCACGGTTCCGGGCGAGCGCCGACCACGGGCAGGTCCCGCAGGTGATCTTCACCGTCCCGGAGATCGCCGCGGTCGGCCGCACCGCCGAGCAGGCCCGCGCCGACGGACTCGACGTCGAGGTCCTCGAGGCCGACATCGATGTCGCCGGCGCCTCGCTCGCCCGCGACGACTACGCCGGCCACGCCGCGCTCGTCGTCGACCGGGCCACCGACACCCTCGTCGGCGCGACCTTCGTCGGCCAGGAGGTCGCCGAACTCGTCCACGCCGCCACGATCGCCCTGGTCGGGAAGGTGCCGCTGGACGCCCTGTGGCATGCGGTGCCGTCCTACCCCACCATCAGCGAGATCTGGTTGCGGCTGCTCGAATCCCGCCGCAGCTGACCGCCTCTCGAACGTGCAGTTGTCGTCGTGACACGCCGCGTGGCGACGAGAACTGCACGCCGACGGTCAGCGCGGCAGACGCCGCCACACCGCGCGCGGCAGCAGGCGCATCCCGAAGAACACCGACGACATGCTGCGCCGCACCCTGCGCTCCCCCGACGGTGCCGAAGGCACGCAGGTCCCCGCGGTCTACGTGCATTTCGGCACGTAGACCGGCGACTTGTTGGAGCCCGGGCCGACGATGAGCGCGGGTTGCCTCCGGTGATGCGGACGCCACGGACCTCATCAACAGCGGTGACTGTCACCGGATGCGCCGGTGCCGCCACCTACCTGCTCACCGTTAGTTTCACGCCCGTAGTTCCCTGGCTCCGACCGACACCACCACCAGGACGTCACACGCCGGAACGTGTCATTTTCAGATTTCGTGTCGGTAGGGCGCCCTCATCTCCGCGTTTCCCCAGTTCAGGGCAGGTGCGCAGCGAGACGGGGTCGGAATTTCTGAGGATTCCGGCAAGTTCGCGAGAATCCCTGACGGACACGAAGTCGGAACGCCGCGGGTCCACGCGCTGCTGCACGACTGACAAGTTGGGCGAGAACCTACAGCCTATTTGTGGATTTTAGGATGAGGTGCACTGCCCGTATCTCGTGACGGGAGATCCCCTCGTCTGCGCATTCCTTCAGATCGTTGGCGGTTCTCGGTGCGGGAGGCCCCCGGAGCGCACATCCGAATATCGGGGATCATCGTTGTTCAACGCTACCGTTGGCGGCTTTCGGTGGTGTCTCCGATGAATGGGCCGGTGGCAAGGTGTGTCCAGCCCGGTAGTGGCTGTCGAGGAATCGACGGCGGTGCTCGTCGAGTACTGCTGCGTCCCGCAGGTCTCGGTCGTGTTGTTTCCGGGCGTGAGCGTGGCGGTCGGCGGTGTGGCGCTGCTCGGTCCGGTCGGCGGCATGGCCGGCCGTCCCGTCACGCAGAACGTGCGCGGCCGTGCGGTCACACGTGATCAGTACTTGTCGGCAGGCCGAATGCACGGCAGAGCCCTGCCCGGCAGGACGAGATAGGTGTTGCTCGAATACCGCCAGCGGGACTCGGAGGAGGCGGTAATGGGTCCGCAGCACTGCCTCGATCATGGGGAGCATGGGCATCGTCCGGCGCCTTTCGTTCAGCTGTGCAGATCCTCACCTGGAGGCGGATGGGTTCGTCGCGGGTCCGAATCCCCGGTGGTCTTCGGTGTGCGGGTGTGATCCTCGGCTGGGAGCTGGTAGGACCGGATGAACGCTACGCACATTCAGGCCTGTCGTGGTGACACGGCAGCACCGCGAGGGTCTGTCGATGACCGAACACCTAGGTTGCTCAGGCTTGTTCGGTATTCGGTGCCACGGTCTTCTGCATGTCTTCGTACGCTCGATCGGCATCGAGCATGGGCTCGATGATCAACAACCGGAGGCAGGTTCCGTTCCGGCCGAAAACGTACATCTGGTTGCGTGGCTGATCCGGTGCCGGTCCGACGAAGTCGAGACCGTCCGGAGGATCGATACCTCGCTGGGAGATGCTCAGGGCATTCCAGTCGAAGGCGATCCGTTCGGTTCGTCCCAGGCGGGAGGTCAGTGCGGAGACCAGGTTGTGGAGTTCGGCGGTGACATTGTCGCCCCGCGGCCACCAGGCGCCGTCGACGCCGGCGGAGTGCTCGTCGGGGTCGCGCAGAAGCAGCCGCACCGTGCGGGTCGGGGCGTCGAAGGGCTGTCCACCGTCGGCGGCAGCGCGGAAACGCCCCAGGTCACGATTGGTGAACAGGCGCCGCGGAAGTCTGCTCATGTCATACTCCCGTGTCGGGTCCGGATGGAGGCCGGTGCCGGCATCCGAGGTCCGTGGCGGCTGTCCACCGGACCCGGTACTCGCGACAATCACCGCGCAGTCGCCGAGGTCCGGCGGGGTAACGAGAGAAAGAGCGATCCGAGCGGATCCGGGCGTGGTGCAGCGTCATCGCGACGCTCCTGACTGGGCCGCAGAGCGGCCTGCTCATATCGACGGCGCCGACGAGACCGGGCATGGTCTCGCACTTCAGGCCCCGGCACCTTCAGCCTACCGTCACCACGGTCACGTGGTCGGCAATCGGCACACCGTGGCCCGGTACACCGCGAGAGAGCCCACGTGGCGGCCAGCGCACAGACCGCCAAGGCGCAGCGTCGGCCTGCGGGAGAGCCGGTCAGGTCGCATCCCTCGGCGGGACCTGCCCGTCCGGGGACGACACCACCGGCGGAAGGACCGTAGCGACGGCCCGCGCCGTAGCGACGGCCCACGCCTGCGACGGCCGTCTCGGCGCTGGATGCGGCCCGGCGAATTCTCCGATCCGGTGTGTGGGCACCGCCCTCAGGTATCGAGGTGGGACAAGCGCGGGTGTGTGAGGTGGTCACGGGTGTCTCGGGGGTGAGCGTCGACGCGTACGCGTGCGTGGCCGGGCGGTGGTGTTCCGGTGCGGCCGATCGTGACCACGCACCAGCGAACACGGCAACGCGTCATCGCAGGGCACATCGCATCCCGGCACCGGGCACCGGTGGTCGGGCAGATGCACGAGGCAGAAGTAGTTGCCGCACCCCGCTTCGTCGTCCTCCTTACGCCCGAGGGGATTGTCCCCGCACAGATACCCGCGTCCCCGGTCGATCAGCTGATGGCACTGAGGATCGTCGCATTCGGCGGCGACTCCGTAGCCGGCTTCACGACCGTCGGGAAGGATGTAGTACACCAAACTCATGGTCTCTCCTCGTCGGTGGAACATCTCCGGATCAAGCGGGACTTCCGTGGAACGGGGCTCCGACTCCGAACTGCATCGGTGCCCACCACCAAGGGGAGTGGTACGAGCGAATCATCTGTCGTGGAAGCCTCGCCGATCAGCCGAGACCAGGTGCAGCAGTGAGCAATGAACTCCTGAATTCGCTGAAAGCTCACATGCTGCTTTTGCTCATCGTCCTGGTCGGAATGGACGCAGCAGTTCACGTTTGTTTATCAGGTTTCGAGGAGGCTGGTGCGGGTGCACGAGTGCGAAGACGGCATCGCCAGCTGCTGGGTTGAACTGGCGATGCCTCCCCGAGCTGAGCTCTCCGGATAGACCGGCCTGGGTACCGACCGTGTGCCCCCTCACCGTGGATCGGAAACATGCGTGTTCCTCTTGTCAAGGGACATGAGGGCGTCCCTGTAGGCGGACATGTTGCGTCCCTGTGCGCGGACAGCTGATCTCCCTGCCGGCGGTCAACTGATCTCCCGCGGCAGGTCAGGCCAAGGGCATCACCCCGCGTCCGGCGGTGGCGTCCTGCAGTCGCAACGAGGTGCCCTCGGTGATGACCACATGGGCGTGGTGCAGCAGTCGGTCGACCGCGGCGGTAGCGAGGGTTTTCGGCATGATCGTGTCGAAGCCGGAGGGGTGCAGGTTGCTGGTGACCACCACGCTGCGCCGTTCGTAGGCAGCATCGACGAGACGGTAGAACGCCTCGGCGGCGGCCTGACCGGAGGGCAGCATCGAAGATGTCGTCGACGACGATCAACTCGGCCCGGGTGATGCGGGTGATGGCCTTGGTGATCGATCCGTCCACCGCAGCCCGCCCGATCGCCGCGGTCAACGATTCGAGACTGAACCACGACACCCGCATCCCGGCGTCGATGACCGCATGCGCGAGTGCCTCGACGAAGTGGGTCTTGCCGGTTCCGGACGGCCCGCTGACCGCAAGATTCTCGGCGCGATGCACCCACTCCAACGTCGCCAGTGCGTGCTGGGTGGGTAGCGGGATCGACGAATCCGTCTCGCGCCAGGAGGAAAAGGTCTTGCCCGCGGGAAGACCGGCGCTCTTGCGGCGCATCGCCCTGGTGGCCTCGTCCCGGCCCCGGATCTCCTCGTCCAGCAGAACCTTGAGGACCTCGGCCGGATCCCACCGCTGCGCCTTCGCGGTGGCCAGCACCTCCGGTGCGGCAGCACGCAGATAGGGCAGACGCATCCGTTTGAGCACCGCCACCAGATCCTCGGACAGCGGCGGCGGAGTCGGGTTCACGATCCTGCTCCCGCCGCCGTGGTGCCGAATCCGGCCCAGGCACCGGTGCCGGGTTGGACCGAATGGGACTCGTCGGCAACGACATTCCCACTGGAGGGGGCGTCGGCATGGTGGGCGACGATCGCCGGGAGGTCCGACTCGGCGAACCGGCCTACCTCGGCGGCGACCGCCAACGCGGCGTCGACGGTGCCGACGACGACGAACGCGGCCAGTTCGACCGCGGTGGTCATCTTCGCGCGGATCCGGACCGCGCCGGCCGCCGAGGCGGCGATCAGCCAGGCGTGCGCGCCGGGACCGAGATCGAGGAACCGGGCCTCGGCCGCCGAACGGGCCCTCGGGATCGGAGGCTTCGGGGCACCGCCCGGTTCCTGCGGATGGTCTTCGATAGTGCGCCGGGTCGATGCTCGGATTCCCGGGCGTCGACAGTCGGTGCCGGGCAACCTCACTCAATCCTTTCCTGTTCTGGGCCCAGGCCGGGGTCCGGGGCAGGGCATCGAGATCGGCGACGATGACCAACTCGGTGCCGGCGGCCCGCACCCAGACTTCGGCGCCGACCAGGCCGGGCGGGGTCGAATAGCGCACCGACCCGAACCGGATCGTCTGGTCGGTGCCGACGCTGCGGGTGGTGCCCAGTGCCAGGGTGTGCGGGCTGGTCGGCGGGGTGTGCAGACGGGCACGTTCCTCGGCCACCGCCTCGGTGGGGATGCGGGCGCTTTCCCGATGCCGCCGGCCGTTGACGGTGGCGCAGAACCGGTCGCAGGCGGTTTCGAGGTCGGCGAACGAGGCGTAGTCCGGCAGCAGGTTCGCTTCGGTGGGCACCAGATCCGCCTTGGCGATCTTGACCGTGGCTTCGCTGCCACCCTTCGATTCCGGATCGAAGGGCACGCAGGTGTGCACCGTCATGCCGTAGTGCCGGGCGGCCTAGACGATCTGCGGATGCCGCACCGGGATCCCGGCGACGTGATCGATGCTGACGGTGCGCGGATTGTCGGTCAACGCGTAGGTCGGCACCCCACCGAAGCGGCGCAGCGTGGCGTCGAGACAGGCGATCAACGTCGGCAACGTCTGGTCCCAGACCGGAATCACGACGCGGTAGCGTGACCATGCCAGCCGGGCACAGAACAGCAGGGTTGAGCGCATGATCCCGTCGGGGCCGGGTACTTTCGGTCCTGCGCCCCAATCGAACTGCATCCACAAGCCGGGTTCGGTGATCCTCCCCCACTGCGTGGGAGGTGCCCCCAGGCCGGTAGGTGCGACGATGCCCGGCCCGCCACGCTGCCTTCGCCTCCGCCACAGCCCGGCGGGTGGTGCGTTCGGTGCCGTCGAAGCCGAGCTCGATCAAACGTTCGTGGACGATGTCGGCACGGACCTTGCCCTTGCTGCGGTCGATCCACTCTTCGATCTTCGCCAGGTAGTCGTCGATGAGGCGTGGTCGCCGAGTGGGACCGGCCAGTGTCAGCCCCGCGTCACGGGCGGTGACGTAGCGCCGGACGGTTTTCGGATCGACACCGGCCAGCTGTGCGGCGGAATGCGCGCTGCCGGTCGCGTCGTAGGCTTCGAGAATTTCCATGATGTCCCTGTCAGACTTCTTCATGCGTCCCTCCGGTGGGAGTCGCTCGGTGGTGGTCGAAGACCTCGAGCAAAACCCCGGAGGGGCGTCTGGTTCAGGACCGACACACCGCCGGCCCCACGTCCATCGACAGGGAGATCAGCTGTCCGTCAGCAGGGACAGAGGTGTCCGTCTACAGGGAGATTGGCATGTCCGCTTTCACTTCTGTCATCGAGCGAACGTGCCAGTGGTGGCAGAAATGCGCCGGTGGCGGCCGGAACGGCTGCGCAGCCCCCTGCAGGGCACAGCCGATCCGGCCTCGCCCAGCGTCCCATCATTCCGACCCCAGCGATAGCTGTGTGTTCACATCGACGAGAAACCCCGTCGGCGGGGCGGAAGCCACGTCGGCGGGGTCTCGACCACCGCGCAGGGGGTGCCGGTGGTGCCGATCAGTTTATCGGGCTACGCGCAGACAAGAAAAGACCGGATCTGCAGTACATCGATAGGAACGACTGGGACAGCGGCATCGTTCCGCCGCGGCGTGATGAGCACCGTAGTGCCCGCGATGCTGCGTACGTGTGCAATTGTCGATGCAGTGTTGCGCGTTCTGGTCCTCAAAGAATGTATCGTGCCGGTCGCCGGGGTTGGTCTTGGCATGCAGCAGTGCGTCTTCGTCATAACCGTTGCGCAACGCCTCACGAGCGCCAGGGATCGCTCGTCACGCGAGCGCCTCTACCCGTCGAGCAACGTATGTCCCGATAGCCGGCCAAGGGCTTGCCTCACCAAGGTGGCAGAAACGCCACGGCGCCGCTTTGCCACATGGTTGAGGCACTGCTGGTCAGTGGCCTCTTCGTGCCTCAGGTCGAATGACGCAGGACACCGCTTCCTCGGGGACGTGTCGGATCCTGGCCTTCGTGCCGGTAGGACCCTCCCCCAGCGTTCCCCCAGCTCAGAAGTGGGCACAGCCAGACGGGGCCGCGTCCGGGAGTCGAGCCGGGCGAACCCCGCAGAAGTGGACTTTTTGTGGATTCGACGGTGCCGACCGGCCGACCCTTCCTGGACGGAAGTGTCGGCCGGTCATCCACCCTGGCGGAAGGGGTTATTCGAGTATACGTTCGGATTTGCCTGAGTAAACAAACTTCGGGTTCGCACCGGCTCCGCCCTGAAGTGATGCGCGAGCATCGTGCGGGGGCCGATTCCCGCAGGGGACGTGGGGCCGTCCGTACCCGTCGGGGGCACTGATCGCATTGCGACTCGGCGACGCTGAGAATAGAACACCCGGGCAGAGGCGTAGCGTGGGAGCGGTCGTCGGCTTTCGGGTCGGCACGGTAGAGGTGCCGTCGGTTCAGTAGCGCAGCTGACGGTGCCACTATCCTCGGGTGTGCTCTCGACCCGAGTGAAACTACCGGATTTACGTACCATCCGGTAAGCCTGCTTCGGTTCGGCTCATTGCCCCCGTGAACTGGGTTCCCTGGCTGGTCATCGCGCAGATCGGTGCTCGGTTCTCCACCTCGGTCGCATCATCCGACCGCGACCTACGTGAGGTCCCGCCACCGCTCGACGACGATCGCGAGCAGGGGCGCGATGCCGAAGGAGCGTGCCCCTGCGACAGATCCCGGGTCCGTGCCGCCTCTGCGGTAGGACAGTGATGGCACCGTCCGCACTGCGGATGGACACGGTCGGTGGGCTCGCCTTCACCGCGGGTGGCCACCTGGTGGTGGTTACCGTGCGGGTCATCCCCGGTGCCGGCTGCCATCGGGGGCGTGAAATCCTTATGTGATGACCGACAAGGACGCGGTGGCCGAGTCCCCGCTGATCCCCGAGCCGACCCGGGCGGATCCGGCCACGGTGTTCTCCGCGCTGGCCGAGATCTTGTACAGCGGCTCCGACGCGAGCGAGGTGTACGCGGCGATCTGCGTCGCCGCCACCCTGCTGGTACCGGGTTGCGACCACGCCAGCGTGATGTTGCAGCAGCGCGGACAGCACGTCACCGTCGCCGCCACCGATGACATCGCTGCCCGCATCGACGCATTGGAGCGACGCCTCGGACAAGGCCCGTGCGTCGATGCGATCACCGAGAACATCCCGCAGATCGACGCCGATCTGCGCACCGCCTCCCAGTGGCCCGAACTCGCCCGCGCGGTGGTCGAGACCACCCCGGTGCGCGCAGTGATGGGCTTCCGGTTGACCATCGACCAGCACAAGATCGGTGCCCTGAACCTGTTCTCCACCACTCCGGGCGCGTTCACCACCCAGGCCGCCGCCCAGGCCGGTGTGCTTGCTGCCTTCGCGTCGGTGACCGCGACCGCGGTCAGCCGCGATCAGGACATCGCGTCTTTGCGGGCCGGGCTGCACAGCAACCGCGAGATCGGCACCGCCGTCGGCCTGCTGATGGGACTGGAGAAGATGACCGCCGACGAGGCCTTCGACGCACTGCGCCGCACCTCCCAGCAGATGAACCTCAAAGTCGCCGACCTGGCCCGCGCCATGCTTGAGCGGCACGGCCGCGCCCACAATCCCTGATCGTTCCGACGAAAGCGACCGCCCGGCGGTCCGCAGTACCGCCGACAAACACATATGGACTTTCGCCTCTAGCGTTACATCCAGGCACGCAGGATCCGCGGTCGCCGCGGAGACAGGGCCGCTCCGCGGGGGACGGTGCCACGGGGCGCAGTCGTGGACATCGACACTCGGAGAGTCACGGATTCGGGGAACTCGAGGCCCGGCAACGCCACCGTGCAGCGTCGCCGCTCGGTCACCGTCCGTGGGGGTGCAGCAGCAAGTGACGTCCACCTTGAGGTTCAGGGCTCTTGCCGAACACACAGAGGACCACCCTGCGACCGACCCGGAGAATCGGTCCTCCCCCGCCCTCGCGGCGGCCCTGCCGTGCTGAAGGTCCTCGCGTCCTCGTCGAATGCCACCGCTCATCGAACCTAGCGATGACACAATCAGGCATCGACCTCGGCGGTATCGAGGAAGGGCGGGTGGCGGTGGCACGCGGCGTGATCAAGTGGTTCAACGGTGCGAAAGGCTTCGGTTTCATCGCTCCCGACGGCGGCGGCGACCTGTTCGTCGAGCACACCGACATCGAATGCAGCAACGTCCCCGTCTTCCAGGACGACCAAGACGTGGACTTCGACGTGGGTGTGGGCCCGAAGCGGTGCCACGCCCGCCGGGTACGTCGGCTGTGAGTGACGACCCGAAGCGCCGCTCTGCTCGATTCCCCTGTCTCAGCGGGGATCAGCGGGGGTGGGGGCGTGGACGACCTGGAAGAAGAAGTCGTCGATGCGGCGGACCACCGCAGCGAGTTGCGCAAGATCGACCGGTTTGACGATGTAGGCATCGGCCGGCAGCCGGCGGCTGCGCAGGAGATCTTCCTCGGCGACCGAGGCGGTGAGCATCACCACGGGAATGGCCCGCAGATCCGGATCGAGCCGGATCCGGTCCAACACCTCGATTCCGCTGGACCGAGGCAGGTGCACATCGAGGAGGATCAGATCCGAGCGGGGCGCCTCGCTGTACGGGCCGTGCCGGTGCAGAAAACGCAGAGCCTGGTACCCATCCCGCACCACATGCACCCGGTTGGTGATCTTGTGCTCGCCCAGGGCTTCGGCGGTCAACAGTTCGTCGGCGGGGTCGTCCTCGACGAGCAGCACGACGACGGGCTGCGCAAAGTCGGTCATCGTGCGTTCTCCCGGAATTCTGAGTGCATAGTCTTCGAACCCGTTCGACGCTACGCCGGTGCCCCCTTGACTCCCCCGTGCCGGTGCCCGGCTCGGGGGCCGGGTGGACCGTGCCGTGAACCGGCACGAGGACGGATTCGACGCGATCGGACACGGCTGATCATCCGCGGGCGCAGCGGCACGGTCACGAGCCGGAGTCCGGGGGTGCCGACGAGCACGTGTCTGCATCACCGGATCCGCCCGCACCCTCGGGGTGAAGAAATGAGGATGCGGGCGGAAAAGGGTTCCCGGGTCGAGAGCTTTACGGGCGACGGTGGGGATCGACAGTCGGGGTGTTGTGGACGTGCGGCTCGTTTCGGCGTTTGAGTCCGGCGAGGCCGAGTAGACCGAGCAGACCCGCAAGACCCCACAAACCGGTCTTATCGCCGTCGGCGTCGTTGTCCTGGTTCTGCTGGGCGACTATCTGGGGCCCGTCACTGCTTCAGGGCCGCACCCGGGGAGCCAACGGGCAAGCCGGTGAGCAAGCGCCTGCGTTTCTGGGCGTTACACGGGATAAGTGCCTGCGATGACCTCGGCTCGGTCGCACCGCGGCCGATGCCCGAGTTCCCGTAGCCTTGTACCTAGTGACCTGCGTCGATAGTTGGTGCCGGTGAACCTATCTTTTTGACGGAGGACCCTCGGTGGCCATCACCGATATCAACGAGTTCGCTCATCTCACCGATGCCGAAATCGACGCCCTCGGGCGGGAACTGGACGAGATCCGACGCGACGTCGAACAGTCCCGCGGCATCCGTGACGCCCGGTACATCCGGCGTGTGATCCGCCTGCATCGTGCCCTCGAGTCGGGTGCGCGGGCAATGCTGTTCGGTAGTCGTCGGTGTCCCGCCTGGGTCGCGGGCGCGGCACTGCTCGCGCTGGCCAAGGTCATCGAGAACATGGAGCTCGGGCACAATGTGATGCACGGGCAATGGGACTGGATGAACGATCCGGAGATCCATTCCGCGACGTGGGAGTGGGACCAGACCGGGCCGTCCGAGCACTGGAAGCGCGCGCACAACTACGCGCATCACACCTACACCAACATCGTCGGGATGGACAGCGATGTGGGATTCGGCATTTTGCGGATGACCCGGGACGAGAAGTGGCGCCCGATCAACGTGCTGCAGCCGTTCGCGAACGTAATCCTGGCCGCCACATTCGAGTGGGGCATCGCGTTGCACGACCTGGAAGCACAACAAAAACTCCACGGCGTCGGCCCGTGGACGCTGGACAGCGCACCGAACCGGCAGTTCGCCCGCAAGATCATCCGGCAGGTGGGCAAGGACTTCGTCCTGTTCCCGGCCCTGACCGGCCGGGCGTGGAAACACACGCTGGCGGCGAACGCGGCAGCGAACCTGATCCGTAACCTGTGGGCGTACGCGGTGATCTTCTGCGGGCACTTCCCCGACGGCGCCGAGAAGTTCACCGCCGACCAGTTCGAGACCGAGACGCGGGACCAGTGGTATCTGCGGCAGATGCTCGGCAGCGCCAACATCGACGCCGGCCCGGTCCTGGGATTTTTAACCGGCAACCTCAGCTACCAGATCGAGCACCACCTGTTCCCCGACCTGCCGTCGAACCGGTACCCCGAGATCGCCGTACGCGTGCGGGCACTATGCGCCGAATACGACCTGCCGTACACCAGCGGGCCGCTGGGCAAGCAGTACCTGCTTGCGCTGCGCACGATCCACAAGCTTGCCCTGCCGGACCGTTTCCTCGAGCGGACCTCGGACGATGCACCCGAGACGTCGTCGGAACACAAGTTCCGGCCCACCGGCTCGCGGACCACCGAGGCACCGCGGATCGATGCCGAGACCGGGCGGCGCCGCGGGCTGCTGTCGGCGCTGCGTGCGTACACCGAGGTCCGCGTCGAAGCACGCAGGTTCACGCGCCGGAAGTGACCGGCGTCGTCCGTATCGATCGCAACTTCACATCTCCCAGCACCGAACACGATGGACCGCCCCCGCGCGGACTGCCCCCGCAGCATAGACGTGCCGAACCCCTCTGCGGTGAAGCGACTTTCAGGCTTAGGCAGTCCCCACCAGCAGGGTGAAGGCGAAGCCGCCGCCGTGCCAGGCCTTCCGGACCCACCCTTGACCAGGAACAATCGCACCTTTCGGGCACGGACTCAGCGTGCTGCGGCCGTAGATTCCGAGACAACCGGTTCCGCAACCTGCCCTCTCCGAACCTCTGACGGCCGCAGGACCGCGCCTGGTGCGTGGCGACGAATATCGAGCGATGGCCAACCATGCGAGCGGGTCCAAGCAGTGTGTCGAGGCGATCCTCGCCTCTGCCGAGCTGGAAGCCTTCGAGGTCTTCGCCGACAATGAACGTGCTGTGGAACAGCGACACCATCCACCCGCGCCCGGAATGTTTCTATCCCGGGCGGGTACTAGGGTTCGCGGAGCAACGTCACCTAGCCCCGCGAAAAAACTGCCGTTATCACTGAAGATCAGATCGCCCGCTTCCGCCGCGGATGTTTCATATACGTTCGTTTTCGGAACAAGATCAAGTCTGCGGACCGATCCTCAAACAGCACACCCCGACACGGTCCGGCACTCGATCGCGTCCTGCGGAAGACGGCCGTCCGACCGTCCTGCTTAACCGTCCTGCATGTCGGTCTCGAATAGCTGACTCAAACAGCACTTTCGTCGCCTCATGGACGGAATCCTGATCGGCTGTTCCCGATGCAGCACCGCGGGCCAAGATCTGCAACCGCACCACGGAGCCCTCAAAGGCCGGAGTCCGCGACGACCGGCTCTATACGGACAAGGGCGCTCTATACGGACAAGGGCTACGCGGGAGACAAGCGACATCGGCCCGGTCTGTGCGAAGCGCTCGCCGTCTGCCGCAGTCGTCAGCGCGGCAAACGCCGCCACATCGCCCGCGGCAGCAGGCGCATCCCGAAGAACACCGGGCGCAGCACCGCCGGCACCCACACCTCCCCGCGCCCGCGGTGCAGCGCCTGCACCGTCGCGCCGGCGACCTGCGGTGGGGTGCTCGACAACGGTGCAGGGCTCATGCCCTCCGTCATCCGGCCGATCACGAAACCGGGGCGCACCAGCAGCAACGACACCCCGCTGCCGTGCAAGGCATCCGCCAGGCCGGACGCGAAACCGTCGAGGCCGGCCTTCGCCGACCCGTACACATAGTTGGCGCGGCGCACCCGCCACCCGGCCACGGAGGAGAACACCACCAGCCGCCCCGAGCCCTGCGCGCGCAGCCGCTGGGCCAGGTCGGTGAGCAGCGCGACCTGCGCGAGATAGTCGGTGTGCACGATCGACACCGCATGGGCCGCATCGGTTTCCGCGTGGGCCTGGTCGCCGAGGATGCCGAAGGCCAGCACTGCCACATCGATCGGCCCGAAGGCAGCGATCCGGTCGAGCACCGCGGTGTGTGTGTCGAGGGCGTCGGCGTCGAACTCGACCGGGTGCACCGCCGTCGCGCCTGCTACCCGCACGGCGGCGCACTCGTCGGCGAGGTCGTCGGCGCGACGCGCGGCCAGGATCACGGTGCGGCCCGGCGCGAGGCGGGTGGCGACCTCGACGCCGATCTCGCTGCGTCCCCCGAAGATGACGACGGTTCTCTGCGCGCTGTGGTTCATGCGGCCCAGTGTCCCGGGTCGATTTCCGGGAGGCAGTGTCGGGTCTCAGCCCGGCAGCACCGTCAGCCCGTGCGGACGCAGATTCATCGACTCGCAGCCGTCCTCGGTGACGACGACGATGTCCTCGATCCGCGCCCCCCATTCGCCGCGGAAGTAGATGCCCGGTTCGATGCTGAATGCCATGCCGGGCTGCAGGGTGTCGTCGTTGCCGGAGACGATGTACGGCTCCTCGTGCACCGACAGTCCGATGCCGTGCCCGGTGCGGTGCACGAACGCCTCCCCGTAACCGGCGGCGGCGAGCAGGTTACGGGCGGCGGCGTCGACGTCCTCGGCGCGCACCCCGGGACGCACCGCGTCGACCGCGGTCTGTTGTGCCTTCTCGAGCACCGCGATCTTCGTCGCGATCTCCGGGTTCGGTTCGCCGATGCTGTAGGTGCGGGTCGAATCCGAGTAGTAGCCCGGCTCGACGGGACCACCGATGTCGATGACGACGATGTCGCCGGATTCGATGACCCGCTCGGACACCTCGTGGTGCGGGTCGGCGCCGTGCGGGCCGGAACCGACGATGACGAACGCCGCCGCGGTGTGCCCCTCTTCGAGGATCGCGGCGGTGATGTCCGCAGCCACCTCGGCTTCGGTGCGCCCGGCGCGCAGCCATTCACCCATGCGGGCATGCACCCGGTCGATGGCGGCACCGGCGCGGCGCAAGGCCTCGACCTCGTCGGCGTCCTTGACCATCCGCAGCTGCCGGATCACCGACGTCGCCAGCGCCGGGGCGCTGCCGAACCGGGCGGTCAGCGGCACCAGGTGCAGCGCCGGCATCGCCTCGGCCACCGCGAAGGCCCCTGCGGTCGCCACGAGTTCACGCACGAGCGCGTAGGGGTCCTGCCCGTCCACCCAATCCCGCACCGGCAGACCGAGTTCACCGATGGCGGAGTCGTTCAGCGACGCCAGTTCCAGCCGCGGCACCACCACGGTGGCGCCGGAACCGTCGGTGGGGATCACCAGGCAGGTCAGGCGCTCGAACGACTCGGCGCGGGAGCCGGTGAGATACCGCAGGTCCGGTCCGGGGGTGATGAGCAGCGCGTCGACGCCGGCGGCGGCACCGAGTTCGGCGGCGCGGGCCAGGCGGGCCGCGTAACGGTCGGCGGGGAATCGGGTGGCGGCAGTGGTCATGTCTTCGAGACTAGTGGCCGCGGCCGGATGGCAGGATGTGGTCCGTGACCGCACCGGAGAACCCCACGCCCGCACCGGACCCCACGTTGATGCTGCTCGACGGCGCGAGCCTGTGGTTCCGCGCCTTCCACGCCATCCCGGAGAAGGTCACCGCCCCCGACGGCAGCCCGGTCAACGCGGTGCGCGGCTTCGTGGACATGGTGGCCTCGCTGATCCGCACCCACCGTCCCACCCGGCTGGTGGTGTGCCTGGATCTGGATTGGCGCCCGGCCTTCCGGGTCGCGGCGATCCCGAGTTACAAGGCGCACCGGGTCGCCGCCGGGTCCGACGGCACCGTCGAGGAGGTCCCGCCTGCGCTGCTGCCGCAGGTGCCGGTGATTCTCGAGGTGCTCGCCGCCGCCGGCATCGCCACCGGCGGCGCAGCGGGTTTCGAGGCCGACGACGTGCTCGGCACCCTCGCCGCCCGCGAAACCACCGATCGGGTGATCGTGGTCAGCGGCGACCGCGACCTGCTGCAGGTCGTCACCGACAGTCCGGTGCCGGTGCGGGTGCTCTACGCCGGGCGTGGCCTGGCCAAGGCCGAGTTGTTCGATCCGGCGCTGGTCGCCGAACGCTACGGGGTGCCCGCCGAGCGGGCCGGCGCCGCCTACGCCGAACTCGCGGCGCTGCGCGGCGACCCGTCGGACGGACTGCCGGGCGTCAAGGGTGTCGGGGAGAAGACCGCCGCGTCGTTGCTGCAGCAGTACGGCTCCCTCGACGCGGTGCGCGCGGCCGCGCTCGACGAGTCGACGTCGATGGCGAAGGGCATGCGGGTCAAACTCGCCGCTGCGGCGGACTATCTGGATGCGGCGCTGCCGGTGGTGCGGGTCGCCACCGACGCGGACGTGGACCTGTCCCGCTCGGATGTGTTGCCGACGGCACCGGCCGATCCGGAGCAGCTCACCACGCTGGCGCAGCGGTGGGGTCTGGAACGGCCGGTGGCCGCGCTGATCGCGGCACTGGCCGACCGCTGACCGCTTCCGGTCAGTTGGGGCGGCCGACCTCGTAGGTGCCGTTGTCGTCGGTGACGGTGACGGTCACCTCCCGGAACTGGCCGTCCACGGTGACCGCGCAGGTGAAGCTGTGGCCGGCCTCGACCTTCTGATCGCTGGGGCACTGCACGTCGCCGACCTGCCCGGCCCCGTAGGACTCGGTGAGCACCTTCGCGATGCCCGCCTGGGTGGATTCGGTGTCGAGGACCTTCCCACCGAACATCGTCGTGGCGAGGATCCCGACGATGGCGAGCACCACGACGAGCCCGGCGCCGCCGAGGATCCACGGCAGCTTCGACTTGCCGTTCTGCTGAGGCGCGCCGCCGGGCTGCTGCCAGGTGTTCGCGGGCGCTCCCCAGGGCTGCGCCCCGGCGGGCTGCTGCCCACCCCACCCGGGGACGGGCTGCGTCGGTTGCTGACCGGGCGCGCCCCACGGCTGCTGTGCGCCCGGTTGCTGACCCCAGCCCGGTGCCTGTCCTGGTGCCTGCTGACCGGGTGCCGGCTGCCCCCAGCCGGGGGCGGGCGGCTGTGGGGCCGGACCCCAGCCCTGTTGCGGCGCACCGGTCGGCGCACCCCACGGATTCTGATGCCCGGCACCGGGCTGCGCGGGAGTCTGCTGCCCGGCGGGCGGCGCCCACCCGGGCTGCGGAGCGTTCCCGCCCGCACCGGTGTCGGGTTGCCACGGCGACTGCCCGGCGGTCGACTGTCCCCAGCCGGTGCCGCTGCCCTGCCCCCACTGCTGCTGGCCGGCGGGCGGCGCCCACGGTGATCCGGGCTGCTCACCGCCCCCGGAGGTCGGGTTGGGTGCCCATGGATCCGTCGATTCCGGCGGCTTCTGCCCCGGCGAGTCCTGCGGTTCGTTCGGCCCGGTCATCGTCGTCTCCACTCACCCTTCCCGTTGTGTGCCCATACGGTAGCGTCCACCCGCCGCGGGCATACACGCCTACCGGGCGTCCCGGACACCCCGCAGGGGCCGGGTCATTCGGCGGTGGGATCGACGGCGACGACCCCGCGACGCACCGCCCCGACCGCCTTGCCGGCGGTGCGGGCGAGTTCCGGATCGTCCGCGCAGGTGCGGATCTGGTCGAGCAGATCGATCAGCTGCCGGCACCACCGCACGAAATCTCCGGGTGAAAGTTCCTTGCCGGCGGCCTCCGCAGCGACGAGCGCCTCGGTCAGCGACGCGGTCGACGCCCAGGTGTAGGCGGCGGTGACGAAACCCAGATCCGGTTCGCGGGTCGGGGGCAGCCGGTGCCGGATCTCGTCGGCCCGCAAGCCGTCGCAGATCCGGGTGGTCTCGGCCAGCGCGTGCCGGATCGGGCCGGTCGGCCCGACGACGGTGACCGGTTCGTCGGTGCGCGACTCGTAGATCACCGCCGAGGCGACCGCCGCGAGTTCGGCGGCGGACAGTCCCGCCCAGGCACGGCGACGCACGCATTCGGCGACCAGCAGATCCGATTCGGTGTAGATGCGGGCGAGCCGCTCCCCCGCCTCGGTGGTCGCCGGATCGTCACCCTCGGTGAGATAGCCGCGTTCGGTGAGCAGCGCGACGATCCGCTCGAAGGTGCGCGCCAGCGAATCCGTCGCCGCGGCGGCCTTGCGGCGCTGCTGCTGGGTTTCGCGCAGCAATCGGTGGTAGCGCTCCCCGGCACGCGCCAGCGAGTCCAGATCGGGGTGCTTGCGGGCCGGATGGTGCTTGAGTTCGCGGCGCAACGCGTCGATCTCGCGGGTGTCGCCCTTGGACGTGCTGCGCTTGGGACGGCGCGGCGGCACGAGGCCCTTCGACCGCAACGCCGACGCGATGTCGCGGCGCCCACGGCCGGTGCGGTGATCGACGTGCCGCGGCAGCCGCAGCGTGCCCAGCACCGTCGCCGGGGTCGGGAAGTCCCCGGCGGAGAGGCGACCGGACCACGCGTCGGCGGTGACGACCTGCGGCCGCGGATCGCCGGCGTCGGTGTCCGGCAGCACCACCACGGCCAGGCCGGTGTGTTTACCGGCGGGCACGGCGATGATGTCACCGCGCCGCAGGGTCACCAGCGACGCCACCGCCGCGGCCCGACGATCCTGCTTGCCGCGCCGCTCGTGGGCGCGTTCGGCGTCGGTCAGCTCGGCGCGCAACCGCAGATAGTCGAGGATCTCGCTGCCCTCACCGCCGAGTTGGTCGCGCAGCTGTGCGAGGGTGGCCTCGTTGCGGTCGATGCCGCGTTTGAGACCGACCACCGACTTGTCGGCCTGGAACTGGGCGAAGGACATCTCGAGCAACGCCCGCGACCGCTCCACCCCGACGGCGTCGATGAGGTTGACCGCCATGTTGTAGGACGGGCGGAACGAGCTGCGCAGCGGGAAGGTGCGGGTGGAGGCGAGCCCGGCGACCGCCGCCGGTTCGATGCCCGGCTGCCACAGCACCACCGCGTGGCCCTCGACGTCGATGCCGCGCCGCCCGGCCCGGCCGGTCAGCTGCGTGTACTCGCCGGGGGTCAGCTCGGCGTGGGTGTCGCCGTTAAACTTGACGAGCTTTTCGAGCACCACGGTGCGGGCCGGCATGTTGATGCCCAGCGCGAGGGTCTCGGTGGCGAACACCGCCCGCACCAGCCCCCGCACGAAGAGCTCTTCGACGGTGTGCCGGAAAGCCGGCAACATCCCGGCGTGGTGGGCGGCGATGCCGCGTTCGAGGGCGGTGCGCCACGACGCGTAGCCGAGGACCTCGAGGTCGCCGCGCGGCAGATCCCGGGTGTGCTCGTCGACGATCCGGCGGATCTCGGCGGCTTCGGTCTCGTCGGTCAGGTGCAGACCCGAGCGCAGGCACTGCTGCACCGCGGCGTCGCAACCGGCGCGGCTGAACACGAAGGTAATCGCCGGCAACAGACCGTCGCGGTCGAGACGGACGATGACCTCCGGGCGCGGCGGCGGCCGGAAGCGGGGGCCGCGTTCACCCCAGCGGTCCATCCCGGACAGACTCTGCCGTTGCCGCACCGCCGACGCCAGCTCCGGGTTGACGACGATGTCGCGGCGTCGCCGGGTCGGGGCGGTGTCGGTGTCGGCGCGGCGGTCGAACAGGTCGTAGATACGGGAGCCGAGCATCATGTGCTGGTGCAGCGGGATGGGCCGCACCTCGTCGACGACGACGGTGGTGTCGCCGCGCACCGTGGTCATCCAGTCGCCGAACTCCTCGGCGTTCGACACGGTCGCCGACAGCGACGCCAGCCGCACGTCCTCCGGCAGGTGCAGGATCACCTCTTCCCACACCGCGCCGCGGAACCGGTCGGCGAGGAAGTGCACTTCGTCCATCACCACGTGGGTGAGCCCGATCAGGGCGGTGGACGACGCGTAGATCATGTTGCGCAGCACCTCGGTGGTCATCACCACCACCGGCGCATCGGAGTTGATGGACTGGTCGCCGGTGAGCAGACCCACCGAGTCCCGGCCGTGCCGGGCACACAGATCGGCGTACTTCTGGTTGCTCAGCGCCTTGATCGGGGTGGTGTAGAAGCACTTGGAACCGCCCTGCAGCGCCAGATACACCGCGAACTCGCCGACGACGGTCTTGCCGGCGCCGGTGGGGGCGCACACCAGCACCGAATGCCCACCCTCGAGGGCGCGGCACGCCTCGATCTGGAACGGATCGAGCGGGAACCCGAGGCCGGTGGCGAACTCCGCGAGCTGCGGGGTGGGGACGAGCGGCGCGGTGCCGGTCTCGTCGTTACCGGCAGGGCCGGGAGTGGGGTCGCCGGTCACAGGGTGTCGGAGTAGTCGGTGCGGGCCGGATCGGTCCGTACGGTGTCGGTGGGCGCCGTCGGCGCTGCCGGCTCCACCGGGCTCGGGGCCGGGATCGTCGAACCCTCGTCGTCGTCGAGATCGGCCCAGCCCTCGGCGCGGGCCTTGCGGGCGCGGCGCCGGTCGGTCAGCCGGGCGATCTGGATGGCGAACTCCACGAGCAGCGTGAGCGCCAACGCCAGGGCGAGCATGGAGAACGGATCCTGGCCGGGGGTGGCGATGGCGGCGAAGACGAACACCGCCATGATCAGCCCGCGCCGCCACGCCTTGAGCTTGGCGTAGGGCAGCACCCCGACGCCGTTGAGCGCGACGATCACCAGCGGGATCTCGAAGGACACCCCGAAGATCACCAGCAGGTTGATGAGGAACCCGAAGTATTCGGCGCCCGAAAGGGCGGTGACCTGCACGTCGTTGCCGACGGACAGCAGGAACGACAACGCGTGGGAGATCACCAGATAGGCCAGTACCGCGCCGGTGACGAACAGCGCCGCCCCGCAGGTGACGAAGCCGATCGCGTAGCGGCGTTCCTTGCGGTACAGGCCGGGGGTGACGAACGCCCACAGTTGGTACAGCCAGATCGGGCACGCCATGACGATGCCGGCGGTCGCGGCGACCTTCAGGCGCAGCATGAACTGCTCGAACGGTCCGGTGGCGAGCAGTCGGCACGAGCCGTCGTTGCTCAGGTCGGCGCGGGCCGAGGCGGGTAGGTCGCAGTAGGGGCCGCGCAGGATCTCCCCGAGGCTGTCGAGGCCGAACAGGCTGCGGCTGTACCAGACGAATCCGAGGATGGTGGTGAGCACGATCGCAGCGAGAGCGATCAGCAGACGCGTGCGCAATTCGTAGAGGTGCTCGACCAGCGACATGGTGCCGTCGGGATTGGTCTTGCGCCGGCTTCGGCGCGGATCGAACGGGATGCGCACGGTGCGGTTCTCAGCTCCTGTCGAGACCACCGGCGTGCGGGCGTGCCGGGGTCAGCGGAACGCCGGGACACCCGTGGTGGGCGCCCCGGCAGGATGAACGTCGGTCAGGCAGACCGCGGTTCGGTGTGCGTGTTCGGCGCGGCGGGATCGGCTGTCGGCTGCGCGGCCGGCAACGGATTCGGCGCCGGCTGCGGCGTGGACGCCCGGGCGTCGTCGTTCTGCATCTCCTTGACCTCGCTCTTGAAGATCCGGAGCGAACGACCGAGACCGCGCGCGGCGTCGGGCAGCTTCTTCGAACCGAAGAGAATCACGACCACCAGCGCCACGATGGCCCAGTGCCAGGGGCTCATTGCACCCATTTACAACAACCTCCACTGATCGGCTCCGATCGATGCTACCGGACCTCGAGCACAGCCCGAGGCTTCGCGCCGGTGTATCCACCCACAATTCGCGGAGGGTTCACACAGATGTTTCACAACGCGACCGTCACGGTGTCGGACCCGCGCCGCGGGTCGCGTTCTCCCCGTCGAGCTCGGCGTAGGCGGCCAGCGCCGCCTCGGCCCGCGCCCGCACCGCGGCCCGCAACTCCGGTGGGTCGAGCACCTGCACCCCGGCGCCGAGACCGACGAGCAGCCGCGCCATCCACCCCGGCGACGCGTACCGCATCGACGCCTCGCACCTGCCGTCGGGAAGCACCTGCACGTCGGTGAGCGGGTAGTAGTCGAGCAGCCAGGTATACGACGGGGCGATGCGCAACCGCGCGGCGGGCAGCGACGGGTCGCCCTCGAACAGTTCGAGGTGCTCGTCGTCGGTGATCGCCCGGTGCGGCGGTCGCGTCGGCTCGTCGAGCACGGTGGCGGCGTCGATGCGGTCGAAGCGGAACAGCCGCACTCCTTCGGCGCTGCGGCACCACGCCTGCAGGTAGGCGTGTTCGTCGATGATGACGATGCGGATCGGGTCGACGTCGCGTTCGGAGACGGTGTCGCGGGAAGCCGAATAGTAGGTCAGGTGCACGGCGCGCCCGTCGCGCACCGCGGCCCGCACCTGTCCGGCGGCGTCGGAGTCCCCGGCTGCCTCCGGATCAGGCTCGGCAGTCGCCGCGGTGGCGGTGTCGGCGGGCAGCGCGGCGGTCCCGGCGGCCGCCTCGATCTTCGCGATCGCCGACTGCGCCGCGGACGGGTCGACGACGCCGGGCATCTCCTGCAGCGACCGCAGCGCCACGAGCAGCGCGGTGGCCTCGGTGGAGGTCAGCCGCAGGGGTCGTTCGATGCCGGCGGTGAAGGTCACCACGATGCTGTCCTCGGAGAACGACAGGTCGATCAGATCACCGGGTCCGTAGCCGGGCAGGCCGCACACCCACAGCTGGTTCAGATCGTCCATCACCTGCTTGGGGGTGACCCCGAGATCGCGGGCAGCCTCGGCCGCGCTGATCCCCGGGTGCGCCAGGAAGTAGGGCACGAGATTGAGCAGTCGTCCCAGTCGCGCCGACAGTCGTGTGCTCATCGCTCCTCCTCCCCCGCATCCGTGACCGCCTGTTCGAGGATGCGGTGCACCTCGGCCCGTAACTCCGGTGGGTCGAGCACCAACGCGTCCGCGCCCTGCCCGGCGACGATCCGGGCGATCCATTCCCACGAGCGCACCGGCACCTCGAGTTCCACCCCGTCGCGGTCTCCGATCCGCCGTGCCGCGCCGGTCCGTCCGAGCCGGCGTAGCTCCCACGCGCGTCCATCGGCCACCCACAGGCGTGCCGATCCGCTGACCTCCGCCGGGGAGGTCGCGGCGAGCACCCGCCCCCGCAGATCCACGCCCCCCGGGATCTGCACCGCCCCCTCTGGGCCGATCGCGGTGATCTCGTCGCCGATGCGCGAGAGCCGGAAGGTGCGCACGGCGTCGCGGTCGCGGTCGTGGCCGACGAGATACCAGCGGCCGTGCACGGTGACCACACCCCACGGTTCGACGGTGCGCGTCGACCACGGCTCGGTGGGGGAACTGCGGTGGGTGAACCGCACCGCGCGGCGCGCGTCGATCGCGGCGAGCAACGCCGTCAACGCGGGTTCGGAACCGCGGGCGCGCGGCGGCAGCGGCGCGACGACCTCCCCGCCGTCGGAGTCGACACGGATCCCGGCCGCGCGCAGCTTGAGCACCGCGCCCTGCGCGGCGGCGGTCAGCTCCGGCGATTCCCACAGCGCGGCGGCGACGGCCACGGCGGCGGTCTCCTCGCGGGTGAGGTCGATCTCGGGCAGTTCGTAGGCGTCGCGGTTGATGCGGTAGCCCTCCACCGTCGACGACCGCGACGGCCGGCCCGTCTCGAGGGGCACCCCGAGATCGCGCAGTTCGTTCTTGTCCCGCTCGAACATGCGGCTGAACGCCTCGTCGCTCGCGCATTCGGAGTAGCCGGCCACCGAGGCACGGATCTTCTCCGCGGTCACGAACTGTCGGGTGGACAGCAGCGCGATGACCAGGTTCACCAGCCGTTCGACTTTCGAGATCGCCACGCGCCAACCCTAGTGCCCGCGCGCCGCCGGCACCGCATCACCGTCCATCGGAGCGGACCGGACGGTCCGCTCCGATGGACGGCGGTACTCACATGGAGGCGATGAGCCGTTCGACGCGTTCGTCCACGGACCGGAACGGGTCCTTGCACAACACGGTGCGCTGCGCCTGGTCGTTGAGCTTCAGATGCACCCAGTCGACGGTGAAATCGCGGCCCGCGGCCTGCGCGGCGGCGATGAAATCACCGCGCAGCTTCGCGCGGGTGGTCTGCGGCGGGGTGTTCACCGCGGCGTCGACGGACTCGTCGTCGGTCACCCGCGCCGCCAGTCCCTTGCGTTGCAGCAGGTCGAACACACCGCGTCCGCGTTTGATGTCGTGATAGGCCAGGTCGAGCTGGGCGATCTTCGGGTCGGACAGCTCCATGTTGTAGCGGTCCTGGTAGCGCTGGAACAGCTTGCGCTTGATCACCCAGTCGATCTCGGTGTCGACCTTCGCGAAGTCCTGCGATTCGACGGCGTCGAGGACGCGGCCCCACAGGTCCACCACCTGCGCGACGTGCGGGTCGGGTTCGCGCTGGTGCAGATAGTCCACCGCCCGCGCGTGGTATTCGCGCTGGATGTCCAGGGCGCTGGCCTGCCGGCCGCCGGCCAGGCGCACCGGGCGCCGGCCCGTCAGGTCGTGGGAGACCTCGCGGATGGCGCGGATCGGGTTGTCGAGCGCGAAGTCCCGGAACGGCACCCCGGCCTCGATCATCTCGAGCACCAGCGCCGCCGACCCCACCTTGAGCATGGTGGTGGTCTCGGACATGTTCGAGTCCCCGACGATCACGTGCAGGCGCCGGTACTTCTCGGCGTCGGCGTGCGGCTCGTCGCGGGTGTTGATGATCGGCCGCGACCGGGTGGTCGCCGACGAGACGCCCTCCCAGATGTGCTCGGCGCGTTGCGACAGGCAGAAGGTGGCGGCCTTGGGGGTCTGCAGCACCTTCCCGGCGCCGCAGATCAGCTGGCGGGTCACCAGGAAGGGCAGCAGCACATCGGAGATGCGGGAGAACTCGCCGACGCGGGCGACGAGATAGTTCTCGTGGCAGCCGTAGGAGTTGCCCGCCGAGTCGGTGTTGTTCTTGAACAGGAAGATGTCGCCGCCGATGCCTTCCTCGGCCAGACGCTGCTCGGCGTCGATGAGCAGTTCCTCGAGGACCCGCTCACCGGCATGGTCGTGCTCGACGAGCTGGAGCAGGTCGTCGCACTCGGCGGTGGCGTACTCGGGGTGCGAACCGACATCGAGATACAGTCGCGCCCCGTTCCGCAGGAAGACGTTCGAACTGCGCCCCCAGGACACCACCCGGCGGAACAGATAGCGGGCCACCTCGTCGGGGCTCAACCGACGATGCCCGTGGAAGGTACACGTGACGCCGAACTCCGTCTCGATACCCATGATTCGTCGCTGCACACTTCGACAGTACCGCGCGAACCCGACCCCCATGGGTCGCAACGACATCTACGGTCGAGGTGTGATCGTTCCCGAGCGTTACCGCACCGCCGACCGGGCCCTGTTCGAGCGCTCCGGGGCGCTGCGCGCGTCCCCTGCCGACCCGCTGCTGCGCGACCTCGGACGCGCCGCCAACCACAGTGTGCTGTGGGTGGCGTGCGCCGCGGTGTGCGCCACCGCCGGCGGTCACGCCCGCCGCGGGGCGGTGCGGGGTCTGCTGTCGGTGGCCGGGGCCAGCGCCTTGACCAACGGGCTGCTCAAACCGCTGTTGCCGCGCCGCCGGCCCCCGGCGCGCACCGACCCGAAGTTTCGGCGCCGCACGGTGCCGATCCCCCGCTCGTCGTCGTTCCCGTCCGGGCACGCCGCGTCGGCGGCGGCGTTCGCGACCGGGGTGGTGCTCGAATCCCCTGCGGCTGGGGCGGTTCTGGCGCCGCTGGCCGCGGCGGTGGCCTATTCGCGGGTGCACACCGGCGTGCACTGGCCCGGCGACGTCGTCGTCGGCGCCGCGGTCGGGGCGACGGTGGCGTGGTCGACGCGCCGCTGGTGGGCGGTGCGCAGCCGCGAACCGGCGACCGTGCAGGTCGCGGCGGCCGCGCCCGCCCTGCCCGGCGGCGACGGAATGCTGCTGGTGGTCAACCGCGATGCCGGGACCGCCGAGGAGATCGCCGCGCGGGTCACCGCCGCGCTGCCGAGGGTGCGTCGCGTCGATCTGGATCCCGACGGTGATCCGGCGGAGCAGTCGGAACGTCTGCTGACCGAATATCGGCCGCAGGCGGTGGGGGTGTGCGGCGGGGACGGCACCGTCGCGGCGGTGCTCGACGTCGCCGTCGACGCGCGGCTGCCGGTGGCGGTGTTCCCCGGCGGCACCCTCAACCATTTCGCGCTCGATCTCGGCGTGGTCGATCTGGAGGAGACGGTGCGGGCGGTCACCGCCGGGCAGGCGGTGGCCGTCGGGCTCGGGCAGGTGACGGTGACCGGGCCGGACGGGCGCACGGTGCGGCGGTTCGTCAACACCGCCAGCCTCGGTGGCTATCCGGATGCGGTGCGGTTGCGGCAGCACTGGGAACCGCGGATCGGCAAGTGGCCGGCGGCGGGGTTGGCGATGCTCGCGGTGCTGCGCACGGCGAGCCCGATGCCGGTCCGCATCGACGGGGCGGGGCGGGCGGTGTGGTTGCTGTTCGTCGGCAACGGCCGCTACACCCCGGCAGATCAGGTGCCGATGTCCCGGGCGCATCTGGATCCGGGCACCCTCGACGTGCGGTATCTACCCGCGGAGAGTCGGTTCTCGCGGCTGCGTCTGCTCCTCGCTGCGGCGACCGGCACCCTCGGCGCGTCACCGATGTATCGGCAGCGGCACATCCCGGGCCTGGCGGTGGAGGTCATCGGGGATCCGGTGGCGTTGGCCACCGACGGGGAGGTCCTCGCCGACGGCACCGGTTTCGACTTCGAGGTGGTGCCGTCGGCGTTGACGGTCTATCGGCTCGCGGTGGATCAGCCCGCGTCGGGACCGGACTCGGTCTCCGAGCCGGTCGCGGTGTCGGACCCCGATTCGGGGGCCGGATCGGCGGGCGTCTCCGACGGCGCCGCCTGAGCGGACCCGGTGCTGGTCAGCAGCGCGTCGAGCGCCGCCCCCGAGATACGCCGGAAGGCGCGGCGCGGCCGCTGCTTCTCGAGCACCGCGACCTCGAGTTCCCCGCGGCCGAGCACCCGCGGCGCCGCGTCGGCGGTGGCGGGCTGCTGCAGCGCGGTCACCGCCACGGCGACCGCCTCGTCGAGCGACAGACCCGGCTTGTACGACGAGCGCAGCGCGGTGATGATCGGTTCGGTGTTGCCGCCCATCACCACGAACTGCGGTTCGTCGACGATCGAGCCGTCGTAGGTGATGCGGTACAGCTGCGGGCCGTCGTCGGTGTCAGCGCGCCCGACCTCGGCGACGCAGATCTCCACCTCGTACGGCTTGGGCTGCTCGGTGAAGATGGTGCCGAGGGTCTGCGCGTAGGCGTTCGCCAGTGCCCGCCCGGTCACGTCCCGCCGGTCGTAGGAGTAGCCGCGCATGTCGGCGTGCATGATCCCGGCGCGCCGCAGATTCTCGAACTCGTTGTACTTGCCGACGGCCGCGAAACCGACCCGGTCGTACAGTTCGCTGATCTTGTGCAGCGCCTTCGACGGATTCTCCGCCACCAGCAGCACACCGCCGGCGTAGGTCAACGCGATCACCGACCGGCCGCGGGCGATGCCCTTACGGGCCAGCTCCGAGCGATCGCGCATGATCTGCTCGGCGGACGCATAGTACGGAAGTGTCACCGGGCATCTCCTGCGGTGCGGTCGGCCACGATGGTGCGGGCCAGCTCGGACAGGGTTTCCTCCGCGACGGCCACGGCCCCGGCCGCGGTGATCACCACCGCCGTCGGGTAGATCCCGCGGGTGGTGTCGGGACCACCGGTGGCGGTGTCATCGTCGGCCGCGTCGTACAGCGCCTCGACGGCGCTGCGCAGCGCGCTCTGCTCGTCGGCATCGGCGCGGTAGAGCTTCTTGAGCGACGAGCGGGCGAACAACGATCCGGAGCCGACCGCGTGGTAGCCGGCGCGTTCCTCGTAGCGGCCCCCGACCACGTCGTAGGACACGATCCGCCCGGCGCGGTGCGCATCGGACGCGTCGAGGTCGAAACCGACCAGCAACGGCACCACGGCCAAGCCCTGCATGGCCGCACCGAGATTGCCGCGCACCATCGACGAGAGCCGATTGGCCTTGCCGTCGAAGGTCAGCGGCACACCTTCGATCTTCTCGTAGTGCTCGAGTTCGACCGCGAACAGTCGCACGAGCTCGATCGCCAGACCCGCGGTGCCGGCGATGCCGGCCGCCGAATAGTTGTCGGTGATGAACACCTTGTCGACATCGCGGGAGGCGATCAGGTTACCCATGGTCGCGCGCCGGTCGCCGGCGATGAGTACACCCCCGTCGAAGGTCAGCGCCACGATGGTGGTGCCGTGCGGGGCGAGGTCCACGTGGTCACCTCGTTCGAATCGGAACCGGTTCTCCGGCAGCATCTCCGGGGCGTGCATCCGCAGGTGGTCGGAGAACGACGACAAGGGCGACGCGAGGTGCAGCTTCGGCTGCACCTCGCGGTAGGGAAGAGAGGATCGTTCGGCTGTCACTGGCCACCTTTCTGCACATATGCCCGCACGAAGTCCTCTGCGTTCTCCTCGAGCACGTCGTCGATCTCGTCGAGAAGATCGTCGGTGTCCGAGGCGAGCTTCTCGCGACGCTCCTGACCGGCACCGCCGTCACCGACGACCTCGTCGTCGTCTCCGCCGCCACCGCGTGTGGTCTGCTCCTGTGCCATAGCCGCCGACCTCCTCCTGTACTCGGCGCGGAACCGTCACCGGTCGACGATCGGTGTGGTCACCGCTGCTTCGAACTCCTACCCTACCCAGCGAACCGGTCCACCGGTGGCGACACGCGTACTCGCGGCCTGTGATCCGGCCACCGCCCTCCGCCGGGAGGGGTGGTCAGTGAGTGAGCTGATCGACCAGTTCCGCCGCCGACTGCGCAGTCTCGAGCAGCTCCCCGACATGCGCGCGGCTGCCACGCAGCGGCTCGAGCGTCGGGATGCGCACCAGCGATTCGCGACCGAGATCGAAGATCACCGAATCCCAGCTCGCCGCCGCGATATCGGCACCGAAACGGCGCAGGCACTCACCGCGGAAGTAGGCGCGGGTGTCCGAAGGCGGGGTGTGCACCGCATCGAGGACCTGCTGCTCGGACACCAGCCGCTGCATCGACCCGCGGGCCACGAGGCGGTTGTACAGGCCCTTGTCCAGGCGCACATCCGAGTACTGCAGGTCGACCATGTGCAGGCGCGGCGCCGACCAGGACAGTCCCTCGCGGTTGCGGAAGCCCTCGAGCAGCCGCAGCTTCGCGGGCCAGTCCAGCAGGTCGGCGCATTCCATCGGGTCGCGTTCGAGCAGATCGAGCACCATCGCCCACTTGTCGAGGATGTCGAGGATCCGCTTGTCCTCGGTGCCGTCGTGGAACTTCGCGACCCGCTCGTGGTAGATCCGCTGCAGCGCCAGACCTGTCAGCTCCCGGCCGTCGGCGAGCGCGACGGTCTTGCGCAGCGACGGGTCGTGGCTGATGTGGTGCACCGCGGTGACCGGGCGGGCGAGCTGCAGATCCGACAGGTCGATGCCGGCCTCGATCAGGTCGAGCACCAGCGCGGTGGTGCCGACCTTGAGGTAGGTGGACATCTCCGCCAGATTCGCATCGCCGATGATCACGTGCAGGCGCCGGTATTTGTCGGCGTCGGCGTGCGGCTCGTCGCGGGTGTTGATGATGCCGCGTTTGAGGGTGGTCTCGAGACCGACCTCGACCTCGATGTAGTCGGCGCGCTGCGAGAGCTGGAAACCGGGCTCGTCACCGGACTGGCCGATCCCGACCCGGCCGGAGCCGGTGATGACCTGCCGGGAGACGAAGAACGGGGTCAGGCCCGCGACCACCGCGGAGAACGGGGTCTCCCGGTCCATCAGGTAGTTCTCGTGGGTGCCGTAGGAGGCGCCCTTGCCGTCGACATTGTTCTTGTACAGCTGCAGTCGCGGCGCGCCGGGCACACTCGACGCGTGCCGGGCGGCGGCCTCCATTACCCGTTCCCCGGCCTTGTCCCAGATCACCGCGTCGAGGGGGTCGGCGACCTCCGGGGCGGAGTATTCGGGGTGGGCGTGGTCGACGTACAGGCGCGCCCCGTTGGTCAGGATCATGTTCGCGGCACCGACCTCGTCGGCGTCGATGACCGGGGCCGGGCCGTTGAACCGCCCCAGATCGAAGCCCCGCGCGTCGCGCAGGGGCGATTCGACCTCGTAGTCCCAGCGGGTGCGGCGGGCGCGCGGCACCCCTTCGGCGGCCGCGTAGGCCAGCACCGCCTGCGTGGAGGTCAGGATCGGGTTCGCCGATGGCTCGTTGGGTGAGGAGATCCCGTACTCGACCTCGATACCGATGATCCGCTGCATGCCCTCGAGCCTAGGCGATCCGGACGCTCACGGTCGTGACCAGCCCCGCCACCGGTCAGCGGTGCGGCTGCGGGGTGCAGTCCAGATAGCCGTGCGCCCCGATCGCCTGCAGCGCCACCCGCACCGGCAGCGGCGCCCAGCTCGCCTGCGGATCGGTCCCGAGTCGCGGGTCGCGCACCGGGATCGCCCTGCCCCGGGTGTGCACCACCGCCTCGCCGGCGGCGCGCACGTTGCGCACCCAATCGGTGTCGGCGCCGTAGGTCAACGCGATCCGCAGATCGTCACCGACGGTGAACAGCAGCACCGGGGTGCGGAACATACGGCCCGAGCGGCGCCCGCGATGCTCGACCACCGCGGTGCCCGGCAGCAGCTGCGCGAACGGGGTGGTGACCCGGTTGGTGACGATCTTGTTGAACCGGGCCAGGGTGCGCGGCAACGGCACGGTCGGTCCTCCCCCTGGATAGGCCGCGACGGCCGGACCTTCCGGAGGAGGGAAGGCCCGGCCGTCGCGGATCGATTGTCGCGGGTCGATTCCTACAGGTACTGGCCGGTGTTCGACTCGGTGTCGATCGCGCGGCTCGCGCTGGCGTTCTTGCCGGTGACCAGGGTGCGGATGTACACGATCCGCTCGCCCTTCTTCCCCGAGATCCGGGCCCAGTCGTCCGGATTCGTGGTGTTGGGCAGGTCCTCGTTCTCGGCGAACTCGTCGACGATCGAATCGAGCAGGTGCTGCACCCGCAGACCGGGCGCCCCGGTCTCGAGCACCGACTTGATCGCATACTTCTTCGCCCGGTCGACGATGTTCTGGATCATCGCGCCGGAGTTGAAGTCCTTGAAGTACAGGACCTCCTTGTCGCCGTTGGCGTAGGTGACCTCGAGGAAACGGTTGTCCTCGGACTCGGCGTACATCCGCTCGACGACCCGCTCGATCATCGCCCGCACGCACGCGACCCGATCGCCGCCGAACTCGGCGAGATCGTCGGCGTGCACCGGCAGGCTCTCGGTCAGGTACTTCGAGAAGATGTCCTGCGCGGCCTCCGCGTCCGGACGCTCGATCTTGATCTTCACGTCGAGGCGGCCGGGCCGCAGGATCGCCGGGTCGATCATGTCCTCACGGTTCGACGCGCCGATGACGATGACGTTCTCGAGCCCTTCGACACCGTCGATCTCGGCGAGCAGCTGCGGCACCACCGTGGTCTCCACATCGGAGGACACACCGGAACCGCGGGTGCGGAAGATCGAATCCATCTCGTCGAAGAACACGATCACCGGGGTGCCCTCGGACGCCTTCTCCCGGGCCCGCTGGAAGATCAACCGGATGTGCCGTTCGGTCTCACCGACGAACTTGTTCAGCAGCTCCGGGCCCTTGATGTTCAGGAAGAACGACTTCGCTTCCTTCGAATCGTCCCCGCGGGCCTCGGCGATCTTCTTCGCCAGCGAGTTCGCGACCGCCTTCGCGATCAGGGTCTTACCGCAACCGGGCGGGCCGTACAGCAGCACACCCTTCGGCGGGCGCAGCGAGTACTCGCGGAACAGGTCCTTGTGCAGGAAGGGCAGCTCCACCGCGTCGCGGATCTGCTCGATCTGCCGGCCCAGACCGCCGATGTCGCTGTAGCCGACGTCCGGGACCTCCTCGAGCACGAGATCCTCGACCTCGGCCTTGGGGATCCGTTCGAAGGCGTAGCCGGCCTTGCTGTCGACCAGCAACGAATCACCGGGGCGCAGCGTGAACGAGTTCTCGTCGTCGACGAGCAGATCGGTCTTGTCGTCGGCGGCGGCCGCGGCGAGCGGGGCGGCCAGCCACACGATGCGTTCCTCGTCGGCGTGCCCGACCACCAGCGCGCGGGTGCCGTCGTCGAGCACCTCCCGCAGGGTGGTGATCTCGCCGACGCGTTCGAAACCACCGACCTCCACGACGGTCAACGCCTCGTTCAGCCGCACCGTCTGACCGGGCCGGAAGGTGTCGAGTTCGAGATTCGGGGACACCGCGACCCGCATCTTGCGGCCCGAGGTGAACACGTCGACGGTCTGATCGTCGAACGTCTCGAGCAGCACCCCGTAGCCGCTCGGCGGCTGGGCCAGCCGGTCGACCTCCTCGCGCAGCGTGATCAGCTGCTGGCGCGCATCCTTGAGGGTCTCGAGCAGTTTGCCGTTGCGGACCGTGAGGGACTCGAGCCGGGCTTCGAGGTCGCGTACCTGATCGGACGGTTCGCCGAGCCGACGACGCAAGGTCGCCACCTCTGCGCGCAACTCTTCGATTTCGCGTGCCGCCGCAACCGCATCCGGCTTCTCTGACGAGCTCATAGCGACTCCCTCCACTGTCGGTCATTCCACGCTACCGGGACATCGCCCCACATGGGGGAGGACACGAAACAGTCGTGTTCCGAACATGTGTCGCGCGTGGGGCGCGCCATGGCGCCGCACCTCCGGCACGCTGTTAGGCTCCCCTAAATATCGTGCGTCGACCGTTTCTCTCGAAAGGTACTCCTCCGTGACCCCACGTCCAGTTCGCACACTCTGCGCCGCCACCGCGATCGCCGCCCTCACCGCCCTGACCGGCTGCAGCTCCGACGACGCCGGCGACGACACCGCTGCCACGACCAGCGCAACGACGACCACCAGCACCACCGTGACCGCCGCGGTCACCGTCGAGCAACTGCAGGAACAGATCGACGTGTTCTTCGACCCGGCCGCCACCACCGAGGACCGTGCCGCGGTCGTGGAGCACGGCGCCGAGCGCACCGCCGTGCTCGATCAGTTCACCGGTGTGCTCGCCGGCTACCCGCTCACCGGCACCGTCGGCGAGATCACCACGGTCGACGCCGACACCGTCACCGCGACCACCGAGGTCGCCGGCCCGCACGGCGGCGCCCCGATGCCGCTGACCTTCGAGCAGATCGACGGCACCTGGGTCATCGCGGACGAGAGCGCCTGCTCGATCCTGGCCGCGGGCACGCTCAGCTGCGAATAACCCCTGCGGGTCGGCGTCGGCTCAGCCCTTGCTGGGCCGGCGCTGCGGCTTCGGGGTCTCCACCCCGTCCTGCAGGCGCCGGGCACTGACCAGGAACGCCGTGTGCCCCTGCATCCGATGCTCCGGCCGCACCGCCAGCCCCACCACGTGCCAGCCGCGCACCATCGACTCCCACGAACGCGGCTCGGTCCAGCAGGTCTGCTCCCGCATCGCCTCGACCACCCGCGACAGCTGCGTCGTCGTCGCCACATAGACGATGAGTACCCCGCCGGGCACCAGCGCCTTCTTCACCGTCTCGAGCACATCCCAGGGGGCGAGCATGTCCAGCACCACCCGGTCGACGCGGCCGTACTTCTCGACGTCGTAGTCCGCCAGATCGCCGAGCACCGTCGTCCAGTTCGCCGGGCGCTGCCCGAAGAAGGTGTCGACATTGCGCTCGGCGTATTCGAGATGGTCCTCGCGCACCTCGTAGGAGATCACCCGGCCGCTCTCGCCGACGGCGCGCAGCAGCGAACACGTCAGCGCGCCGGAACCGGCGCCGGCCTCGAGCACCGTCGCGCCGGGAAAGATGTCGCCCTCCTGCACGATCTGCGCGGCGTCCTTCGGGTAGATCACCTGCGCACCGCGCGGCATCGACATCACATAGTCGACGAGCAGCGGACGCAACGCCAGATAGGGGGTGCCGTTGGTGGAGGTGACCACCACACCCTCGTCGGTGCCGATCAGATCGTCGTGCAGGATCCCGCCGCGATGGGTGTGGAACTCCTTGCCCGGTTCGAGCACCACGGTGTACTTGCGGCCCTTGGCGTCGGTCAACTGCACCCGGTCCCCCACCTGGAAGGGTCCGCTGCGCCCGAGTCCGCCTACCGCCATCGCCGTGTCCACCTTCGTTCCAGCCCCGCACCCGGGATCGGGCACGCGGGTCCGGCACCGTGTCGGACCCGCGTCCTAGCCTGCCAGGTGTGACCACAGCTGCGCCCACACCCCCCACCGACACGACGCGGCCGGTCGCCCTGTCCCCCTCCCGGGCCGCCGACTTCACCCGCTGCCCGCTGCTCTACCGCTTCAAGGCCGTCGACCGGCTCACCGCACCCCCGACCCGCGCCCAGGCACGCGGCACCGTCGTGCACGCCGCCCTCGAAGCGTTGTTCGGCCTCGACGGACCGGCCCGCACCGCCACCTCCGCGCAGACCCTGCTGCCCGACGCCCTGGCCCGGGTCCTCGCCGCCACCCCCGATCTGGGCGTGGACACCGACGACGCGGGGTTCCTCGCCGAGGCCGCCGCGCTGCTGGACACCTACTTCACCGTCGAGGACCCCACCGCGGTCACCGCCGACGGCTGCGAACTGCGGGTGGAGACCACCCTCGACGGCGACGTCCCGCTGCGCGGCATCATCGACCGCCTCGATGTCGACGCCACCGGTGCGGTGCATGTCGTCGACTACAAGACCGGCCGCGCCCCGTCCCTGCGCGGCGAGCGGGCGGCGCTGTTCCAGCTGAAGTTCTACGCGCTGATCGTGTGGCGGCAACGCGGCATCGTCCCGGCCTCGCTGCGGCTGCTGTATCTCGGCGACGGTCAGGTGCTGCACTACCGGCCCGACCCCGAGGAACTGCGTCGCTTCGAACGGATCGTGCGGGCGATGTGGGCGACGATCCGGCAGTTGCGCGCCAGCGGCGACTTCCGCCCCAATCCCGGTCCCGGCTGCCGGTGGTGCGATCATCGGGCATTGTGCCCGGCGTTCGGCGGTACCCCACCGCCGTATCCCGCCGACGGCGTTGCGACGCAATCGACACTGGGCGCGCCCCACCGCATCGAGCAGCAGGAGAATCCCGAGTGAGCGACGCCGCCTACTACGTGCCGGTCCCCCGGCCGACCACCCCCACCGGCCCGGTCGACGACGTCGAGATCGCGGTGTTCCGCCCCACCGAACACACCGTCAGCACCTGGGGACCGCACCTGCAGCACGGCGCCCCACCCTCGGCGCTGCTCGCCCGCGCCATCGACCGGCACCGGCCCCGCCCCGACACCCGCCTGAGCCGGCTCACCGTCGAACTGCTCGGCCCCGTCCCCCTCACCGACCTCGAGGTGCGCACCCACATCGAACGACCCGGTCGCCGCATCGAACTGGTCGTCGCCGAATTGTGGGCCACCGCCCCCGACGGCACCGACCGCCCGGTGGCGCGCGGCACCGGCTGGCGCCTCGAAACCATCGACCTGCCGCAGGTCGCGCGGACCTCCGAAACCCCGCTGCCCGCCCCCGACCACTTCGAAGCCACCGCCCCGCACGTCTTCTGGAAGGGCGGCTACATCGACACCGTCGAATGGCGCATCATCGTCCCCTTCGGCGCTCCCGGCCTGTCGTCGGCGTGGGTGCGCAGCGAGATCGCCCTCGTGGAAGGCGAAACCCCCAGCGGGCTCGACCGGTTGATGAGCGTCGCCGACGTCGCCAACGGTGTCGGATCCAAACTCGACCCCCGCGAGTACACCTTCCTCAACACCGAACTGACCGTGCACCTGTTCCGCGCCCCCGAGTTCCGCGAACAGGACTGGGTGGGGATCGCCGCGGAGATGTCCGTCGGACCCGACGGGGTCGGCATGACCGCCGGTCTGCTCTACGACGAGACCGGCGCGCTCGGCCGCATCGCCCAGAACGTGCAGGTGCGGTCCCGCTGATCAGCGGGACCGCACCGGAAGATGTCGGGATCGGTGCGCGTCTATTCGGGGGCGCGCATCGCCCGGCACGAGCGGATGTTCGACGCGAGGATCGCGCGGGCACCGATCTCGGCGAGCCGGTCCATCACCGCGTTGTGGCCCTTGCGCGGCACCATCGCCCGCACCGCCACCGAATTCTCGTTCGCCAACGGCGAGATCGTCGGCGACTCGAGACCGGGCGTGACCTGCACGGCCTGCTCGAGCAGGTGCTTCGGGCAGTCGTAATCGATCATCACGTACTGCTGCGCGAAGACCACACCCTCGAGACGGGCGATCAACTGGTTGCGGGCCCGATCCGAGCGATCCGAATCCTCCCGCTCGATCAGCACACCCTCCGAATCGCACAACGACTCGCCGAAGGCGACGAGATCGTGCTGCCGCAACGTCCGGCCCGAGCCGACCACATCGGCGATCGCGTCGGCGACCCCGAGCTGGATGGAGATCTCCACCGCACCGTCGAGCCGGATCACCTCGGCCTCGATGCCGCGGGCGGCGAGATCACGACGCACCAGATTCGCGTACGAGGTGGCGATGCGCAGACCCTGCAGATCCTCGACCGACCAGTCGCGGCCCTTCGGCGCGGCGTACCGGAAACGCGAGGACCCGAAGCCCAGCGACAACCGCTCGGTGACCGGAGCCCCCGAATCCATCGCCAGGTCGCGGCCGGTGATCCCCAGATCCAGCTCGCCGGAACCGACGTAGATCGCGATGTCCTTCGGCCGCAGGAAGAAGAACTCGACGTCGTTGACCGGGTCGATGACCGTCAGATCCCGCGAGTCGGTGCGTCGACGGTAGCCGGCCTCCTGCAGGATCTCGGCGGCGGACTCGGACAGCGAACCTTTGTTGGGGACTGCGACGCGCAGCATGACGGATTGGGTCCTTTCGAACGACGAGCAGAAGCGAGGAAGGGATCTACAGGGGGCACGGACGGCGGCACCGGCACAGCGGGCCACCGGCCGTCACAGATGCTTGTAGACGTCCTCGAGCTTCAGACCCCGCCCCACCATCAGCACCTGCACCCAGTACAGCAGCTGCGAAATCTCCTCGGACAGTTCCTCGTCGGACTGGTACTCGGCGGCGATCCACACCTCACCGGCCTCTTCGAGTACCTTCTTGCCCTGGAAATGCACGCCGGCGTCCAGGGCGGCGACGGTGCCGGAGCCCTCGGGGCGGGTCGCGGCGCGTTCGGACAGCTCGGCGAACAGGGAATCGAAGGTCTTCACAGGGGTCGATTGTTTCATGCCCCGCCACCGGCCCCACAGCCAGGACACCAACCCTCGCTCAGAACTCGAGTTCCCGCCCGCTGACGAACCGCCGCTCCACCCCGCTGATCGGATCGGTGAACTCCAGCGACCGCGCCAGCAACCGCAGCGGATCGGTGAAATCGTCCGCGTCGCGCCGCCGGAACCACGGATAGAAGTTGTCCCCCACGATCGGCACCCCCAACGACGCCAGATGCAGCCGCAGCTGGTGGGTGCGACCGGTGCGCGGGAACAACCGGTAACGGGCCAGCTCCCCACGCCGCTCGACCAGCTCGATGCGCGTCTCCGAATTCGGTTCGTCGGCGAACTGCTCGGCCGTCGGCTCCCCGTGCCGCTTGACGATCCGCGTGCGCACCACCTGCGGGAACGACAGGTCGGACCGATAACCGGCGACCGCCTCGTACACCTTGCGCACCCGCTGACGCTCGAACAGCTCCTGATAGGGCCGCCGCCATGCCGGATCCGTCGTGCACAGCAGCACCCCGGCGGTCATCCGGTCGAGCCGGTGCACCGGCACCAGATGCGGCAACTCCAGCTCGCGCCGCAACCGCACCACCACCGACTCGCGGATGTGCGCTCCGCGCGGGATCGTCGCCAGGAAATGCGGCTTGTCCACCACCACGAGACCGTCCTCCCGATGCAACACACGCACCGGGAACGGCACCGGCACCTCCGGCGGCGGATCGCGGTAGAAGTACACGAACCGCGTCGGCTGATACGGCGTGCACGCATCGACGCGGCGGCCGTGCTCGTCGACCAACTCCCCCGCCCCCATGTGCGCCGCCCAGTCCTCCTCGGGGTGGCCGGCCTGCAGGAACTCGACGATCGTGGCCGCGTCGACATCGGCGGGCATCCGGATGCGGTCGGGGCCGAGCCCGTCGCGCACCGGCAGCGGTGCAGCACGCACCGGTCTACGCCTCCACGAGGTCCGGGACGCAGCCCTCGCACACCAGAGTCAACTCCCGGCCGTGGAGATCCGGATGATTCCGGTACCGCGAGGTCGGCGTCCCGCACAGGGTGCAGCGGCCGATCACCGGCGCCTCGGCGCTGAACTCGACGTTCATCCGCCCGTCGAAGACGTACAGCGAACCCTCCCACAGGCCCTCGTCTCCGAAGGTCTCGCCGTAGCGGACGATGCCACCGTCGAGCTGGTAGACCTCTTCGAACCCGCGATTGCGCATCAACGCCGACAGCACCTCACAGCGCACCCCACCGGTGCAGTAGGTGACCACCGGGCGGTTCTTGAGATGGTCGTAGCGTCCGCTGTCGAGCTCGGCGACGAAATCGCGGGTCGTGGCGACATCCGGCACGATCGCATCCCGGAACCGGCCGATCTGCGCCTCGAAGCGGTTGCGGCCGTCGAAGAACACCACCTCGTCGCCGCGCTCGGCGACCAGCTCGTGCACGCCGTGCGGCGACAGATGGGTGCCGCCGTCGACGATGCCGTTCTCGTCGACCTTCACCTCGTCGGGCACCCCGAACGTCACGATCTCCGGACGTACCTTCACCGACAGCCGCGGAAAGTCGTCGCCGGTGCCGTCGGACCACTTGATATCGGTGTCCTTGAAGGCCGCATAACCGCGCAAGCCACGCACGTACTTCTTCACGTCGGCGATGTCACCGCCGACGGTGCCGTTGATGCCGTGCTCCGAGATGAGAATCCGCCCGGTCAACCCCAGCGACGACGCGAGGGTGTGCTGCCACAACCGGATCGCCTCCGGGTCGGGCAACGGGGTGAACTTGTAGAACAGCACGATCTTCGGGACCGCCACCTCAGGGCACCCCCGCACCGTGCAGCTCGTGCAGATCCTCGGCGCTCAACCCCTCGAGCGTGGACCGGAACACCCGCCGCTCCGAGCCGGGCACATCCACCAGTGACGGCACCACCAGCACCGTGCACCCGGCCGCATCCGCCGCGGCCGCCCCGGTCGGAGAATCCTCCACCGCCAGACACTGCGCCGGATCCAGACCGAGCAACTCCGCAGCCCGACGGTAGGGCGCCGGATCGGGTTTGCCGGCCGGCACCTCGTCGCCACACACCGAATGATCGAAATGCTCACGGCCCAGGGTCGCGAGGGCCACCTCACACAACGCCCGCTCGGTGTTGGTCACCAGCACCGACCCCAGTCCCGCCTCGCGGACGGTGCGCAGCGCGGCCTGCGCGCCGGGCCGCCACGTGAGCCCGTCGGCGAACAACCGGCCCATGTAGTCGGTCAGCCACGCCGCCGCAGCCGCCGCCTCGTCCGGGGTCGGTTCCAGACCCAACCCGGCGAAGGTGCGCAGCACCGCCAGATCCATCGGCCCCCCGATCGTGGAGATGCGGGTCTCGTCGCTCATCGGCCCACCGAGATGCAACGACAACTCGTGCATCCCGATGTCCCACAAGCGTTCCGATTCGAGCAGGGTGCCGTCCATGTCCCACAGCACCGCCCGCAGCGCACCGGTCTGCACCGCGAGCGGCGCCTCCACCCGATCAGACATTGAAATACTTCGCCTCCGGGTGGTGCAGCACGAACGCATCGGTGGACTGTTCGGGATGCAACTGCAGCTCCTCCGACAGCTCCACCCCGATCCGCTCGGGTTCGAGCAGCTCGACCAGTTTGATGCGGTCCTCGAGATTCGGGCACGCGCCGTAACCGAACGCGAACCGGGCACCGCGGTAGGCAAGCTTGAAGTACTCCGCGACCTCCTCCGGATCCTCGTCCGCGGCCGTGCCGCCCTCGGCGAACGCCAGCTCCTGCCGCACCCGCCGATGCCAGTACTCGGCCAGCGCCTCGGTCAGCTGCACACCGATGCCGTGCACCTCGAGATAGTCGCGGTACGAATTCGACGCGAACAACTCGTTCGCGAAGTCCGCGATCGGCTGCCCCATCGTCACCAACTGGAACGGCCACACATCCACCTGGCCCGACGCGAGCGCATCCTCCCGCGACCGCACGAAATCGGCGATGCACAGGAACCGCGAACGCTGCTGCCGCGGGAAGGTGAACCGGTAACGCTCGGGAGCATCCGGGCGCGGCTCGGTCAGCACCACCACGTCGTCACCCTCGGACACCGCCGGGAAGTAGCCGTACACCACCGCCGCGTGCTGCAGGATGCCCTCGGTCGCCAACCGGTCCAGCCAGTACCGCAACCGCGGCCGGCCCTCGGTCTCCACGAGCTCCTCGTAGCTCGGGCCGTCGCCACCGCGCTGCCCGCGCAGGCCCCACTGCCCCAGGAACAGCGCACGCTCGTCGACCAGCGCCGCATAGTCGGCCAGCGGGATGCCCTTGATCACCCGGGTGCCCCAGAACGGCGGCGTCGGCACCGGCAGATCCTTCGCGACGTCACTGCGCTCGGGGATCTCCGCCGGCGTTTCCGCGGCCTTGCGCTTCTCCGCGATCCGCTTGCTGCGCTCGTGCCGCTCCTTGCGCTCGGCGGCCTTGCGGGCGGCCT
The DNA here is from genome assembly GCF_019641445.1 of Rhodococcus sp. DMU2021. Lineage (NCBI taxonomy): Bacteria > Bacillati > Actinomycetota > Actinomycetes > Mycobacteriales > Nocardiaceae > Rhodococcus > Rhodococcus sp. DMU2021. The sequence goes on from NZ_JAIFKB010000010.1 coordinate 150,101, forward strand.
CGATCGCCTCCGGACTGTCCGGCGCCGGACCCTCACCGCGCTTCTCGGCCATGACCCGGTCCATCAGCGACAGACCCTCGAACGCATCGCGCGCGTAGGACACCTTGCCCTCGTAGACCTCCGCCAGATCGTTCTCGACGTAACTGCGGGTCAGCGCCGCACCACCGAGCAACACCGGGAACTGCTCCGCGACCCCGCGGGAGTTGAGCTCCTCGAGGTTCTCCTTCATCACCACCGTCGACTTCACCAGCAGACCCGACATGCCGATCACATCGGCGCGCTTGTCCACCGCCGCGTCGAGGATCGTCGCGATCGGCTGCTTGATGCCGAGGTTGACCACCTCGTAGCCGTTGTTCGACAGGATGATGTCCACGAGGTTCTTGCCGATGTCGTGCACATCGCCCTTGACCGTCGCCAGCACGATCCGGCCCTTGCCCTCGTCGCCCGTCGACTCCATGTGCGGCTCGAGGAACGCCACCGCGGTCTTCATCACTTCGGCGGACTGCAGCACGAACGGCAACTGCATCTGACCCGACCCGAACAGCTCACCGACAGTCTTCATGCCCGACAGCAGCGTGTCGTTGATGATCGCCAGCGGCGGGGTGGTCCTCATCGCCTCGGTCAGATCGTCCTCGAGACCGTTGCGCTCGCCGTCGACGATGCGCCGCTCGAGCCGCTCGAACAGCGGCAACGCCGCCAGCTCCTGCGCCCGCGACTCGCGTGCCGACGCCGCCGACACCCCCTCGAACAGCTCCATCAGCTTCTGCAGCGGGTCGTAACCTTCGCTGCGCCGGTCGTACACCAGATCCAGCGCGACCTGCCGCTGTTCCTCCGGGATCCGCGCCATCGGCAGAATCTTCGACGCGTGCACGATCGCCGTATCCAGACCCGCCGCGGTGCACTCGTTCAGGAACACCGAGTTCAACACCTGCCGCGCCGCCGGATTCAGACCGAACGACACATTCGAGATGCCCAGCGTGAAGTGCACCTCCGGATGCGCCTCGTGGAGGCGGCGGATCGCCTCGATCGTCTCGATCGCATCGCGCCGCACCTCCTCCTGACCCGTCGAGATCGGGAAGGTCAACGCATCGACGATGATGTCCTGCGGCGACAACCCCCACCGACCGGTCAGATCCGCGATCAACCGCTCGGCGATGCGCACCTTGTGCTCGGCGGTGCGGGCCTGGCCCTCCTCGTCGATCGTCAACGCGACCACCGCCGCGCCGTGCTCGACGACGTGCTCCATGATCCGCTCGAACCGCGAACCCGGACCGTCGCCGTCCTCGTAGTTCACCGAGTTCACCGCACACCGACCACCGAGATGCTCGAGACCCGCCTTGATCACGTCCGGCTCCGTCGAGTCGATCATGATCGGCAACGTCGACGACGTCGCGAACCGCGACGCCAGCTCCGCCATGTCCGCCGCCCCGTCACGCCCGACATAGTCGACGTTCAGATCAAGCATGTGCGCACCGTCGCGGATCTGATCCTTCGCGATGTCCAGGCACTTCTGCCAATCCGCGGCGAGCATCGCCTCACGGAACGCCTTCGACCCGTTCGTGTTGGTCCGCTCACCGATCATCAGGATCGACGCGTCCTGCTCGAACGGCACCGAGGTATACAGCGACGACACACCCGGCTCCGGCTGCGCGGCGCGCGGCGCCGGCTGCACCCCCCGCACCGCCGCCGCAACCTGCCGGATGTGCTCGGGGGTGGTGCCGCAGCAGCCACCGACGAAGGTCAACCCGTACTCGGAGACGAAACCGGCCAGGGCCTCGGCGAGCTCCTCCGGCTGCAGCGGGTACTCGGCGCCGTTCGCGCCCAGCACCGGCAGACCCGCATTCGGCATCACCGACACCGGGATCGTCGCGTGCTGCGACAGATACCGCAGGTGCTCGCTCATCTCCGCCGGACCGGTCGCGCAGTTCAACCCGATCAGGTCGATGCCGAGCGGCTCGAGGGCGGTCAGCGCGGCACCGATCTCGGAACCGAGCAGCATCGTGCCGGTGGTCTCCACTGTCACGTGGGTAACGATCGGGATCCGGCGACCGGCCTGCTCCATCGCCCGCTTGCTACCGATGATCGCGGCCTTCGCCTGCAACAGGTCCTGACAGGTCTCCACCAGGATCGCGTCGGCACCACCGTCGAGCATGCCCAGCGCCGCCTCACCGTAGGCGTCGCGCAGCGCAGCGAACGGCGCGTGGCCGAGGGTGGGCAGCTTCGTACCCGGACCCATCGACCCGATCACCATCCGGGCCATGCCGTCGGCGCCGGGACCCATCTCGTCGGCGACCTCGCGGGCGAGGCGGGTACCGAGCTCGGACAGCTCACGGATGCGGTCGGCGATGTCGTAGTCGGCGAGGTTGGGCAGGTTGCAGCCGAAGGTGTTCGTCGAGACGACATCGGCGCCGGCCTCGAAGTACGCCCGGTGGATCCCCCGGATCACATCGGGACGAGATTCATTGAGGATCTCGTTGCACCCCTCCAAACCGCGGAAGTCGTCGAGCGACAGATCCGCGGCCTGCAACATGGTGCCCATCGCCCCGTCTCCGATGACAACGCGCTGGCTCAGCGCATCGAGCAGGACAGAATGAAGTGGGGTGGACATGCCCTTCAGACTAGTGGGCGCCCGGATCGGGCCGGGTCGTAGGCTGGACGAGTGAGTACACCCGAGTTTCCCGAGACCCCGGACCAGGACGTCCCCGTCCTGCGCGATCCGGTGCTCGTCGCCGCCTTCGAAGGGTGGAACGACGCCGGCGACGCCGCCAGCGGCGCCGTCGAACACCTCGAGTTGATCTGGGACGCCGAGCCGTTCGCGGAGCTGGACTCCGAGGAGTACTACGACTACCAGGTCAACCGGCCGCAGGTGCGGCTCGTCGACGGGGTCACCCGCGAGATCGACTGGCCCACCACCCGGCTGTCGCTGTGCTCCCCGCCCGGCAGCGACCGCGACATCGTCCTCCTGCACGGCATCGAGCCGAGCATGCGCTGGCGCAGCTTCTGCGACGCCATCATCGAACTCGTCGACGAGTTCGAGGTCCACACCGTCGTCCTGCTCGGCGCACTGCTCGCCGACACCCCGCACACCCGCCCGGTCCCGGTGACCGGCACCGCCTACAGCTCCGAGGCCGCCGAACGCTTCAAGCTGCAGACCTCCCGCTACGAAGGACCCACCGGGATCACCGGCGTGCTGCAGGACGCCTTCGTCCGCGCGGGCATCCCCGCGGTGTCGTTCTGGGCGGCGATCCCCCACTATGTGTCCAACCCGCCGAACCCCAAGGCCACCGTGGCGCTGCTGCGCCGCGTCGAGGACGTCCTCGACCTCGAGGTGCCCCTTGGCGAACTCCCCCTCCTCGCCGAGGAGTGGGAACAGACCGTCACCGCCATGATCGAGGACGACGAGGAGATCGCCGAGTACGTGCGCACCCTCGAGGAGCGCGGCGACGCCGAGGCCGAGGAGGACATCTCCGAGGTCATCGCCAAGATCGACGGCGACGCCCTCGCCGCCGAGTTCGAACGCTATCTGCGGCGACGGGGCCCCGGCGGCTTCAACAAGTGAGGGATCTGCGCGAACCGCTGCAGCGCACGGCGCTGTACGCGGGCGGCTTCCTCGGTCCCTTCGGCGGCAGTGTCGTCGTGTCGATGCTGCCGGAGATCGGCGCCGACACCGGTGTGTCCACCGGCACAGCCGCGACGACGGTCACCGCCTATCTCGGTGTGTTCGCCGCCGCGATGCTGTTCTCCGGCACGCTCGGCGCACGGTGGGGACGCGTCCGCACCGTGCGCACCGCCTATCTCGTCTACGCGGCGGTCTCGATCGCCGCGGCGCTGGCGCCGACCTTCTCGGTGCTCATCGGCACCCGCATGCTGCAGGGCGCGGCCAACGCGTTCACCACTCCGCTGCTGCTCGCGGCGCTGGCCGTTATCACCCCGAAGGACAGGCTCGGCCGCGCTCTCGGATTGTTCGGGGCGATGCAGGCCGCCGGCCAAACCGTCGCCCCACTGATCGGCGGTCTCGCCGCCGAGGTGAGCTGGAGATGGGCGTTCGTCGTGCTTGCCGGCGCCGCGCTGCTCCTGGCGCTCGCCGGCCTGCCCGAATCGGTGCGCGACGACCCGTCCGGTACCACTCGGGTCCGACTGCGCGACGCGCTGACCCCGCGCGTCCTGCGTATCGGGCTGGTCGCATTGCTCGGTTGGGGTGCGCTCGGCGGACTCGGATTCCTCCTCGCCTTCCGGGTCGAGGACGACTTCGGGTTGTCCCCGTCCGAACGCGGCGTGGTACTCACCGTGTTCGGACTCGCCGGCATCCTCAGTTCCCGGCCGGTCGGGATGCTCATCGACCGCGTCGGTGCCCGCGCGATCGTGCTCATCGGCGCGGTGAGCGGCGCAGCGCTGGTCGTGGTCGTCGGTACCGTCCCGTGGCTCGTCGTGCTCGGCGTCGCGTGGTTCCTGGCAGGTATCGCTTCGCAGTTCATCCTCGTCGGGGTCAACGCCGCGGTGCTCGGTGGGCCGGGCGGCAACCGCGGTGGCGCGGTGTCCGTCGTGCAGGCCTTCCGCTTCGGCGGTGCGGCCTTCTCCCCTCTCCTGCTGACGCCGGTGTACGGCGCCGACCCGGTCCTCGCGTTCCTGCTGCCTGCCGCGCTGCTCGGTGTGCTCGTTCCCCTGGCCATGACTCGACGCCCGGAGGCATCGAGCCGCTGACACCGACGTTCTCCTGGCAAGTTTGGTGGTTGGTAGCTGGTGCCCCGCTGTGCGGTGAGTAGGTCCTGAAGGGGGATGGATTCTGATTTTCTATGATTTCCGTATTGTTCCGAATATCTCCAAGAGCTCTCGAACCGGTCCCGCAGTCGCCTCAGACCGAGCGTCTCTCCCGTCCTCGCCCACCCGGCGTCCGGCCGGTCCACCGCTGGAACGCCACCGAGAAGCTCGACGCATCGGCGTAGCCCAGACGGTGCGTCACCCTCTCCACCGGCAGGCCCGCATCCAGCAGCTCCCCCGCCATCGTCCCCCAGCGTCTCGGCCACGATCGCCCGGTACGAGGCCCCCTCCTCCCCCAGCTGCCGCCGGAGGGTGCGCACACTCGACCCCAGCTCCGCGGCCACCTGGTCCTGCGTGGGGCCCTCCGCGGCCCGGCGCAGCAGCACTTCCCGCACGCGGGCGCCTCGCTCGCCGTGGTTCTGTCTGCGCTGCAGCAGTTCCGCGCACTCCCGCAGCAGTACGGCGGCGGCCTCCGGGCTCGCGGTCGGCATGGGCCGGTCCAACGCCCGCGCGTCCACTACCACCGCATGCGTCGACGCCGTCGTCTTCACCAGGAACCCCCGGTCGCGAAACACCGGCGCGATCCGCTCACCGAGCGATTCGGCCACCTCGATGCGACGGATCTCGGACGGCTGCCCCCACAGCGCACCCCAATGGGCGAGAATCCCCGGGACGTCGCGCTCCAGCAGGAAGCCCCGCAGCTGCGCCGGCACGTGCCGGTCGTCGAGGCAGAAGCGGACTTCGTCGCCCGCATACTCCAGGGCGGCGCGCGAGAAGGCGAAGGTGAGATCGAAGAAACGGGTGCCCACCTCGATGCCGTCGCGCACCGTCGCACAGCTCATCAGGGCGTAACCGAAGATCCCGTGCACCGCCGCCCGGATCGATGCGCGCTTCGGCACCACGGTGTTCCGGTGGCCTCTGGACGTCACCGACCGAGGATCCTTCGACGAATTCCTCAGCCTGGCCCACATGGAGTTCGGCGGGATCGACGTGCTCGTCAACAACGCCGGCATCATGCCCACCGGCGCGTTCCTCGAGGAGACCGACACGGTCACCGACCGGCAGATCGACATCAACGTCCGCGGTGTGATCCTCGGTTCGAAGCCGGCCGCGGCGCGGTTCACCGAACAGGACTACGGACACATCGTCAATCTCGGCTCCGTCGTGGGCATCGAAGGCGCCCCCGGCCTCACGCTGTACTCCGCGACCGAGCACGCCGTGATCGGCCCGGACGAGGTCGCCGCCGCGATCGTGCAGGTGATCGCGACGGCTCGTCCCGGCCTGCGGTACGTGCCCCGCACGGCGGGCGCGATCCTCGGAGCGCGGAAGGCGGTGCCGGAAGCGACCCGTCACCGCATCACCGCGGCATTCGGTCTGCAGTCGCTGGCACTGAACACCGACGAGACCGCGCGGGCGGCCTACCGTCGGCGCACCGAGGCTCCGAACCAGGCAGCGGCCGGCGAGGACTCGGCGGCGAAGAATCCCTCCGGCAGCGCACGCTGATCCGACGCGCGCTGCCGACCGGGGCTCAGTCTCCGGTCGGCAGCGCGCGCAGCGAGCGCACCGTGGCGTCGACGGCGCGAGCCGCCTCGGCGCCCTTCTTGACGAAGTGCCGCGTGAAGTACTCGACGTGCTCGTCGTGCTCGTGGAAGTTGTGCGGGGTGAGCACGACGGAGAAGACCGGCACATCGGTGTCGAGCTGGACGCGCATCAGGCCGTCGATCACCGCGGTGGCGACGAAGTCGTGCCGGTAGATGCCGCCGTCGACGACCAGCCCGGCCGCGACGATCGCGTCGTAACGCCCGGTCTTCGCCAGTCGCTTGGCGTGCAGCGGGATCTCGAAGGCGCCGGGGACCTCGAAGAAGTCCAGGGCGTCCTGCGAGACGCCGAGGCGGGTGATCTCCTCGGTGAAGCCTGTACGTGCCTGGTCGACGATGGTGCGGTGCCAGGTCGCCTGAACGAACGCGATGCGTCCGGTGATGTCGGTCATGGTCACGAAACTAGCGCATGCCGCGTCATAGTTTGCGGTGCGGGAGAGGGGCTGTTCCGCCCTATGGGATTTCGATTATTTCTCTTTTCCGTCATGCACAGAGTGACTACGGTGGTGGATGTGACACAGTCGGCTCCCGCCCCCGAGAACACCATCGGTCCCCGCCCCGAGCGGTACATCGACATCTACCGTCGCGCCACCGCCCGACTCGAGGCGTGCCTGCCGCTCGGCTGGTCGCTGTCGAGCGACCGCCCCCGCTCCCCCGAGGCACCCACCCGGATGCTCGTCTCCGCCCCCGACGGCGACACCGTGTCCTTCTCCGTGGTCGCCTCCCGAGGTGTGCTCTCCGGCGACGTCGCGCGCATCGCCGCCGACCTGTCCGACTCCGACCGCGGCTTCGTGTGCGCCCACTATCTGTCCGATCCGGTGCGCCGCCAGCTCGACCGGCACGGCATCTCCTACGCCGACGCGACCGGCAACCTCTCGCTCGTCGCCGACCGCCCGGCGGTGTGGGTCCGCGACCGCGGCGCCGACGCCGACCCGTGGCGCGGCCCGGGCCGCCCGTCCGGGGTGCTCACCGGCGAACCGTCCGACCGCGTGGTGCGCGCACTCGCCGATCACGTCGGGGAGATCTCCGTCCCGGAACTGATCAAGCTGTCCGGCGCGTCCACCGGCGCGACCTACCGCGTCGTCGAGGTGCTCGTCGAACGTGAGCTCGTGCGCCGGGTCCCGCGCGGCCCGATCGTCGAGGCGCGCTGGGAACCGATGCTGCGGGCCTGGGCCGCCGAGCGGAAGGTCTGCGCGGTCCGCCGGTTCACCGCCCCCGAGGGCGTCACCGCGACCCGCGCGCGACTGGCCGAACGCATCGACATCCCCTACGCGCTCACCGGCGTCGGCGCCACCGACTACGCGGCCCCGACGCTGCTCGAGGTCTACGCCGACGACCCCGACGACTTCGCCGACAGTCTCGGCCTGCGCCCGGTCGAGCACGGCGGCGACGTCGTGGTGGCGATCCCCTGGTCGCCGGTGGTCTTCGAACGGATGGACCGTCGCAGCGGACTGCGCCATGCCGCCGTCTCACACGTCTACGCCGACCTGCTGACCGGCCCGTTCCGCAACGACGATGCCGCCGAACACGTCCGCTCCCGGCTCACCGCGGACGAGCACTGGCGACGCCCGGTCCGCTGACCGCTGCATCCGGCCGATCCCCCTCCCCGGATCCACGGCCGAGCCTTTCGATCTTTGTGTACGGTGCGAACCATGACGGGTCGCCGCGACGACAGGAGTACCGATCAGATGACCGCGCCGCGCACCGTGGAGGACCTACCGTCGGCACTCGACGGCGCCGCTCTGTCCGATCGTCTCGCGGGCCGCCGGCCCGCGGTCTTCCTCGACTACGACGGTGTGCTCACCCCGATCGTCGCCCGTCCCGAGGACGCGGTGTGGTCGGATGCCATGCGCCGCACCGTCCGTGAACTCGCCGACCGCGTGTCGGTGTGCATCGTCACCGGCCGCGACCGCGACGTCGTCCAGCAGCTCATGGGGGTCGACGATCTCGTCGTCGCCGGCAGCCACGGTTTCGACATCTGGAGCCCCACCCACGGGCAGATCGCCCACGACGTCCTCACCGACTTCACCGATCTGATCACCGAGACCACCGAGACCCTGCGCACCCGCCTGGACGGTCTCGACGGTGTCGGCATCGAACCGAAGCGCGCGTCGGTTGCCGTGCACTACCGGCAGGCCTCCCCCGAGGTGCACGACCGGGTCGGTGCGATCGTCGAGACGCTGTTGCAGGAGAACCCCGACCGGCTCGCCGTGGTGCCGGGAAAGATGGTCTACGAACTCAAACCGGCCGTGGACTGGAACAAAGGCAAGGCGGTCCTGCACCTGATCGAGGTCCTCGGTCTCGCCTCCGACGACGTCGTGCCGCTCTATCTCGGCGACGACATCACCGACGAGGACGCCTTCCGGGCGTTGCGGGGTCGCGGCATCGGGATCCTCGTCGGCAGCCCCGACGACCCGGAGATGGCCGGACGCCGCACCGACGCCGAGTTCGTCCTCGCGTCGGTCGACGACGTCGAACGTTTCCTGTCGGCCCTGGGTAGATGACAGCGCCGCCGGGTGACAGCACCGCCGGACAGTTCGTGTCGAGTACGACCCGCCAGGAGGTTCGCGTGTACGACCCGGAGTTCACCCTCGACTACGACGGTTTCGATCCAGACGACGAACCCCTGCGCGAAGCCCTGACCTCGACGGGCAACGGCTACTTCTGTTCACGCGGCACCGCCGAGTGGGAAGACATGGGCGAGGTCCATTATCCGGGGACCTACGCGCATCGTTGCTACAACCGCGAGACCACCATCATGGGTGGCAGCCCGGTCCTGAACGAGGATCTGGTCAACCTCCCGAACTGGCTCGTGCTGAAGCTGCGCATCGACGGCGGCGAGGCGATCCGCCTGGCACAGATGGAGATCCTCGACTACCGGCACGTCTACGACATCCGCACCGCCACCGTGGTCCGCGAACTGCGGTTCCGGGATCGGCACGGCCGCGAGACGTCGCTGTGCAGCAGACGGTTCGTGAGCATGGAGCATCCGAACCAGGGGGCGCTCGAATGGTCGCTGACCCCGGAGAACTGGTCGGGGCGGGTCGAGATCGTCACCGCCCTCGACGGCCGGGTCTCCAACCGCGCCGTGGCCCGCTACCGCGATCTCGAGGCACGGCACCTCGATCCGGTCTCGCCGCGCACCTACGGCCCCGAGACGATCGCGCTGAAGGTGCAGATCCGCCAGTCCGACACCTACATCGCCCAGGCCGCCCGCACCCGGGTGTTCCGGGAGGGCTCGTGCGGGGCGATGCTCGTCGACCGCGATCTGTACCAGATGGAGGACTACATCCAGCAGGTCCTCTCCTTCGACATCGCCGAGGGCTCGACGGTGCGCATCGAGAAGATGGTGGCGATGTTCACCTCCCGCGACGACGCGATCACCGAGCCCCTCGCGTCGGCGGGCCGGCACGTGTTGCGCTATCCGGATTTCGCCGAGGCGTACGACGAGCACGTCGCGGCCTGGGACGAGTTGTGGGACATCTGCGACATCCGGCTGCCGCGGGAGCCGCGCGCGCAGTTGCTGTTGCGTCTGCACGTCTCGCACGTGCTGCAGGTCTGCTCACGGCACACCGCGCGTCTCGACGCGGGAGTGCCGGCGCGCGGACTCAACGGCGAGGCTTATCGCGGGCACGTGTTCTGGGACGAGATGTTCGTCTATCCCTTCCTGAACATGCGGGTCCCCGAGATCACCAAGGGACTGATCCTCTACCGTTACCGCCGGTTGGGCGAGGCGCAGGCCGCGGCGAGCGAGGCCGGTTACCGCGGCGCGATGTTCCCCTGGCAGAGCGGCAGCGACGGCACGGAGGAGACCCAGACGGTGCATCTCAATCCGATGTCGGGGCAATGGGATCCGGACTTGAGCCGGAACCAGCGTCACGTCAGCGCCGCGATCTTCTACAACGTGTGGCACTACTACCAGGCCACCGACGACGTCGACTTCCTCGCCGACTACGGCGCCGAGATGATGCTCGAGATCGCGCGGTTCTGGGCGTCGATCGCGCACTACAACCCCGACCGGGACCGCTACGAGATCCACGGCGTGATGGGCCCGGACGAATTCCACGAGCGGTATCCGGGAGCCACCGAGGGCGGTCTGCGCAACAACGCGTACACCAACGTGATGGTCGCGTGGATCGCGGCGCGCGCCCTGGACGTCTTCGAGGTGCTGTCGAAGAGCCGGCGGACGGCCCTGCGGGCCCGGTTGCGAGTCACGGACGAGGAACTGCGGACCTGGTCGGAGATGAGCCGGAGAATGTTCGTGCCCTACCACGACGGGGTGATCAGCCAGTTCGAGGGCTACGAGGATCTCGAGGAACTCGACTGGGAGCACTACCGCACGGAGTACGGCAACATCGGTCGGATGGACCGCATCCTGCGCGCCGAGGGCCGCGACCCGGATGCCTACAAGGTGGCCAAGCAGGCCGACACGGTGATGCTGTTCTTCCTGTTCGACGATGCCGAGTTGCGCCAGGTGTTCGAGCAGCTCGGTTATCCCTACGATCGCGACCTCGTGCGCCGCACCGTCGACTACTACGACCAGCGCACCTCGCACGGCTCGACGCTCAGTCACGTGACGTTCGCCGGTGTGCTCGCGACCTTCGATCCGCAGTCGTCGTGGCTGCGGTTCAAGCTCGCGCTCGAGAGCGATGTCAGCGACCTGCAGGGCGGCACCACCAAGGAAGGCATCCACATGGGGGTCATGGGCGGCACCCTCGATCTGGTGCAGCGCTACTACGTCGGTGCCCGCGCGTACGGCGACGTGCTCGTCTTCCGGCCCAAGCTCGTCTCGCACCTCGACGGGGTGTCGTTCTCCATGCGGTACCGCGGCACTCCCCTGCGGGTGCGGATCGACGGCGACAAGCTGTCGGTGCGCGCCGAGACCGAGGGCTTCCGGGTGCCGGTGCAGGTCGCGGTGGACGGCGAACTCGTCGAGCTCGGCGCCGGCGAGTCGCACGAGTTCCGGCTCGCCGCCGTCCCTGCCTGACCGCGAGGAGGACATCGTGCCCGAGACGCAGTCGCGGTTCCGTGCGGTGATCTTCGACGTCGACGGGGTGCTCGTCGATTCACCGCACGAGACGGCGTGGCGGGAAGCGCTGGCGGAGTTGATGACCGGCGACTGGCGCGACCTGCAACCCGAGACCTCCTGGACCGACGACGCGTTCACCGCGGCGGTGTACCGGCAGGTGCTGTCGGGTCGGCCGCGGATGGACGGCGCCCGCGCCGCGCTCGAATACTTCGCGGTGCCCGACGCCGAGCGCCGCGCGGTGGACTACGCCCAGCGCAAGCAGGCCCGGTTGCTGCGGTTGATCGACGAGCGCCGGTTCCGCGCCTACGACGACGGGGTGCGCTTCGTCGCGGCCGTGCAGGCGGCGGGGATCGCGGTGGCCGCGGCGTCCTCGTCGAAGAATGCCGGGCTGTTCCTGCGGGCGGTCCCCGCCCACGACCGTCCTGGCGAGACGCTGCTCGACCGGTTCGACGCGGATCTGTCCGGCCGCCCGGTCGCCCACGGCAAACCCGACCCGGAACTGTTCCTCACCGCCGCCGACGAACTCGAGGTGCCCGCCCAGGCGTGCGTGGTCGTCGAGGACGCGATCAGCGGGATCCGGGCGGCGAAGGCCGGCGGCATGTGGGCGCTCGGTGTCGCCCGTTTCGACGACGCCGCCGACCTCGAGGACGCGGGCGCCGATCTGGTGGTGACCTCCCTCGACGAGGTCGACGTCGACGCCTTCACCGCCGGGCGACTGGCCCGCCGCGGATCGGTTTGACGCTCAGTCAATTCCGACGCCCTGCCAGTGCCAGTCGGTGATCACCGGCATGTCCTCGCCGTGGGTACGCACGTAGCGGGTGTGTTCGGCGAGGATGTTCTCGAGTTCCTCGCGGGCGTGCCCGGCGATCGGCCGGATCCGCTCGACGCGGTCGAGGACGTCGAGCGCGAGGTGGTAGCGGTCGATGCGGTTGAGCACGCACATGTCGAACGGTGTGGTGGTCGTGCCCTCCTCGATGTAGCCGTGGACGTGGAAGTTCTCGTGGTTGGTGCGCCGGTAGACGAGACGGTGGATCAGCCACGGATAGCCGTGGTAGGCGAAGACCACCGGCTTGTCGGTGGTGAACAGCGCGTCGAAGTGCGCGCCCGGCAGCCCGTGCGGGTGCGCCCGGTCGTCCTGCAGCCGCATGAGGTCGACGACGTTGACCACCCGGATCCGCAGGTCGGGGAAGCGGCGGTGCAGGATGTCGACGGCTGCGAGGGTTTCCATCGTGGGGATGTCGCCGGCGCAGGCGAGCACCACATCCGGTTCGACGTCGCGGTCGGTCGAGGCCCACTGCCAGATCCCGATGCCCTTGCGGCAGTGGGTCATCGCGTCGTCGATATCGAGGAACTGTACGGCCGGTTGCTTCCCGGCGACGATCACGTTGATGTACTGGCGGGTGCGCAAGCAATGATCGGCCACCGAAAGCAGGGTGTTGGCGTCCGGCGGCAGGTAGACGCGCACGACCTCGGGTTTCTTGTTGACGACGTGGTCGATGAATCCGGGATCCTGGTGCGAGAAGCCGTTGTGGTCCTGCCGCCACACGTGGGAGGTGAGCAGGTAGTTCAGCGACGGGATGGGGCGGCGCCAGCGGATCCGGTTCGTGGTGAGCAGCCATTTGGCGTGCTGGTTCACCATCGAGTCGACCAGGTGCGCGAAAGCCTCGTAGCTGGAGAACAATCCGTGCCGGCCGGTGAGCAGATACCCCTCGAGCCAGCCCTGGCAGGTGTGTTCGGACAGGATCTCCATGACGCGGCCGTCGGGGGCGACCCGGTCGTCACCCGGCTCGATGCGCGCGTTCCAGGTGCGGTCGGTGGCGTCGAGGACCGCGTCGAGGCGGTTGGAGTTGTTCTCGTCGGGCGCGAACATCCGGAAGTTCGTGGCGTTGCGCCGCATGACGTCGCGCAGGAAGGTGCCGAGGATGCGGGTGGCCTCGCCGGTGGCGGTGGCCGGTTCGGGAACGTCGACGGCGTAGTCGCGGAAGTCGGGCAGGATCAGATCCCGCAGCACCGCTCCCCCGTTGGCGTGCGGGTTGGCGCTCATCCGCCGGGTGCCACGGGGCGCGAGGTCGCGCAGGGCCGCGACGGGAACGCCGTCGTCGTCGAACAACTCCTTCGGCCGGTAGCTGCGCAGCCACTCCTCGAGGAGGTGGCGGTGCTCGTCGTTCCTGCGCGGATCACCGATCGGCACCTGGTGGGCGCGCCACGTGCCCTCGACCGGGGCGTCGTCGACCTCCACCGGGCCGGTCCAGCCCTTCGGGGACCGGAGCACGATCATCGGCCACGCCGGGCGGGTCTCGTTTCCTGAGCTGCGGGCGGTCTGCTGGATCTCGGAGATGCGGTCGAGCGCCGCGTCGAGGGCGGCGGCGAAGCGCCGATGCATGTCGGCGGGATGGTCGCCGGCGACGACGATCGGTTCGTGCCCGTAGCCACGCAGCAGCGAGATCAGTTCGTCCTCGCCGATGCGCGCGAGCACCGTCGGGTTGGCGATCTTGAAACCGTTGAGGTGCAGGATCGGCAGTACCGCGCCGTCGCGGCGCGGGTCGACGAATTTCGTCGAATGCCAGCTCGCGGCCAGCGGCCCCGTTTCGGCTTCGCCGTCGCCGACGACCGCGGCGACGATCAGATCGGGATTGTCGAAGGCGGCGCCGTAGGCATGCGAGAGGGAGTAGCCGAGTTCACCGCCCTCGTGGATCGATCCGGGGGTCTCGGGGGCGACGTGGCTGGGAATGCCGCCGGGGAACGAGAACTGGCGGAACAGGCGCCGCATGCCGTCCTCGTCGCGGGAGATATCCGGGTAGACCTCGCTGTAGGTGCCTTCGAGCCACGCCGCGGCCACCGGTCCGGGTCCGCCGTGACCGGGACCCATGACGTACATCATGTCCAGGTCGCGGGTGGTGATGGCGCGGTTGAGGTGCGCGTAGACGAAGTTCAATCCCGGTGTGGTGCCCCAGTGTCCGAGCAGCCGCGGTTTGATGTGTTCGGGCCGCAGCGGTTCGCGCAGCAGCGGATTGTCCATGAGGTAGATCTGGCCGACGGACAGATAGTTCGCGGCCCGCCACCACGCGTCGAGGGTGCCGAAGTCGGTGTCGGTGGTGGGGAGCTGCATCGTTCTCCTCGTCGTCGCTGATATCCGGCGCCGGCCAGGGCTTTCCCGCGAATGCGCATGCGGGGCCCGGCCTGCCGCGTACCCTCGCTCGGAACGGTACCCAATCGCGGAGGTACCCACTCCCGGTACCGACCGGAACGATCCGACACCGGAAGTCGAATGCGAATGCCCTGGGCCAGGACCGCACAGGAACGCACAGTCGATTACGAAGCACCGCAGCGGCGGGTGATCCATCCCGTTCGCAGGCCGCGCGGTGGGGGTGATCGGGCGCTCGTGGCGTTCGCACACCTGGTCACGGCGGTGGCCGGTGGCCGCGGATACTGGTTCGACGCCCGGGTGTGGTTGCTGACGGGACGGACCACCGGGTGGAACGAGATCCGGCAGGAGATCCGCACACTCGACGTGGCGTGAGCTACGAGGGGGTGGCCGTCGCCTCGTTCCTCCATCGCACCATCTCGCCGATCCAGCCCGGTGCGTACGGGGACGTCTGTCGCTCCGGGGATATTTGCGCGTAGGCCACCACCTCGAAATTCACTCAGCAAAGAGTTGCCCGCACCAAATTACTCCATTACTTATCACACAAAATTGGATGTCGCCGCGAGAACACTCCAGGGAAAATCGGCAATTCAGAAATTTCGCATCTTCGGACAGCTCATACTGGTCATGTCACCAACCGGGCCCGCCACAAGGCCGCCGGTGGAGCCATGCCGATGGCGCTTCACCCAACGTTGTGAAACCACTGCAACGAACGCGGGAGGATCCGATGAACGCACCCTCCGACCAGTCCAGCGGAGAAGGCAAGAGTTTCTGGAAGTCCGCAGAGGGCATCGGGGCGTTGGCTGCACTGATTACCGCATTGGGGGCCGTTCTCGGCGTAATCGTTAGCACTCAGGGCCAAGAACCTCCTCCCCCGCCCCCCAACGACACCTCAAGTCCATCATCCGAGCCCGCCACAGCGACGATTGCGCTCGTTTACGAAGATCAGGACTACGGGTGCACCGCGGATATTACGGTCCATATCGCGAATCAAGTGATTATCCCGACCGGGGCACGCCATACTATCCGGAATGTTCCTATTGGATTGCAGCCCTACTCCATGACTGGACTACTGCAGTGCAATTCGCTCGGAGTGCGCTGCAATCTGAGGGAATCAGGGGCGATCGATGTAGCCGAAGGTAGCCAATACGCGTTCGTGTGGGAAATAAACACTGACGCGCAAACGTGCAGTGCAACCCTCGATGAGGAATAGTCGTATCCTTCCCAGCGGCCTGCGATAGCTCACGTACTCTTCCGTTGCACCATCTCGCCGATCCAGGCCGGCGCGTACGGTGACGTGCAGCCCGGTGACGTCGGATAGTCCTTCAGCACCTCGAGGCGTTCGCCGATGTCGAGCGCGCGGGCCCGGTGGTCGGGGTGTTCGATGCCGACCTGCGCCAGGCACGTGTTCATCGCCCACTGCAATCGTTCGGGGGCGTCGCGCATCTGAGCGTCGATGATGTCGAGCAGGCCGGACAGGTCGAGGCCGTCGGCGTTCTTGACGACACGCTCGGCGGTGAGTGCCCAGCCTGCGCTCGCGACGATCGGATCTGGATCGGTCATCCATCGCCCGCGCAGCTCCTCCGCGTGCGGGTTCTTCTTCACGACGTAGTTCACGAACCAGTCGTGCACCTTCGGGGTGCCGGTCTCACGGACCATCGTGTCGAGTTCGTCGGCGGTGAACGCCTTCGGGCGGCAGATCAGCAGCGCGAGCAGCCGGGCGGCGGTGTCGCCGGTGGCCCAGAGTTGCTGCGCGAGCTCGTGCTGCGTCTTCACCCGCTTGGCGACGGCGCGCAGGGCGCTGAGGTTCACGCCGTGGTCGTCGCCGTGTTTCTCGTTCACCGCGCGGATCTTCGGGTCGTCGAGTGCAGCGAGTTCGGTGAGCAACTCGTCGATGGTCGGAGCGTCCGTTTTCGTCTGTGCCACCGCGATCTCCTGTCCGTATGTCGGTCGCGCCTCAGCCTACGAGCGTCGGGCGACGGCCTGGGCTGGTTCCATCGTCGATTCGGGTGGGTTCGGCGTCGCTGAGTGGGATCGGATCCACCCGGATCCGTTCACAGGCCGAGTTGGGTGACCGCGTTGCCGACGAGACCGGCGTGGTGGCGGCTGTACAGCGCGACCATCCGTTCGTCCGCGTGTCCGGTCTGCGTCATGATCGTCTGTGTGGTCGCGCCGCCGCGCACCGCCTGGGTGACGAACCCGGCCCGCAGGCTGTGCCCGCCCAGGGTGGCGACGAGGTCGTCGCTGAATCCGGCGCGGCGGGCGCGGCGCTGGATCATCGAGTGCACGGACTGCCCCGACAGCGCGGTCGTCCCCACCGCGCCGCTGTGGTGCACCGGCCGGAACAGGGGCCGGTCGCCGTCCTGCGTGCGCCCGGCCGCCAGACCGCGGCAGCAGTGCTCGGCCGGGTCGGCCGCGGCGGTACCGAGCAGGTCGACGACGGCCTCGCGTCCGGACTCGTCCCACGCGTCGAGCACCTCCCGCCAGCGTCGATAGGCACACACCGGACAGGTGTGCGGATCGGACCCGTACGGCAGGGTGACCGTGCGGCCGCGCGCACTGCGGTCGGTCTTGGACCGGCGGACCGTCACGTAGAGCCCGTCGGCGCGGTGCGGGACGACGTCGGAGACGACGAGCCCGGTGAGCTCCGAGCGGCGCAGCGCCCCGGCCAATCCCATGAGCAGCAGCGCCGCGTCGCGACGTTCGGCGACGCGTTCGGCCCACCCGCCGTCGGCCGCCTCGACGCGCATCGCGGAGAGGATGGTGCGGATGTCGTCGGTGAGCAGCGGGGTCCGGCGCGCCGGCGGGGTGGCCCGATCGCGTCGGATGCCTCGCAGCAGGTCCCGGACCGATTCGTGCCCACCGGGTTTCGGTAGGCCCGCCAGGGCGTGCATCTTGTTGATGGTCGACACCCAGCGCGACAGCGTCGACGGCGCGTACGCCCAGCGTCCATCGGGGCGCACTTCGGCGGCCTTCTCGGTGAGGAACCAGCTCAGTTGCTCGGCGGTGGCCGGCATCGGACTGTGCCCGGTGCGTTCGCACCAGCGGGTGAAGATCGTCCAGTCGCCGATCTGGGCGGCGCGGGTGTTCTCCGAAGTCGCCTTCTCCCGCAGCCGCCGCATCGCGGTGGCGACCGTGTCCGGGACCGCGGGCCCCTCGGGACGGGGCAGATCCGGGCTGGTCACGGCGTGTTGATCCTCTGGACACGAAGGTCGCGGGCGAGATGATCGCGCTGTTCGATGACCAGGCGCCGCAGCGCGGCCGGGGCATCGGTGTGGGCCTCGAGCCAGGTGTCGACGGGTTCGAGGCTGTCGGCCGCGGGAAACAATCCGACGACGATGCGGCGGGCGATCTCGATGCTGCGGCTCGTCCACGTCTCACAGAGCACCGCGAAGTAATCGGTGTCGTAGGCGGAGATCAGGTCGCGGCGCTCCCCGGCGCGGAACCCGGCGATGGTCGCGTCGAGGTGGTCGTTGGTGAGGGTGTGGTCGGCGAAGATCGTCGCCCACGCGTGCGCCTTGACCTCGGCGCGCGGGCGAGAGGCGAGCGCGCGCAGGTGCGCGGTGCGTCCCGAGGCGGTGTCGTCGTTGCGCAGTTCCTCGTCGAGGTCGGCCTCGTCGGCGTCGCCGGTCGTGGTCAGCGCTGCCCACCAGCTCCATCGCAGGTCGGGGTCGAGGCGCAGGCCCTCCGGCGGTGCGAGGTTGCCGCACAGGATCGCTCGCAGGTCGGCGGCGTGCCGGTCGTCCACGCTCGCCGCGACACCGAGCGCGCGGGCGAATGCCAGCTGGGCGTCGCTGCCGGGTGCGACACCGTGCATTCCGTCCCAGACCGCGTCGAGCCAGCGACGCCGCGCATCGGTGCGCGCCGAGTCCGGCACATAGTGTTCGACGGCCTGGGCCGCGTTGGCAAGCACCGCGGTGAGCAGCGCGATGTCCGCCTCGTACGGGGCGAACCCGGCGGCCATCGACAGATAGCGGTCGACGGCGAGTTCCCCGTCGCGGGTCGCGTTCCACAGCGCCGACCACAGCAGGCCGCGCGCGAGCGGTTCGCGGACGCGGTCCAGGGAGGACTCGACCGTGTCGAGCGACCGCGTGTCGAGGCGAACCTTGGCGTAGGTGAGGTCGTCGTCGTTGAGCAGCACCAGCGCCGCCTCGGGCAGGTCGACGGGGGTGCGTTCGTCGGCGAGGTCGACCTCGACGCGGTGGGTGCGGACGAGGTCGCCGGAGTCGTCGGAGTCGTAGCAGCCGACGGCGAGGCGATGCGGGCGCGGATCGCCCTGCACGATCTCGTACCCGGTCCCGGACTCCTCGAGATGCAGGGTTGATACGCCGGTGGTCTGCAGCCACGCCTGCGCCCACGACGTCAGGTCGCGGCCGGAGGTGCTCGACAGTTCGACGAGCAGATCGTCGAGGGTGGTGTTGCCGAAGGCGTGCTTGCGGAAGTACCGGCGGGCACCTTCGAAGAAGGCGTCGCGGCCGACATAGGCCACGAGCTGCTTGAGCACGCTCGCGCCCTTGGCGTAGGTGATGCCGTCGAAGTTCAGCTTCGCGGCCTCGAGGTCGACGATGTCGGCGACGATCGGATGCGTCGTGGGCAGCTGGTCCTGCAGATACGCCCAGGCCTTGCGGCGGTTCGCGAAGGCCACCCACGCGTCGGTGAACTTGGTGGCCTCAGCGCTGGTGAAGGCGCCCATGAAATCGGCGAACGACTCCTTCAGCCACAGGTCGTCCCACCACTTCATGGTCACCAGATCGCCGAACCACATGTGGGCCATCTCGTGGAGGATCGTGTTCGCGCGACCCTGATGCTGGGCGGCGGTGGCGGCACCGCGGAAAACGTACGCCTCGGTGAAGGTGACGCAGCCGGGGTTCTCCATCGCGCCGAGGTTGTATTCGGGCACGAACACCTGGTCGTACTTGCCGAACGGATACGGATAGTCGAAGTGCTCGGCGTAGAAGTCCATGCCCTGCCGGGTGACCTCGACGATCTCGTCGGCGTCGAGATGCTCGGCGAGCGACGCGCGGCACAGCACCCCCAGTGGCACCGTCAGCTCGTCGCGGCTCCACGACGCGTCGACCCGGTGGTACGGGCCGGCGACGATCGCGGTGATGTAGGTGGAGATCGGCTGGGTCGGCGCGAACGTCACGGTCTGGGTGTCGTCGCGCTGCACCGTGCGCTCGGCGGCCTCGTTCGAGAGCACCTGCCAGCGGCGCGGGGCCGTGACCACGAAGGTGAACGGCGCCTTGAGATCCGGCTGTTCGAAGCACGCGAACACGCGACGGGCGTCGGCCGGTTCGTACTGGGTGTAGAGATAGGTTTCGCCGTCGACGGGGTCGACGAAGCGGTGCAGCCCCTCCCCCGACCGGCTGTACCGGCCGGTCGCGACGACGGTGACGACGTTGATCTCCTTCAGACCACCGATGGTGATCCGCGCGCCGTCGTAGACGACGGGCACGAGCTCACCGTTGATCGTCACCGACTCGACGGAGTCGCCGATGAAATCGAGCCAGGCCTCGTCGGTGGAGGCGGTGAATTCGAGCGTCGTGACCGTGGGGAATCCGGTGCGTCGGGCGTCGACGGCACCCCGCAGGTCGAGTTCGACGCGGTAGGAGTGCACGTCGAGTGCGCGGGCGCGCGCGGCGGTTTCGGCACGGGTCAGATTCGCGGAGCTCACGAGTCCTGATCCTGCCATCACGCGCCCGGACCCGACGGGATTAGCGGGTGTCAGGCACCGATCGCTTCGGCTGCCGGCGTGGCGGGGCGCCCGATGAGGCGTTCGAGATCTCCGCTGTCGGTGTCGAGCGCGCCGACGGCGATGCCCGCGTCGGAGTCGGCGAGCACGGCGGCGAACTGTGCGGGCACACCGGCGTTCTCGAGGATCGTCGCGTACTCCTCCTTCGGCAGATCCTTGTAGGTCACGGGTACGCCGACGATGTCGGAGAGGACCTCCGCCAGTTCGGTGTAGGTCAGTCGCTGACCGCCGAGTTCGTAGACGGCACCGGCGTGTCCCTCGGTCGTGAGGACCACGGCGGACGCTTCGGCGAAGTCCTTGCGGGCGGCCCCGGCGACGCGGCCTGTGCCGGCCGAACCGAACAGCGCCCCGGTGGCAGCGGCAGCGGCGACCGAGCTGTCGTAGTTCTCCCAGTACCAGCCGTTGCGCAGCAGGGCGTGGTCGATACCGGAGGCGGCGAGCAGTTCCTCGGTGGCCTTGTGTTCGCCGGCGAGGATCAGCGGGCTCGTCGCCGCGTTCAGGATCGAGGTGTAGGCGATGAACGCGACGCCGGTGGCCTGGGCGGCGTCGATGATGTTGGTGTGCTGGGGCAGTCGCTGCCCCACTTCGCTGCCGGAGACGAGAAGCAGCTTGTCGACACCGGCCAGCGCGTCGCGCAGGGACGCCGCATCGGCGTAGTCCGCAACACGGACCTGCACCCCGTCGGCCGCCAGGTCTGCGGCCTTCGCGGCGTCGCGCACGACGGCGACGATGTCGCCGGCGGCGATACCGCGGGTGCGGAGAGCGGTGATGGTCAGGCGGCCGAGGTGGCCGGCAGCTCCGGTGACAGCGATGGTCATGGGACTCCTCGAAGTGGTCGAGCGGGATGGGGAACGCCACCATTCCATCACTTACTTTTCGTAAGTGCAACCATTGGAGTCGGATCCATCGCTCGCATAGCCGCCGTATACTCGGCATTCATGAGCACCGATCGCCTCCCCGAAGCCGACGTCTTCGCGCGCGAGTGCCCGTCGCGTCCGGTGCTGCAGAACATCACCGGGCGTTGGGGTGTGCTGGTGCTGGCGGCCCTCGTCGACGACACGCGCCGGTTCTCGGAACTGCGTCGCCGGGTCGACGGCGTGAGCGAACGCATGCTGTCGCAGACCCTGCAGACCCTCGAACGCGACGGCCTGATCCACCGCGCCGTCCTGGGGACGATCCCTCCGCATGTCGAGTACTCGCTCACCGACCTCGGACGCCGCATCACCGCGCCCCTGCTGACGCTCATCGACGTCGTGGAGGAGTCGATGCCCGAGATCGTCGCCGCGCAGGACGAGTACGACCGCACCCACTGATCCGGAGGCGCGAACCACACCCACCGGCATGGATGCGGCTGACAGAATGAAGCGGCCGGTCGCTCCGGCCGATGTCGCCCGCTGGAAGGACATCCACAATGGCGCACATCAATCTCGGTAAGCAGCACCCGGCCGCCTACAAGAACGTTCTGGCGTTGAACAAGGAGGTCGAGGAGGCCGTCTCGCAGGCCGGTCTCGATGCGAAGCTCGCCGAACTGGTGAAGATCCGCACGTCGCAGCTCAACGGATGCGCGTTCTGCCTGCGTATGCATACGCGCGACGCCCTGGAGAAGGGCGAGACCACCGATCGTCTCGCGGTCGTCGCGGCCTGGTGGGAGTCGCAGTACTTCACCGACCAGGAGCGCGCCGCGCTCGCGCTGGCGGAAGAAGTCACACGCCCCATGGAACCCGGTCGTCACGAGTGGGACAACGGTGCACTCAGTGACGAGCAGGTTTCCGCGGTCACGTGGCTTGCGATCGTCATGAACGCGTGGAACCGCATCGCCGTTCGGAGCCACTACCCCGTCGCCACGTGACCCGCACCGGCCTCACGGCCCCTCTGGTCAGAAGTTGGTGAGGTTCGGGAAGAACAGCACCTGCCCGACGGTGATCCTGTTCGGATCAGCGATGTGATTGGCAGCCGCAATCATCGCGAACATCTCCGCGTTCCCGTAGTGGTCCTCCGCCAGAGCCCGCAGGGTATCGCCAGGGACGACGGTGTGCCGGTAGTTGAGCCCCGGACGAATCAGCACGCGGCCGACCTCGACGTGGTCGGGGTCGGTGATGTGGTTCGGGAACGAGATCACCGGATACAGCTGCGCCTCGCCGTACCAGCGGCGTGCAAGCTCCCCGAGGGTCTCTCCCGCGACCACGGTGTGGTGCCCCACGTCCCCGAGTTCGGGAATCAGCAGTGAGCGGCCGCCCTGGATGACATTCGGGTCGGCGATGTGGTTGGCCGCCGCGAGCACCGGGAACAGGGTCCCGTCGCCGTAGAAGTGTTGCGCCAATCCCGACAGTGTCTCGTCCGGTGCAACGGTGTGCCGTTCGGTGATGTACGGGATGAGCAGTTCCTGTCCGACGGTGATCTCGTCCGGATCGGTGATGCCGTTCGGAACGGCGATGACGGGGAACAGCGTCGCGTCACCGTAGAACCTCTGCGCCAACTTCGAGAGCGTGTCGCCTGCGACGACTTCGTATTTCGTAACCATGACCGTACCTCGGTGGTGTCGAGCGTCCGCGATCCGAATCGAATCGACGAAGATCATGGTGGTCACTAAAGGCAGCAGGCACACGCGTAGCGCGCTACCCGAATCTCGTATGAAAGTTCCGTCGACTACGTCGGTGGCAGCAGTTCGAAGACCGGATGGTGACCGGCCTCTGCGACGAACCGTTCCACCGGATCGTTCCTGCGTGCCTCGAAATACCGCCGGGTGGCGGACGCCAGCTCGATGTACCGCTGCAGGACGGGCCCGGCCTCCTCCGCTGATAGCTCACGGATCGAGTAGCGGCGCGTGTCGCGGCGCCTGCTGAGCTCGACCTCGCGAGCAGCACGCGCGTTGTGCACCCACCCCACCGATCCGTACGGGGCCACGAGCCAGCGTTTTCCGTGCAGATCGACGATCAGCACGGGGTTGCGGCGGATCTTCCCGGTGCGCCTGCCGCGTGTGGTCAGTAGATAGGAGTGCGGCACCAATCCCGCACGAGTAAGCGTGCTCATCGCGACGTTCTCGATGTGTCGCCACCGGCTCGGTCGGTAGGTGCGCTCGGGACGGAAGGAGCTGTCGGTCATGGTCTGCCCTCATGCCCGTCGCGTACGGCACTCGGAACGTGTTCGACAAAGTTGGGGCACCGACGTCCGACGTACCCCGGGCTCCCTGAGCCGGGGCAGTGTGGCCGACATGTCCACATGTGTCCGGTCGGTCGGGCGACCCGTCAGTGCCGGCTGGTGGATTCGTCGGTGACGAGGCGGTACAGCACGTACACCGCGAACCACGCGATGAGCACCGACGCGATCACGAGGGCGATCTCGTAGAAGAGGACCATATGCTCGATGCTACGACCCGCCGCGGCTACCTGCCTGTTATCACCGGAACTGTCCGCCGCGCCAGGTCGGCAGGTCGCGCGTTCCGAGAGCCACTTCGAGGGCCGCCTGTCCGGACAGTCGTGTCGAGTCCAGTGCCGGCAACGGCGAGTCGTCCGGGGAGACCAGAAGTGGGATCTCGGTGCACACCAGCGCGACCGCGTCGCACCCGGACTCCGCGAGTCTGCCGATGAGGTCCACGAAGGACGTCCGGGTCTCGTCCCGGAAGATGCCGTGCACCAGTTCGTCGAAGATCGCCGCGTGTACCAGGTCCTGATCGTCGTCGGTCGGGATGATGGCCTCGATTCCGCGTGCCGCCAGTTCGCGGGGATACAGAGTGCCCTGCATGGTGAACCGCGTTCCCAGGATGCCGACGCGTCGGTGCCCGGCACGCTGCGCTGCGTCGGCCACGATGTCGATCAGGTGCAGCCCGGGAATCGTGAGTGGATCACCGGGTGCTTCGAGCGCGAGATGAGCGGTGTTGTCCGGGCACACGAAGAAGTCGCAACCGGCCCGGGCCAGACGATCGACGCTGGTTGCAAGCATGGCGCGCACCGCTTCGTAATCCCCGCGCTCCCACGCGGGCATGCAGTGCTCGAAGGAGATGCAGTCCATGGTGACATCCGGATGCGCCGGATGCCCGAGACGGTTGCTGTGCTGACAGACCTCGCGCCAGCACAGCGAGGCACCATCCCAGCTGTGGCCCAGGATTCCGACGTGTTTCATCCTTGTACCCCCTCTGTCCTGCGCCTGTGGTCGCCCTCCGGGTGACGAGCGGGA
Organism: Rhodococcus sp. DMU2021; assembly: GCF_019641445.1. NCBI lineage: Bacteria > Bacillati > Actinomycetota > Actinomycetes > Mycobacteriales > Nocardiaceae > Rhodococcus > Rhodococcus sp. DMU2021. The sequence goes on from NZ_JAIFKB010000010.1 coordinate 174,556, forward strand.
GGGCGACCACGGCGGTGATAGATCAGGATCCGGATGACGATCCGGTCTCGATCAGCTGCGTGATGACGGCGACGAGAACATCCGCAAGGAACATTGCTGCAGAGCCCATTCGATTACCTCTTCTCTTCGGTGTGCGGATACACGCTCAAGCGAGCGCAGACTGCCCAGCGCTGCAATGTGTTTCATTACATCCGCCGGCTGGAGCAGACATTCGACAACTCCCGCCCCGCACAGTCGGTGACCGGCGCCACAGTCGAGGGGCCCCTTCCTCAGCGGGCTTCCCGGTCCCCGATCCGGGGGGTGCACAGTTTTCGACCGTCGCCCGCAGATGATCGTCATAAGTGGGGATTATGACGATCAGTACGCACACTCGATCACGGATGAGATCAAGTTGTTTCTACTGCGCTCTTCGTTACGAAAAGCCACATCGTGTGGTTCTTACCCAGTTCACAGCGTTACATATCGTTTCGTTTCATCACAGTCCCATTGCTTAATTACGTAACTAAATGCGGTACGATACCTGCGACCCGGGATTTCGACGCGCCACGACGAGGACCTCCATGACCGACGCACACTCCCCCACTCCCGAAGCGACCACCGACGAGGAGGACTCGAGCAAACCCCGGGTGGGACGCCCTCGGAAGTACGCCACGGCAGCCGACCGTGTGCGCGCCTATCGCGAACGCGAACGCGCCAAGAAAGAAGCCGCCGGCACGGCCCCGGCGGTCGTCGAGAGCCCGGACGATGCGGTCTCCGCGCTCACGGCCGCCACCACTGCCCTACGCGCCCTCGCAACCAACAGCGTCGAGCAGTACTCGGCGATCGCCGAACGGATCACCACCGCGGTCGACAAGCTCACCGACGCCGAGGCTCTCGAGGCGCAGATGACGCGGTCCGCCGCCGAACTCGCGAAGGTCAAAGCCGACGCCGACGCGAAGATCGTCCGTCTACGCGAACAACTCGCCCAGGCACTCGAGGACCGCGACAACGCCGACGCGGCAGTGGCCGCCGTCGACGCCGAACTCGCCGACGCTCGTACCGCACACACCGAACAGGTGCGCCGACTCGACGAGGCGCATCACGCCGAGTTGACGCGCCTCAAGGACGAGCACGCCGCAACACTGCAGCGGTGGAAGGACGAGTTCGAGGCCGCGACCGCCGAGCACACAGGGGTAGTCGGCGACCTGCGTGCGACGATCGTTCAGCAGGACGAATCCCTCACCGCGCAGCGACGCGAACTCGACGAGGCAGCAGCCCAGCGTGAGCGCGCGACCGTCGAGGTCACCGACCTGCGAGCCGAGATCGCGCGCCTGCAGACCGCACTCGACCGGGAGGTCTCTACCCGCGAGCGCCTCGACACCGAGCTCACCACCGAGCGCGACCGCACCTCCGAGCTACGGAGCCGACTCGAGGAATCGCGCATCACCGCCGCGACGGCCCAGGCAGCCGAGACCGCGGCACGAGCACGCGGCGACGAACTGCGGGCCGAACTGTCGGCACTGCGCGACGAGATCACCGCCTTGCGCGACGAGACGAAGACGCTTCAGACTGAAAATCTGACGCTGAGAACCGAATCGACCTCTCTCCGCGCCGAACTGGATGCAGTGGGGGCCGCCGGGACGAGCTGAGCCGGTCGCCCCATCATCGAGAGGTTCGATGCCGATCTCCGCCGGCGGGGGCGAGCGTCAACCGAGCTGTTCGAACAACGACACGATGATGCCGTCCGGTCCCCGCACGTACGCCATTCGCACGCTGTTCTCGTATTCACCGATACCCCCGACGAGCCCGTAACCCTGCTCGGCTACAGCGTCGACGGCAACTTGGAGGTCGCCGACCTCGAACGACACATTGCGGATCCCGAGCTCGTTCGGCATCGCCGTCGGCGAACCGGGGAGGTGGTCGGGCGCGATGAAGCGCGAAAGCTCGAGCCGGGTCCCTCCGTCCGGGGGTCGGAGCATCACGATCTCGCAGTGCGTGCCGGGGAGTCCGCAGACGGTCGCAGGAAAGTCGCCCTGCACAGAGCCGGTGCCTTCGACCTCGAAACCGAGGCCGGCGAAGAACGCCGTCGCAACGTCGAGGTCGGAGACGGTGAGGCCGACATGGTCGAAACGTCGTACGTGTGCCATGGGATCCATCCTTCGATGTTGTCTCGTCCGTTTACTGCTGGGACGGAGCCGGTGCTCGGATCTCGGCATTCCGCGGACTCGGTGGGACATCGGATCGTTCCCCACCACCGCATCGATGAGCTACGACGCGCCCACCGCTCTGCGACGCGTCCCTCTGATCCGAGCAGCCCTGACAAGCATCAGCAGGCACAGCCCGATACCCCATCCGATCTCCGACAGCATCACACCCACTCCCGCCTGACCGGTGTCGTCGGTACTGGCAACCACGCTGAATGCGGTGGTGAACCCTGCCGCCGTGCCGATTGCGGCGGCCAGTCCACCGCTGACCACCCAGCGGGATCGACGAGCGCAAAGGAAGCATGACAGCACGACGGTCACTCCACAGGCGATCACCTGCCAGGTGGGGAACTCGTTCGGTGCGGGCAGGCCGGGACCTCGGAACTCGCCGTCGTGTTCGGCCGACCAACTCAACCATCCCGCGCAGGACAAGAATCCGAGTGCGAATGCGGTTGCACCGGTCGCCCACAGGCCGCGCCGGCCGAGACCCGCGGGTCGATCACCGGTGTGCTCGTGGTCGCTCGACGGACTCAGGACACCCGCACGCTCCCGCTGCCAGGCAACCCACACCATGCTCACGCCGATCAGGGTCGGCACGCCCACGAAGATGAGCACGATCCACAAGAATTGAGCCCAGGAGAAATCGAAACCGGCAGCCATAGGCAGACAGTATGTCGAGTGGAACGAGAGTCCGACGCACGGTCGTGATCGGCCTACGGTGCCGGCCCTACGATCGGCCGCGTCCCCATCCGTACGAGGAGCGCGGTCACCTCGGGTACTTGCGCAGTTCGTTCTTGGCGATCGTGCGCAGGTGCACTTCGTCGGGCCCGTCGTAGATGCGCATAGCACGGTGCCAGCCGTACATCGCGGCGAGGGGCACATCGTCGCTCATACCCGCTCCGCCGTGTACCTGGATCGCCCGGTCGATGACCTCGAGGGTCATGCGCGGTACCGCGACCTTCGCGGCGGACACGTAGGGAGCGGCGGCCTTGTTGCCGTGTTCGTCGATGGTCTTGGCCGCGAGACGACACAGCAGCCGGGCCTGTTCGATCGCGACGCGCGATTCGGCGATCTGATGCTGCACCACCCCCTGCTCGGCCAGTGTCTTGCCGAAGGCGACACGTCCCTGCGCGCGCGTGGTCATCAGCGCCAGGGCCCGTTCGGCGGCACCGAGTGCGCGCATGCAGTGGTGGATGCGGCCGGGTCCGAGACGTGCCTGCGCCATGGCGAAGCCGCCGCCCTCCTCCCCGAGGAGGTTCTCGGCGGGAACGCGGACGTTGTCGTAGACGACTTCACAGTGACCGTGCTGGTCGTGTCGTCCGAACACCGGCAGGTCGCGGACGATCGTGACACCGGGAGTGTCGATCGGCACCAGGATCATGGACTGCTGACGATGGGTGTCGGCGCTCGGATCGGTCTTGCCCATGACGATCAGCACCTTGCAGCGGGGATCCGCGGCGCCGCTGGTCCACCACTTGCGACCGTTGATGATGTAGCTGTCGCCGTCGCGCTCGATTCTGGTCTCGATTTTGGTGGCATCGGAGCTGGCCACGGCGATCTCGGTCATGGAGAAAGCGGACCGGATCTCGCCGTTCAACAGTGGGTCGAGCCACTGCTTCTTCTGATCATCGGTGCCGAACAGGTGGAGCAGTTCCATGTTGCCGGTATCGGGAGCCTGCCCATTGGTGGCTTCCGGGGCGAGATGCAGGCTCCAACCGGTGATCTCGGCGAGTCTGGCATAGTCGAGCTGCCCGATGCCGGATTCGGACGGCAGGAACAGATTCCACAGGCCCCGCTTGCGGGCCTCCTGCTTGAGGGTCTCGATGACAGGCGGGACTGTGTGGTCGTCGGGGCCGACGTTGCGGCGATAGGCCTCGTATTCGTGTTCGGCCGGGAACACGTGGCTGTGCATGAACTCCACGAGAGCCTGTTCGAGTTCGAGCGCTCTGGGAGACGGTCGAAGATCCAGCAATTCGGTGTTCGTCTGCGCGGTGAGCATGCTGTTCGCTACGTCGGTCATACGGTTTCTCCCTCGAAGATTCGGTCGGGGACGTCGTGAAAATGGGGTCGAGGTTCGGTCAGGGACCGCGGTCGAGGTCTGCGCCTCGGTACTGCATGAGATCCAGGGCGTACTCCACGTAGAGGCTCGCTACCTCTTCCGGACTCATCCGCCCAACGGGTCGCCACCAGGTGGGGAGAGCAGTACACATCGAGACCACTGCGCGAGCAGCGTCCTCGGGGTTTCGGACCCGGAACGATCCGGCGCGCACGGCGGCCAGCACCTTCTCGTCGACGACCGCCTGCTGCCAGTTCCTCTTGTTGGCGATGATCCGCCGGTTCTCCGTTGTGAGAGAACGCATCTCACTGGCACCGATGAACCCGAGTTCGCGGCGGTGCGTGTGGTACAGCGCCAGGTTCTCGATCAACAACGTGAAGACCGTGACGGGATCCCGGCCGGCCCCTTCGGCGAGTGCGCCGCGTGTGCGCTGCTCCAGATCGTCCATCGTCGCCTGATAGATCGTCATCAGGATGTCCTGCTTGCTGGTGAAGTAGTTGTAGATCCCCGGAACCGACAGGCCGCATCGCTTGGAGATCTCGCGCATGCTCGTGCCGTGATACCCCACGGCGAGGATCTCCTCGAGCGCGGCCTGGAGCACGGGTGCCAGCGACAACGGTTCGTACTCCCGCCACTGCCGACACGCTTCGACCTGCCCGGGTGGGTCGGACCGGGTCGCAACGAGGGTTTCCGGTTCCTCTGCGGGTGCCGTGAGCGCCGCCCGACCGGCTTCGAGGATCTCCGCCGGCCTCACCCCGAGTGCATCGGCGATGCGGTTCAAGCGATCGACGGTCAGTCCGGTCTTGCCGTTCTCGATCTGGCTCAGGGTGGCCGGGCTGACGTCGATGCACCGGGCCAGGCCTCGCAGCGTCATGCCGCGCGCGATCCGTACCTGGCGCAAACCGGCCCCGACCGACGCCGACCTGTCGACCGAAACCGCACTCACCGACAACTCCTGTGTTTGAAATAGCTGAACACCGACCATTCGGCCCTCGACCGTTCCGGGCAGCGTATCCACTTGCACGGCTGTCTCGCAGCGATTTTCGCGAAAATATCGACCCGTTGACGTCGACAGGTGTGACGTGCACCATAGTCGACACCGAGCGTGTGCTCGCTCCCGCTGTTTACCCGATGGAGGACAACATGACCGAGGTCGACGCTCCCGCAATGCGCGAACTGCTCGGAGAGAACGCGCCGAGCAATTGGGGCAAGTGGGGACCCGACGACGAGCTGGGTGCACTGAACTACCTCGACGCAGCGGAGGTTCTGCGCGGCGTCCAGCACGTCAAGTCGGGCGAGACCTTCACGCTCCAGATCCACATGGGACGCGCCGAGAGCCCCGGCGACCCGCTGTGGCCGGGTCGTGAGGGGATCAAGCGGCAGAACGTGCTCGATGAGAGTTCCTGGGACGGCGACGGGGCTCCGGCCTTCCCGGGCGGCCTGCACTACGCCGACGACACGGCCTTGGTCTTTCTCCAGGGATCGACCCAGTACGACGCACTCGGACACGTCTGGTACGACGGCAAACTCTGGAACGGGTACGACGCCCGCAGCACCGTCGGAGGAATGGACAAGGCCTCCGTCCTCCCGATCGCAGAGAAGGGCATCGTCGGCCGCGGCGTCCTCATCGACATGGCCCGCCATCGCGGGAAGCCCTATCTCGACAAGGGTGAAACGTTCGACCACCGCGATCTCGAGGAAGCTGCGACCGCCCAGGGCGTGACCATCGAGCCGCACGACATCCTGATCATCCGCACCGGGTGGCTCAAGTACTGGTACGAGTTGAACAACCCCGAACAGTTCTACGACGGATTCTGCGAGCCCGGCCTCACCTATTCGCCCGAGCTCGTCGAGTGGTTCCAGGACAAGGAGATTCCGAACCTGGTGACCGACACGATCGCCAACGAGGTGACCTACGACCCGCAGAGCGGCGTCGCGCTGCCGTTGCACTGCGCCCTGATGCGCAATCTCGGTGTCACGCTGACGGAGATCGCCTGGCTCGACGACCTCGCCGACGCCTGCGCCGCGGACGGCCGCTGGAGTTTCCTCTACACCGCCGCCCCGCTGAAGATCGTCAACGGCACCGGCGCCCCGGTGAATCCCATCGTCATCCGCTGAGGCGAACCATGACCATCTATGACGACAAGGTGTGGTTGTCGCAGTACGACGCTGCGCAGCGGCAACCACGCACGATCGAATTCGACGACGCCCTGGCGATGTTCCGGGCGACCGTCGAACGCGATCCGGACGCCGACATCATCCGCTACTTCGACGGCCGGATCACCGCAGGTGAACTCGACGAACTGAGCGACGCATTCGCCGCCGGAATCCTCGACGCAGGGTTCCAGCCGGGTGAACGGGTCGCGATCTATGCACAGAACGTGCCCCAGTTCGTCATCGCCCAACTCGGAACGTGGAAGGCCGGCGGTATAGCGGTGTCCGCCAACCCGATGTACCGCGAACGCGAACTCGAGGAGATCCTGCGCGACTCCGGTGCCACGGTCCTGGTCGCGCTGCAATCCCTCTACACCGACGTAGCAGCGAAGGTCGTCGAGTCGACCGACGTGCGCACCGTGATCACGACATCGGAACTGGAGTACCAGACTGCGAACAGCGGCACCCTCGCCGACGTCGAACACGTCGAGTGCGCGGGCACCACGGACATGGCGGAGATGCTCACGGCCTTCCGTGGCCGAACCGTGCCGCCTGCCGAGATCGGCCCCGACACGGTCGCTTTCCTGACATACACCTCCGGGACCACCGGCCCACCGAAGGGCGCGATGACAACCCACCGCAACGTGGCGTTCAACGCGCAGACCTACCGGGACTGGATCGACATCGGTCCAGACGACGTCGTCCTCGGCGTCGCACCGCTGTTCCACATCACCGGGCTCGTCGGCCACATCGCCCTGTCGCTGCTGACCGGTGCACCGCTGGTGCTGATGTACCGCATGGATCCGGCCGACACCATCGAGACGATCGAAAAGCAACGCGCCACGTTCACCGTCGGATCGATCACGGTGTTCATCGCGTTGATGAACGCCCCGAACGCGAGCAAGGAGGCCTTGGCGAGCCTGACCAAGATCTACTCCGGCGGAGCGCCGATCCCACCGAGCACCATCGCGGCGTTCGAGGAGCGATTCGGCCACTACATCCACAACATCTACGGCCTCACCGAGACGACCTCCCCGTCCCACGGGGTGCCGCTCGGCAGGCGGGCACCGGTCGACGAGCTGACCGGAGCGACCTCCGTGGGCGTGCCGGTCTACGACACCGTCGTGCGGATCGTCGACGACAACGGCAACGACCTTCCCCCGGGCGAGGTCGGGGAATTCGTGACGGCGGGGCCGCAGGTGGTAGCGGGGTATTGGAACAAGCCGGAGGCCACCGCGAACTCGATCCCGAACGGCGTGCTGCACACCGGCGATGTCGGCTACATGGACAGCGACGGCTGGTTCTACATCATCGACCGCAAGAAGGACCAGATCAACGCCAGTGGCTACAAGGTCTGGCCTCGCGAGGTCGAGGACGTGCTCTACGAACACGACGCCGTTCGCGAAGCAGCGGTGGTGGGTGTACCCGACGAATACCGCGGGGAGACTGTCAAAGCTTTCGTCAGCCTCCGCCCCGGAGCCACGGTCACGCCCGATGAGCTGATCGCGTTCACGAAGAAGCGACTGGCGGCCTACAAGTGCCCACGCTTCGTCGAGATCATCTCCGACATCCCCAAGACGGCGACGGGCAAACTGCTGCGCCGCGAGCTACGAACGGCGACACCGTCCTGACGATGGTCGCAGGGTCCCGCGGCCACATGCGCGATCCATAGGGGCGCTGCGCCGAAGGCGGGTCTTCTCGGTACAAGAGCTACCGAAGAAGGCCCGCCTTCTCGCGTGCCGGCCGGACGGCACACCATCACGATCCGCACATTGCGTGGATCAACCGCGCACGGTCGCCATCAGGGCATCGAGTGGCTCGGCGGCGGGGAGCGCCAGCGCGGCTCCAGCGACCTCTACGGCGCTCTCCGGCGACAACCGTCCTTCGACGTTGAGATCGAACTTCATCGTGAGCTCGTCGTCGGAGAGCGGGTTCGCCGGACCACCCCGGTTATAGTCGACGCGAACCTCGTGCCAGGAACCGTCCCGCGTACGTACCCGGAGCACCGCCGGGAACTGATGTGGGTAGATCTCGTCGCAGCGGTCGTCGCTGTAACTCGTGACCAGCCGCGCGAGTTCGAGTGTGCGCGGATCCTTCGCGGCAGCGTCGGTGAAATCGGCGTGTCCCACACCGAGTCCCGAGCCACCGAGCAGTGCCCGTGCGACGGTGAACGGGCCCGAGAAGACCGCGTGGTAACCGGATTCGGGAGCAGCCTTCGATGCCGGGGGCTCGGCGATCGTGCGTAGTACCGGCTTCGGTACGCCGAGTTGGATCTCCACGATGTCGGCCGGGTCCAGACCGTCGCGGACGAGCGCCCGCGCGGCGTCGATGCCGGCGTGGGTGAAGTGGTTGCACGGGTAGGGCTTGAAGAAGATGCCCGGCAGTTCCCAGTGCTCGCCCAGTCCGTCCAGCACCTTCGCGGTGTCGGCCCGATCGCCGCAGAAGGCGTGCAGGAATCCGAAGCGTCCTTCGATCACGGTCGGCGGTCCGGTGAGCCCGGCGCGAGCAAATTCTGCCGAGGTGACACCGGAGTGTGCGGCCCATCCGCAGTGCGGCCGCTTGACCGTGCCGCCGGTGCGGTTGGCTTCGAGCAATCCGGCACCGAAGCTCGCGGCGATGCCCATGGCGTCCGCGATGCCTTCGGTCTCGAGTCCGTAGAGCATCGCTGCGGCGGCAGCCGAACCTACGGCACCGCAGATGGAGGTTGCGTGCTGGCCACGTTCGAAGAATTCGGAGTTGCCGAGTTCCTCGTCGTAGCCGCCCATTCCCAGGCGGACCACGATCTCGACACCCACACCCGCAGCGTCGAGAACGGCTGCACCGGAGGCTCCCACTGCTTCACCGACGGCGAGCGCCGCCGGGATCACCGAAGCGGACGGGTGCAGCACCGACGGCAGATGGGTGTCGTCGGAATCCATCGAATGGGTGAGTGTTCCGTTGACGAGCGCGGCGGTGGCCGCCGGGAACCGCTCTCCGGTGCCGATGCCGGTGGCCGCGGCTGCGCCCGACCAGTTGCGTGCCACCTCGGTGACGACGCGAGCGGACGGCTGGTCGTGCGCCGCGAGGGAGTTTCCGAGCAGGTCGAGCACCCGGCGCGCGACGTCCTTGCGCAGTTCTGCGGGCAGTCCCGTGGTGCGGATGTCGGCGGCGAGGGCGGCGAGCCGGCCGACGACCGTTCCGATCAGGTCGTGTCGGGTCTCGGTGCTGGTCACGAGGCCACCACCGCGACGGGGCGAACGGGCGAACCGGTGCCGCCGGTGATGCGCAGCGGTGCCATGACGAACGTGAATTCGGTCAGGCCGCGGGCGCTTGCATCCTCGAGGTCGAGGTGCTCGATGATGTGGATTCCGTTCTCCACCAGCATCACTCGGTTAACCGGAAGAACACTGTGCCCCTTGCCCGCCGGGATGTGTTCGAAGGCGGTCGTGTCTGCACCGGCGGCCGCGATGCCGCTGGCCGCGAGCCACCGGCCCGCACCGACATCGGCGCCCGGAACACCGTCCTGCTGGCCGAGATAGCGTTGCGGATCGTCGAAGTACCGGGCCCATCCCGTACGGATCAGCACGACATCACCGCGGCGCGGTGTCACACCGGCGGCGTCGGCCGCATCGCGCAGGTCCTGTTCGGTGACCGCCTGCCCCACGTCGAGGGAGTCGACGCCGCGGACCCGTGCGACATCGAGGAGCAGTCCACGGCGAAGCATGAAGGGAATGGACTCCGCGCCGAGCTGGGAGAATTTTCCACCGCGCTGGGCTTCCTGGGCGTCGATGCCGCCGTGCAGCTTGCCCTCGTGGCTGACGTGGGAGAGCGCGTCGACGTGGGTGCCGACGTGTCCGCCGGTCACGATGATCTCGTTCGATGCCGATCCGCCGTCGGGTCGCACCATGTCGCCGTGCCGGAGGATGAGCGTCATCCGGAATCCGGGGTGGTTCGGTGAGCAAGGCATACCGGTCGTGTGGGGATGTCCCAGCTCGACGATGTCGACGTCGGTGTCGACGACCGCATTCAGCAGTGCGTCGGGACCGGTGATGGTTTGTTCGGTCATGATGTGGCTCCTCGTACTGTGATGGCCGGGGCTCGGTCGAGTACGACGCGAGCATTCGCAACGACCGCCGGGTCGATGAATCTGCCGTTCTCGTCGAGAACCGCGGTCTCCCCCGCCGCCGAGGACGCGGACGCGTCGTCAACGATGCGCTGCGCGCGCTCTCGTTCCTCGGCCGAGGGCGTGTAGGCCTCGTTGACAATGTCGATCTGCTTCGGGTGGACGACGGAGCGTCCGAAGAATCCTTGGATGCGGCCGACTCGGGACGATTCCGCGAGCCCGGCCAGGTCGCTCACGGCGGTCCAGATACTCTGGATCGGCGACGACAGTCCCGCTGCGCGTGCGGCTGTGACGATCCAGCGCCGGCGAATCCCACGCCGACTATTTCGACCGGCTCTTCGGCACGTCCTACCGCGCCTGGGTCGAGCGCGACCGCGTGATGGTCGCGGGCCTGCAGGCGGTCAACTACGACGACAAGCTCAGCGCGCGGTGGACAGCGCTGGTCACCGATCTCAACGGCCGACTGGCCGCGCAGATGAGTAGGGACGCCGACGCCGGGGAGATCACTCCGCTGTCGGACGACCACGAAGGCCTCGTCACGACCCTGACCGACATGATCGTCATCGCCTTCTTCAAGGACCGATCACTCAGGCCGTCCGAAGCCGAGTCGAGACGGATGCTGGCCAACGTGAAGACGGTCTGGCTCGGAACATGGGGTGCGCCGAACCCGCCGTCGCATCGAGTCGACTGATACGGCGGCGTGCTATCGCCTTCGTGGCGTGATGCGACCGGTCCACGCCCCTCTCTACTACCGGGAGGCAGTTCGCTTTTCCGCTACCTCTTCACCTTCGTTTCGTCGCGCGCTCAGAACAGCCCGACTGCTCGGATGATCAGACCGACGGCCACCACCAGAACCACGATCACCACGATCGCGATGGCGATGAGGGCCCCGGCACTGCGGCGCTGCGGCGGTTCGTGTTGCGGACCGCCCACAGCAGTCTCGGCGGGCGGAGTATCTCCGGGCGCCACCCCGCCCCCGGGTTCGAGACCAGGAGTGTTCGCGGGATCGGGGTTCTGCGGGTCGAACTCGGACGCGTCGGGATTCTCGTCAGCCATACTCTCCTGTACCCGATTATCGGCGAGCAACGCGTCGACTTTTCTTCTTCGCAGCGCCGCACCTGCGAGTGCGCGGGGTACAACGTCTGGGACAACGGTTCGATGATCCCGGAATCGACGTGGCCGCCGATACGCCGGGATAAGCTGACAACGGCCGAACAATACACCGCTGCAGGCTCCGGGAGCCGGTAACACCGCTGCTCCCAAGCCTTTTGACCTCGGGAGGAATCATGACCGACCCACAGCAGGATCCGAACAAGGACGAAGGTGAGGAGGGCCCGGCGGACGGCGGTGCAGCCGGCGTCCCGGGCGTTCACGATGGCGGAGCTGACGGGGGTGCCGACGGGGGCGCCGATGGTGGAGCCGACAGCGGCGGTGACGGCGGAGCCGACGGCGGGGCTGACGGAGGTGCCGATGGCGGAGCCGACGGAGGCAGCTAGCCTCAAACTTTCGTCTGGCTAGGCTGACCTGCGGATAAGTCGTAGGTGGCTGCGTTGTCGGATGAAGGCATGAGGGATCGCCGGCGCTGCGTTCGCCGGTTCTCCATGATTGCTC